>NZ_JBHMIP010000010.1:0-198054 GCF_048060245.1 Micromonospora sp. LOL_014
TCTTCCGCGAGAGACCAGTTGGTTGAATTGCTGCCTACTCTGCGAAAGGTGTTAGGCGCCAATCACCCGGAAACCCTCATTGCGTGCTCCGAGATTGCTAACTTGACCGGATCGGCTGGCGATTATTCTTCCGCGAGAGACCAGTTGGTTGAATTGCTGCCTACTCTGCGAAAGGTGTTAGGCGCCAGCCACCCGGAAACCCTCATTGCGGAATCCAACTTTGCCCACTGGGTTCGTCGATCATCCGATGGATCCCCTCAATGACATGTTGATGCCGTATCGAGATCCCTACAGGCTGACCGTCGGGCGCTTGGTCGACACGAAGGTTAGTACTGGGCCCATTTTCCCCGTGGCGCGGGGAAGGACAAACATCCGCTCGTCCGTACGGTGGTTGGTGTGACTGAGGTTTCGTACGTCCGTCTCGACGCCGCCGCTGCCGCCGCGATGCTGGACCAGTTGGCCGATGCGTATGCCGACGCCTACGGCCAGGTCCCCGGCGAGGACGCAGGCGTCAAGGCGGACGCTTTCTGTGACCGGGCGACGGCTGCGCTGGGTGCCCGCAACTACGAGCTGGTGACAGCCCGGAGCGGCGACGAGCTGGTGGGTTTCGTCTTCGGGTACAGCCTGCGGCAGGAGCGGGACTGGTTCGGTGGGCTCGATCCGGCGCCCGAGCCGGGTTTCACCGACGAGCGTGGCGGCGAGCGGACCGTGGTCCTGGCGGAGATCGAGGTACGCAAGGCGTGGCAGGGCAAGGGCATCGGGCGCGGCCTGCACGACACGTTCCTCGGCGGTCGACGCGAGGAGCGGGCGACGCTGTCGGCCAACCCGGTCGCTACCGCCACCCACGCACTCTACGAGCGGTGGGGGTGGCGGCGGGTCGGCACGAAGCCTGGACCTCCGGGTGCCTACTACCGGGAGTACGCCGTCTTTGTGCGCTCGCTGCGGTCAGCCGAAGGGCGTTGACCGGTAGCTGCGTACCGCCTGGTCGAGCTCTTTGACGGAGCGGGTGCGTTTCCACGGGTCGAGCCCACGGCGCAGCTTCTGCACCTGCTGGGTGATCCGCTTGCTGGAGTTGACCGAGGTCAGCTCGACCGCCTCGGTGGCGGTCCGGCAGGCCTGGTCGATGTCGCGCTGCTGGGCGAACGCCTCGGCGCGGTACAGCAGCCCGAACGCACGGTTGTGCAGGTTGCCCGGGTCGATCAGGCACAACGTCTTGTCGGTGGCGGCGAGCACCCGGTCGGCGTCGTGGAAGCCCAGCGCCTGCTGCGCGGTGGTGCTCCAGTAGAACGACTCGTCGTAGAAGTACCACCACGATTGCCGGGGGCCGTCGTCGGCCTGCGCTTCCTGTAGGGCGGCGTACTCGCGGTCGAGATTCGCCTGAGACCTGTCGGCCTGCCTGTCGGCGGTGAGCGCGCGCACCGCGACATCGGCGGCATAGGCGCGGGCGTACGGGCTGCCGCTCTGCTCGGCCCAGGCGGTGGCGGCGGCGGCGTGGTCGATGCCGATCCGGGGTTTTCCCTGCCAGGTCGCCAGGTGGCTCATGGTGCACAGGATGTAGGTGACCAGCTCCACGGCGCGTGCTTCGTGGGCGGCGGAGCGGGCGTCGTCGTAGAGCCGCTGCGCGGAGCCGTAGTCGCCCATGTTGAAGCACAACCAGCCGGCCAGCTGGGTCAGCTCGGCGTAGGCGGCGATCGCCCGGTCCCGGTGCGGCCCGGCGGGGGCGGCCTTGGCCTGCTGCTCGGCGGTGCGCCGGTAGGCCAAAGCGCTGGGCAGGGTGGCACCCGCGCCGAGGACGTCGCCCTGCTTCCGCAGGTAGGGCATCATCTCTTCGCAGTGAGCCAGCGTCGCCGGGTCGAACGTTCCCGGTCCGGCGGACGGCGGTGCCGCGTTGGCCGGCTCGGCCGCACCCGCCAGCTCGGTCAGCGGCGCGGTGGTGGCGACCGCGAGCGCGGCGGTCAGTTTGCCGAGCATGGCCCGGCGGGTCTGCGGGTCCGGTATCCGTTGCATCCACATGACGATGACCTGCGCCAACTCTCCGAAGTTGACCTCCTCGGGCAGGCGGTGCAGGCCGGTGAGGTCCGCTCGTGGCGGGGCACCCGCCTCGGCGCCGGGTCGCCGGCCGAGCAGGTCGCGAAGCAGGATCTCCGCTTCTCTCGGCACCATGGTCTCACCGGTGAGGACGGCCGAAGTACCCCGTGCGACGGTGAAAGTTGCTCGGGTTGCGGCATCGAGGTGGCGGAAGCTGGGCAGGTCGGCCAGCAGATCGGCGACGGCGCACTCGTAGATCTCGGCCAGGCGGACCAGGTTGTCCTGCGACGGCGTGTAGCCGCCCTTACCGGGCCAGATCTCCCAGTACGAGAAGCTCTTGTGGGTCTTGGGCTCGTCGGGCCAGCGCCGGTTCCACTCCTCGGCTGCCTGCGCCTGGCTCCAGCCCCGGGCGGCGCGGAGCGCGGCCCGGGGGTTGAGCCGAAACCGCTGCCGGAAGACCTCGGCCACCTCGACCCACGTCTTTCCCTCCGACCGTAGCTCGGCCGCGAGGCGAGTCTGCTGCTGTCGAAGACTTTCCGATCTTGATTCAGTCATGCCGTCACCCGCCCATGATCAGAAAGATCCGCAGACCTATTTGGATAGACGATACGCGACTGCTTCGACTTTGGGAACTTCCCCGCGTCACGGGGAATAGGCGATTCGGAATCTCCGGATGTCGGCGGGTGGTGGCGTGCGTGTGACGTAGGCGACCGTGGATGTAGTGAGTCACGCGAGCGGCAATTAATAACTCGAATGTATCCGTCGACATGTCTCCACGGAGGAAAGCGCATGGCCGGAAACAACCCGCCGAGTAGCAGGTACTGCCCGTCGCCGTACCTCGGTGGTAATGAAGATCCGACGCCGGACCGGCCGCCGTTGCCGCGACGGACGCCGGGGCACACGGACATCGGGCGCGATCCACGGTTTCGGCTGCTGGGCGCGCGTGCGGTGGCACCCGCGCCGAATGCCGAGTGTGCGGCTGTCGACGCCGAGCGGCCGGTGCTGGACGAGGCGGCGGCGGCGATGCGGAACCGGCCGGACGTCGACGTGTTGGACTGGGCGCGGGAGACGGTCACCGAGCACATGCCGAGCCGGTTGGCCGAGTGCCGGGCGTGCGACGGGCCGGCGTTCTGCCCGCCGTTCACCAACGCGTTGGCCGTGCTGGACCGCTGGGATCACAGTCGGGCGCGTCGGGTGCGGGCGGTGTTGCAGTACGCCGGACTCTGGCCGGACGGGTACGTCCACGACGGGCGGGACGACTGATGGCCGACGGGGAACTCCTGCGGGTCGGTGACACGCTGCATCTCGGCAAGGCCGACTGGGTGTTCGGCGACCGGCCGATGACGGTCCGGGTCTCCGACATCCGGTACGGCCTCGACGACGCCGACTCCCCGGTGGTGGGCATCCTCGCCACGATCACCTCGGCCGGGCGGGACGGGCGGATGGCCGCGATCGGCGTCTACAAGAGTGCCCTGACCCGCTCCGGCGTGGTGCAACGCCGGCAGCCGCCCAACGGCGTCGACCCCTTTCCAGCCGCACACCCGTAGACCTCTGCCGCCCGCTGCCCGCCGTCCGTTTGAGCCGGGGTCGGGTCGGTGGCGGCAACCACCAGCCCGACCCCATCCCAAGCTGCGATTGAAAGTGGACCACGATGGACGTTTGTGCCCTGACCAGTGCCGTGTTGCTCGGCTACCTCGCCGGGCTGTTCTCGTTCAAGGTGAAGAGCCGCTGGTGCCCCCGCTGCGGCGAACTTACTACCGCCAAGCCGCCGCCCTAAAGCGTCGGGCAGTGAGGTTGGGCACCTCGGCCCGCCCAGGAAGACCGGACCCTGGTCGACCCCCGACGGTCGGGACCAGGCAGGCCACCACCAACGCGAGCAGCACCCGGACGTTGTCGGTCAGGTCTGCGGTGGGCAGCCCGTCGCCCATCGACATCACCGGAAGGATCATGGTGGCAGCCACCAGACCGGTCCAGGCCAGTGCGCGGCCTCGGCGCTCGCCCACCACCAGTAGGGCGGCTAGTACGAGCCAGGTCTGATGGTGGGTCCAGGACACCGGCGAGAACGCCAGGCCGGCCGCGCCGACGATCACCACGCCAGCCAGCCGGTCCCCGTCCCGGTAGGCGACCGCGCCGCGTACCAGGGCGATCGTGACCACCGCGAGCCCGGCGGTGAACAGCACGAGGGTACGAGCGTCGTCGGGTGCTCCCAACCGTAGTAGGGCACCGTTGATCGACTGGTTGCCGGCGGTGACGATGTTGCCGACCCGGTCGACGTCCCACATCTCGGTGAGCCAGAACCGCGCCGACTCGCCTGGCAGGATCAGCCAGGCCAGGCCGGTACCGGCGAGGAAGGTCCCGGTCGCGGTGACCGCCGCCCGTCGCTCGCCGGCGAGCCACAGGTACGGGATGAAGATCAGCGGGGTGAGCTTGATCGCGGCGGCCAGTCCGGTGGCGACACCAGCTAGCCGACGCGGGGCACGCCCCAGGCAGTCGACCAGCACCAGCAGGGTCAGGATCACGCTGACCTGGCCGAACCGGAGGTTGCTGGAGACCGGAGCCGACGCGAACAGCAGCAGGGCGATCGCCGCCGGTGCCACCTGCCGGGGCAGGAGCCGGTGGGCCCCATCGGCGCGGGACACGATCACGGCGAGCAGCGCCACCAGCGCAACGGTGGCCGCCGTCCAGATCACCCGCAGCACGTCGATGTCGATCAGCGTCAGCGGTACGAACAGCAGGCCGGACAGGGGCGGATAGGTGAACGGTGCCCCGGTGCTCGCCGCAGCGTAGTCGTAGAGGCTGGTGCCCTGCCGTAGCCCGGTGACCGCCTCCACGTATACGTCGAGGTCGGCGAGCCGGTCGTGCCGGGCGCGGGTGAGCGCCGCCACCGACTGGGCGACGGCGACGACGGCTGCGGCGAACCAGACGGCGACCGCGACCCGGACCGGGTGAACGGAGCCGCTGCCCTTCAACCGGGGTGGTGTGCCCTTCGGTCGGTGCGACGTGGACGACCGGATTCGGTGCACGCTCTGCCCCCGTAGCCCTCCCGCCGGATCAGTACGCTGGATCATACTGGACACTGCTGTCCCTCCGGTCCGTACCGGTCCCGCCAACAGATCGACATGCGTCGGCGGAACCGGCTCGATCGGATCCCGGCACGTGGCCCGGTCACCCGGTCTGTTGGCTCGGGCCCCACTGGCCCGGCTGATGCTCGGGTCGGCCCGTCAGGGCATGGTCAGCTTGGCCAGAAACGCTTGATGGTCGGTGTAGAACATCAGGTACGTCTCGGTGTCGTAGAACGGCGTGTCGTTGGTCGCCATGATGTGCTGCACGTTTCCGTCGCCTTTGCGGGTGTATCCGGACGGAACGCAGTTCTGCACATTCTCCGGATCACTGGTGTCATATTCCAGGTTGAGGTCGCCGCCGATCACAGTGGGTCGGTACACGCCTTCATACGTGCGGATCGCGGGGATGACCCCAGTCAGCAGTTCCAGGCACTGAGCGAGGGCGACCGGCTCGCTGTTGCTGCTCAGATGAGTTGTGCAGGCGTAATAGTGGTCGATGGCGTACAGGCAGGCGAAGGCGCGCTTCTCGTTGCCGGAGTCCTGGTTGCCGTAATGTCCGCCGAAGGCGTCGAAGCCGTAGTACATGGAGTCAGGCATGTGCCCGATCACAGCTACCCCGTACTCGTCGCCGTTTGTGCAGGTTACCGGGGTTCCAGCGGCGGTGACGGCGGGCATGAACACGTAGAACGCCCAGTCGCCGGCCCATGCGCCGGCCATCGCCGGCGCGAGGTCGTTCGCGACGTCCCCGAGACAGACCTCGTTGACGGTGACGAGGTCTGGCATGAGCAGATAGATCATGTACGCGCCCTCGTCGATCGCGTACCCGTCGGCGTAACAACCGGCGTGACCGCTGTTGCAGAGGTTCATCTGCAACTGCCAGAAGTCACCGAAGGCGGTCCCGCTCGAGCGTTTACTGAAGCCCTGCTGCGGCAGCGGAGGGTGGCCCGTCACCTTTGGTGGCGCGGCGCGGGTCACCGTTCCCGGTGCGATCGCTCCGGTGCGGGTCGCACCCTTCGCGTCCCGCCCCGTGACGATGTGGGTGCCCTGTTCGGTGACAATGCGTGCATCCTGGGTCGGGTTGGCAGGCGGTGCGGCCTGGGCCGGCATGCCGGACATCATCAGCAGGGCGCTGGTGGTCAGTGCGGTGAGTAGACTGAGTGGGGCCGTGACTCCGGTCCGGTGAGGGTGGCTGGTGTCTTTCGATTTCGGGAATCCAGCGTCCACGTACGTTCCTCCCGTGATGTTGAGGGTGGGGACCTCGATCGACGCACCAATGGAGCGCCTGGGAAGACAAGTGAGCGCGACGATCCAGCCGAGGGGTTGCCGTCAGGCTGCTCTTGGATTGCTTGCCTGTCCTTCCCCGTGTTGGTCCAGGCGCAGGGACACCGTAACGCCATTGACTGATGGGAGTCAATGCATAAAGAGCTGGATCGACTGTGAATCTTGGTTCAGTCCTTGGTCGGGCCAAGTGGGAGTTGATCGAGCCGCTATTGCCGCGCCGGCCACATCGATCACCAGGACCACGACCGGCCCGACCGACCCCGCCAGCAAGGTATTCTGTACGTGCTGCACACCGGGATCGGCTGGGAGGACCTGCTGGCGCCGCCTCAGCAATCAGGCCAGCCCAAGATCGTTTAGAAGATCATCTGACGAAAAACCGGGCGACACGCCGGCGCCATCCCGGTTTTTCGTCAGATGATCATGGGGGTAGGCGTGCAGGATCGACGATCGGTCGTCCCGATCAGGGGCCGGAGAAGGTGCTGAGGCCGGCGAACGCAATGAGGCCGGCCAGTACGCCGGCGAGTCCGGTGAAGGCCTGCGTCCAGCGCGTCGTCGGGGAGATGGCGTACCGGGCGCCCCAGATGGCGAACACTACAAGGGCGGTCCCACCGAGGAGGAAGCCCCATCCGAGGGGCATCGGGCCGGTGTCGGGGCTCAGGTCGTGCAACCGGCCAGCCGCGACGGTCACCGCCATCACCAGGACCACTGTGTTGAAGGTGGCGTCTGCCGCGTCCAGCCGGTTGGTGAGGCTGTCGAACACGGTGACCACGCCGATCGCCGTGGCGGCGATCGTGGTTACGATCCGCGCCTGGCTGGTCAGCCAGGGCAGCACGACTCCGATGCCGCAGCACAACCCGAGCGTCGCCATCGCGGCCGCACCGATCGGCTGGCGGGCGTGACCCTGGCGCAGCAGATAGGGCATGCTCAGGAAGGACGACAGCATCACCGCACCGAGTGTCCACTGCAGCACCCACAGGACGACGTTCATCGCGGCGCGTTGGTAGGGGCCGCGCGGCCGGTGCCGGCCGAGGGAGCGCCGCCGGTCCGCTGTGGCGGGAAGGCGTCCAGGAGTTGGCGTTCGGCGGCGTCGAGGTAGGCGGTCAGGACCCGATGGGCCTCGACGAACTCGCCAGTGACGAGTAGCTGGTGGATCTGCCGGTTGTCTCGGATGTAGGGCTGGTGGAACGCCTGTACGGCGGGGACCACCAGAAACACCAGGCGTAGCTCGGCCAGCAGGCGACGCGCGGTCTGACTGAGGCGGCTGTTGCCGGCCAGGTCGGCGATGGCCTGGTGGAACCGCATGTTCGCCGTACCCACCTTCGCCCAGTCACCGGCGGCGGCGGCGACCTCGGCCGCCTCGACCGCCTCGCCGACGCGGTCCAGCGCGCCGGGTGGCGCGTCGGCGGCGGCGAGGACCGCGGCACCCTCGATGATCCGGCGGAACGCGTAGAGATCCCGGACGTCGGCGGCGGTCAGTTCCCGGATGAAGACGCCGCGGTTGAACTCGTGCGTGAGCAGGCCCTCGTGCGACAGCAGCCGGAACGCTTCCCGCAGGGTGTTGCGGGACACCCCTAGTGCCTCGCACAGGGCGTTCTCGCTCAGCCGGACACCGGGCGGGAAGACGCCCTCGGTGATCCGTTCACGAAGGACGTCCGCAACCCGTTCGCCGTAGCCGCCGAGGTCGAGGCGGGTGCGGTCGTCGGTCAGTCGGGCGACCCAGTCTTCACGCATCGCAGCTGCCACGACTGGAGGATACAAACAGTCGGATCGTTCAACGATCCGGTCACGCAGGACACGAGCAACCATCGATCTAGTATTGCAGGATTGTTGAACAATCCGCTACCTTCATCGTGTGTCGCATCCAGCGGAGGCTGCTATGTCCAAGCGCACGTCCCTACCTGTCGGCGTTGGTGCCCGCGCGACAGCGACCCGAGGAGGCCGACGATGAACCTGGAGGCCAGCCTCCGGGAGCGGGCGGCGCTGGACGATTCCGCCGCGATGGTGGAGCTGGCGCAGTGGCTGTTGGTACGGGGTCGGCGGTCCGAAGCTCAGCAGTGGCTGCGCAACGCCGCCGCCGCTGGCGACCTCGTCGGGATGACTCACCTGGGCGCGCGGCTCGCCCAGGAGGGCGATCTGCATGGCGCGAAGAGTTGGCTCGAGCGGGCCGCCGAAGCCGGGCAGGCCACCGCGATGGTGAGTCTGGTTATGGTGCGGGTCGACATCGCCGCAGGCCGTCACGGCAACCTGCGCACCCACCTGTTGCCGCGCAGCGGACCGGTGCACGACCGGAAAACCAGGCACTGGTGGCGACGGGCGGCCGAGGCGGGGGACCCGCTGGGAATGTTCCTCTGGTCGGTTGTCTGCGCGCGACGCAACCGTCCCGACGACAGCCTCCGGTGGCGGGAGGCCGCTGCCGAGTGCCGCGATCCAGCCGTGTTGCGCGCCATCGGCGACTTCTGCCGAATGCACAACGTGGACGACGCCGAGCCGTGGTACGACCGGGCGGTCAGCGCCGACGGTGACCCGATCGAGCGGTCGACCGCAGCCGCGCGCCTAGCTGAGCTGCTCCCCGATGACGAGGCCGAACGGCGGCTTCGCGACGCGGCCACATCGGTCGGAGCGTACGGCCGGGGTGTCCTCGGCGAGTGGTTGGAGCGGCGCGGACAGGTCGCGGAGGCCGAGGAGTGCTACCGCGCCGCCGCCGAGCAGGGCAGCCACCGCGCGATGAACAATCTAGCCGCCATCCTGCTGGATCGGGCCGAGACCGGCGCGGCCGAACGCTGGTTCCGGCTGGCCGCCGACGACGGGTTCGCCGAGGCCATGAGCAACCTCGCGGCCGTTCACCTGCGTCGCGGAGATCAACAAAGCGCGGCGTTCTGGCTGATCCGGGCGGTGGGCGCGGAGAACGACGTCGCCTGGCCGGCACTGCGGCAGATGCTCACGGGTGAGGGCCTGGACCTGCTCTCCGGTGCGGTCGCCGGTGACACGCACCAGATGGCACTCGCGGGTACCTGGCTGGCGCGCTCGGCGATGACGGCGGAGGCGGAACCCTGGCTGCGGCGCGCGGCTGCCGCCGGCGATCCCGACGGCATGGACAGCCTGGGCTTCATGCTCAGCCAGCGACCCGGTGGCGGCACCGAGGCGGAGGCGTGGCTGGGCAAGGCGGTCGACGCGGGCAGCGTCAACGCCTGCTGCGAATTCGGCGTCTTCCGCGAACGCCAGCAACGCTATGCCGAAGCCGAAGAGCTCTACGCACGTGCCGCACGCGCCGGGCACGTCCTGGGTATGACGAACCTGGCCTCGCTGCTCGAGCAACGTGACGAGCTGACCGAGGCCGAACACTGGTACCGACAGGCCGCCGACCACGACCATCCCCGCGCCATGTCCAACCTTGGACGCTTGCTGGAACTGCGGGCCGATCACGGTCAGGCCGAGCATTGGTTCCTGCGCGCGGCCAGGACCGGCGACGCCGACGCGATGCACAACCTCGGCGCGATGTACGGACGCCGAGGCGACGAGCAACTGGCCCGGCTCTGGTACGTCAAAGCCGCCAAGGCCGGCTCCGACATCGCCAAAGCCAAGATCACCGGCCGATTCTGACCACCACGCGGTCCCGTCCACGTGCGACATGAAGATCAGATGACGAAAAACCGGGCGACACGCCGGTGCCGTTCCGGTTTTTCGTCATCTGATCATGGAGAACAGCGCGGTTGCCGACCGACCCTGGCTCAGGCGCCGCCGGGGTTGAGGGTGACGGTCAGCGGGGTGAAACCGGAGCCGGTGACGTCGACACCGTCCGCCTCCGCAGCTTCGAGCGCCTCGGTGATGTAGTCGTTGGTGTAGGCCAACCCCTCCGGCTCGGCGGTCAGCACCGTCTGGCCGTCCTGGTTCTTCGTGGCCAGCGACAACTCGACCGTACGCGCCCAGTCCGCCTCGTCGATCAGCCCGATCCCGCCGGTCGACGGCCAGATCAGCTTGTTGACCTCGTTGACCTGCCACAGCTGATGGCTGGCGCCCAACGTCGACCCGGCCGCGACGGACAGGTCCCGGCACTCCTCCGGGTTGTCCCGGCAGTACGCCCAGCCCTTGATGGTGCCGGTGAGGAACTTGACGGTCTGCTCCTGGTACGCCGGGTCGTCGAGCTTGGTGGTGTCGGCCCAGATGGCGTCCTGCAGCATCGCCGTCCCGACCTCGTTCCAGTCGAGCACCGTGAAGTCCTCCGGCGTGTACAGCTCACCGGTGTCCGGGTTCTCCGCCTCCAGCAGCTGCGCGTACTCGTTGTAGCTCATCGCCTGGGCGGCGTCGATGTCGCCGCGCAGCAGCGCCTGCATGTCGAACTGCTGCTGCACCAGGGTCACATCGGACCCCGGGTCCAGCCCGGCCTGGGTCATCGCGGCGAACAGCTCGAACTCGTTGCCGAAGCCCCAGTTGCCGACCTTCTTGCCGCGCAGGTCCGCCGGCCCGCTGATGCCGGAGTCGGCGAACGCCACCTGGTAGGTGCCGGAACGGGCGAAGATCTGCCCCACGTCGGTGATCTCGGCACCCTGCTCCCGCGACGCGAGCGCCTTCGGCACCCAGGCGATCGCATAGTCGGCCTGCCCCTGGGCGAGCACCGTCTGCGGGACGATGTCCACCCCGCCTTCGAGCAGCTCGACGTCGAGCCCTTCCTCCGCGTAGAAGCCCTTCTCGACGGCGGCGATGTAGCCGGCGAACTGGGCCTGGAAGAACCACTGCAACTGGACCTTCACCGTGGTGGTGCCGTCGGTGGCACCGCCACCAGCCTCCGGTTCCTCGTCCGCCGTACCGCAGGCGCTGATCAGCAGCGCGGCACCCGTCAACGCCGCCGCGGCGGCCAACCGTCTTCTCATCTTCGTCGTTCCTCCTGGTCGCGATGATGGAGCGGGGGACTACGGCGCGGGACGGGTGCGCCAGGGGAGGTGGGGGTCACGGGGCCTGGCCGGTGCGCCACGGCATCGCGAGGCGTTCCAGCAGCAGGGTCGCCAGGTAGAAGACCAGGCCGAGCAGGCAGGCGCCGACGACGAAAGCCCAGGCCCGGGGGTACGCGGTGAGCGAGGCCGCCGAGGTGATCCGCGCCCCCAGCCCGTCCTGCAGCCCACCGAAGTACTCGGCGACCACGGCCGCGATCACCGCCAGCGACGACGCCTGCCGCAGCCCGGTGAAGACGAACGGCAGCGCGCCGGGCAGCCGGACCAGCCGGGCGAACGTCGCGCCGCTGGCGGCGTAGCTGTCCATCAGTTCGCGGTGGATCGGCTGCACCTGGCGCAGCCCACGCAGCGTGTTGACGAAGACCGGGAAGAACGCGACCAGGCCGACGACGATCCGCCGGGGCACGCTGCTGGCCGCGTCGAACATGTTGTTCAGCACCGGGGCGAGCGCGATGATCGGCAGCGCGTTGACCAGCGCGGCCAGTGGCACCGACACCTCGCTGAGCAGCCGCAGCCGGCTGACCGCCAACGCCACCAGCACCCCGAGCGCTGCCCCGGCCAGCAGCCCGATCAGCGCGTTGGTGCCGCTGGCCAGCCCGGCGGTCAGCACCACGGTACGGCTGGCCCAGAACTGTTCGGCGATCGCTGACGGGGCCGGCAGCACATAGGAGGCGACCCGGCCCAGCCGTACCGTCGCTTCCCACAGCGCCAGCCCGGCGAGCCCGACGGCGACCGGCGGCCCGGCCGCCCGAAGCGCTTTCACGCCACCGCCGCATCCGCAGCCGGCGTACCGGTGCCGCGCAGCGCCCGGCGGACCTCGGTGACGGCGGCGAAGAACTCCGCCGACTGCCGGGTCTGCTCCGTACGCTCGCCGAGGTCGACGTCGACGACGGCGGTGATCCGACCCGGCCGGGCCGACATCACCACCACCCGGTCGGACAGGTACACCGCCTCGGAGATCGAATGGGTGACGAAGACGGTGCTGGTCGCGGTGCGCGCGCAGATGCCGAGCAGTTCGTCCTGCAGGCGTTCGCGGGTCATCTCGTCGAGGGCCCCGAACGGTTCGTCCATCAACAGCAACGGCGGGTGTACGGCGAGCGCCCGCGCGATCGCCACCCGCTGCTGCATGCCACCGGACAGCTGAGCCGGGTAGTGCCCGGCGAAGTCGGCCAACCCGACCAGGGCCAGCATCTCGTCGACCCGGGCCCGCCGCTGCGCCCGCCGCACCCCGCGCAGCTCCAACGGCAGTTCCACGTTGCGCCGCACCGTCCGCCAGTCGAAGAGGCCGGCCTGCTGGAAGGCGATTCCGTACTCCTGGTCCAGTCTGGCCTGCCGGGCGGGTTTGCCGTTGACGGTGACCGTGCCGGCGGTCGGGGTGATCAGGTCGGCGATCAGCCGCAGCAGGGTGCTCTTGCCGCAGCCGGACGGCCCGATCAGCGACACGAACTCGCCCCGGCCGATGGCCAGCTCCACCCCGGTCAGCGCGGTGACCGCGTCGGCCCGGCCGGCGTGGAAGACCTTGTCGACCCCGGTGAGACCGACAGCGAACTCGCTGCTCATCCGGTCACCGCCACCCGCCGCTGGTGCCGGGTCAGTCCGACCTCCAGCAGGGTCACCGTGGCGGCGACGACCAGGCCGAGGACGGCGGCACCGAGGATCGCCGCGTACACCTTCGCCGGGGCGCTGGTCGCCTGCCGCGAATATTCCAGGATCAGTCGGCCGATGCCGCCCCGGGTGCCGGTGGAGATCTCCCCGACGACCGCGCCGACCACGGCCGCCGCCCCGGCCAGCCGCAGCGCCGGGAACAGGTACGGCAGCGCGGCCGGTGCCCGCAGTTTCCACAGGGTGCGCCACCAGCCGGCGGCGTAGCTGCGCATCAGCTCGACCCCGGCGGCCGGCGGCGACTGCAGGCCGCGCAGCATGCCGACGGCGACCGGGAAGAACGCCAGGTACGCGGCGATCACCGCGACCGACATCCACGGCTGCCACGGGTAGGTGCCGATGGACAGCCGCCCTCCCCAGCCGGCGATCACCGGGGCCAGGGCGACCAGCGGCACGGTCTGCGACAGCACCACGTACGGCAGCAGTCCACGCTCGACGATCCGCCACCGCTGCATCGCCACCGCCAGGACCAGCCCGACCAGCGTGCCGGCGGCGAACCCGACGCCGGTCACCCCGAGGGTGAACAGGCAGGCGTCCACGACGACCCGCCACACCGGCTGGCCGGCGGCGACGTCGACAGCACCTAGGCCGGCGACCACGTCGGCCAGGTGCGGCATGGCGGCGTCGTCGGCGCGCGGCAGCAGCGGTACGCCGTACAAGTCGGTGCCGTCCGGGTCGCCGACCAGTTTGTAGCCTTCCCAACCGGTGGCGGCGAGGGCGAGCGCGGCCAGCGCGACCCCGGCGACGCTGGCCCGGCGCGTCCAGCCGCTGGTCAAGACGCGACCACCCGGCGGTACGCGGGGATGATCTGCTCGCCGTACGCGGCCAGGGTCTCCTGCTTGGCGTCGTGTTGCAGGTAGACGGCGAACTGGTCGACGCCGAGATCACGCAGCTCGGCGAGCCGCCGCAGGTGCTCCTCGGCCGGGCCGAGCAGGCAGAACCGGTCGATGATCTCGTCGGGCACGAAGTCGGTGTGGGTGTTGCCGGCCCGGCCGTGTTCGGCGTAGTCGTAGCCCTGCCGGCCGGCGATGTAGTCGGTGAGCACCTTCGGCACCGCGCTGCCGCCACCGCCGTAGCGGGCCACGATGTCGGCGATGTGGTTGCCGACCATGCCGCCGAACCAGCGGGTCTGCTCCCGCTGGTGGGCCAGGTCGTCGCCGACGTAGGCGGGGGCGGCGACGCAGAAGGTGACCGCGTCCGGGTCGCGGCCGGCACGTTCGGCCGCCGCCCGGACCGCACCGATCATCCAGGCGGCGATGTCCGGGTCGGCGAGTTGCAGGATGTAGCCGTCGCCGACCTCGCCGGCCAGGGCGAGCGCCTTCGGCCCGTACGCGGCGACCCAGACCTCCAGCGCCCCGTCACTGACCCACGGCAGGGTGATGTCGCGGTCGCGGTAGCGCACGGTCCGCCCGGCGGCCAGGTCGCGGATGACGGTGACGCATTCGCGCAGCTCGGCGAGGGTGGTGGGGCGGGCACCGAGGACCCGTACCGCTGAGTCGCCCCGGCCGATGCCGCAGACCGTACGGTTGCCGTACATCTCGTTGAGGGTGGCGAACGTCGACGCGGTGACGGTCCAGTCCCGGGTGCTCGGGTTGGTCACCATCGGCCCCACCGTCACTGACGAGGTGGCGGCGAGGATCTGGCTGTAGATGACGAACGGCTCCTGCCACAGCACGTGCGAGTCGAACGTCCACACGTGGCTGAAGCCGGCCTGCTCGGCCCGTTGGGCCAGCGACACCAGCTCCCGGCCGGGCGGGTCACACTGGAACACGACGCCGAAGTCCATGCTCGCCTCCTTCACAGCAGGTAGTCCGACAGGCCGCGGCGCAGGTAGCGGCCGTGGCCGGCGCGGCCGTGGTAGGCCCCGTCGCCGCTGACCAGGACGGTGCCGCGGGAGAGCACGGTGTCGACCTTGCCGGTGATCTCGAACCCTTCGTACGCCGAGTGGTCCATGTTCATGTGGTGGGTGGCCGCCGAGATGGTGGTCCGGCCGGCCGGGTCGTAGACGACGATGTCGGCGTCGGAGCCGGGGGCGATGACGCCCTTGCGCGGGTAGAGGCCGAACATCCGGGCCGGCGTGGTGGCGATCGTCTCCACCCAGCGGGCCAGGGACAGTTTGCCGTCGACGACGCCCTGGTAGACCAGGTCGACCCGGTGTTCGACGCCGCCGATCCCATTGGGGATCTTGGAGAAGTCGCCGAGGCCGAGTTCCTTCTGGTCCTTGAAGCAGAACGGGCAGTGGTCGGTGGAGACTACCGCCAGGTCGTTGGTGCGCAGCCCCCGCCACAGGTCGGCGCGGTGGGGTTCGTGCCTGCTGCGCAGCGGAGTGGAGCAGACCCATTTCGCGCCCTCGAAGCCGGGCGCGCCGAGCTGGTCCTCCAGGGCGAGGTAGAGGTACTGCGGGCAGGTTTCGGCGAAGACGTTGCGGCCGGTGTCGCGGGCGGCGGCGACGGCGGCGAGGGCTTCGCTGGCGGACAGGTGCACGATGTAGAGCGGGCAGTCGGCGGCGACCCCGGCCAGCGCGATGGCCCGGCTGGTCGCTTCGGCCTCCAACGCGGCCGGGCGGGTCAGTCCGTGGTGGATCGGGTCGGTCTCGCCCCGGGCGAGGGCCTGGCCGATGAGCACGTCGATGGCGATGCCGTTCTCGGCGTGCATCATGATGGTGGCGCCGTTGTCGCGGGCCTTCTGCATGGCCCGCAGGATCTGGCCGTCGTCGCTGTAGAACACCCCCGGGTACGCCATGAACAGCTTGAAGCTGGTGATCCCCTCGGTGGCGACCAGCGAGTCCATCGCCTTGAGCGATTCGTCGTCCACCCCGCCGATGATCATGTGGAAGCCGTAGTCGACGTGGCAGTTGCCCTCGGCCTTCGCGTGCCAGGCGGCCAGCCCGTCGCCGACCACCTCACCGGCACGCTGCACCGCGAAATCGATGATCGTGGTGGTGCCGCCGTGTGCGGCGGCCCGGGTGCCGGTGTCGAAGGTGTCACTCGCGTTGGTGCCACCGAACGGGAGCTCCATGTGGGTGTGGACGTCGACGCCGCCGGGGATGACGTACTTGCCACTGGCGTCGAGGACGTCGACGCCAGTGGCCGGCCCGGTGCCGGGGGAGTGCAGCGCGGTGATCGTCTCGCCGTCGACGAGCACGTCGGCGGCGTACGGTCCGGTGGGTCCGATCACGGTGCCGCCGGTGATCAGCAGACTCATGGCTTCCTCCGCCGGCTCAGGGTTGGACCAGGTCGCCGTAGGCGTCCGGGCGGCGGTCGCGGTAGAAGGCCCAGCGGTTGCGGACCGTCTCGATTAGGCCGAGGTCGAGGTCCCGGACGATTAACTCCGACTGGTACGGGTCCCCGGTGTCGCCGACGAACTTGCCTTCCGGGTCGACGAAGTAGGAGGTGCCGTAGAAGTCGTTGTCGCCGTAATCGGCCTCGACGCCGACCCGGTTGATCGCGGCGATGAAGTACTCGTTGGCCACCGCTGCCGCCGGCTGCTCCAGCTTCCACAGGTACGACGAGAGGCTGCGGCTGGTCGCCGACGGGTTGAACACGATCTGCGCGCCGGACAGGCCCAGCGCCCGCCAGCCTTCCGGGAAGTGCCGGTCGTAGCAGATGTAGACGCCGATCCGACCGACGGCGGTGTCGAAGACCGGGTAGCCGAGGTTGCCGGGGCGGAAGTAGAACTTCTCCCAGAAGCCCTTGACGTTGGGGATGTGGGTCTTGCGGAACTTGCCCAGGTAACTGCCGTCGGCGTCGATCACGGCGGCGGTGTTGTAGAGCAGGCCGGCCTGCTCGCGCTCGTACATCGGCAGCACCATCACCATGCCGTGCTCGGCCGCGAGGGCGGCGAACCGTTCGGTGATCGGCCCGGGGATCGATTCGGCGTACGCGTAGTACTCGCTCTCCTGCACCTGGCAGAAGTACGGCCCGTAGAACAGCTCCTGAAAGCAGATCACCTTGGCGCCCTGGGCGGCGGCCTGCCGGACGTACTCCTCGTGCGCTTTGATCATGGATTCCTTGTCGCCGGTCCAGGCGGTCTGGACGATGGCGGCGCGGACGACTCCTGACATGGGCGGATCCTCTCTGCGGTACCGGTTTCCCGGCACCATTGATCCACTTCGGACAGCATGGCTGATCCGGTTGACCGGCCGTGACCTGCGCTTCCTGGCCCCGAGAAGGTACGACTGTAACCACGTGGGCAATGGCTGACAATAATATCCGTGTTACCGCCTGTTTCGGATGTGTAAGACGGTCAATTACCTACGATGGCCATCGATCTGATTTCGGCCCGGCATGACAACCGGGGCGGTGCCGCGAACCGCGACACCGCCCCGGAAGGCGTGCTGACCCGGTACGCCTCAGGTGGCGCGGCAGGTCACCGACGGTGTGCCGCCGGAGTTCGAGCCAATGAAGCCGAAGTTGGTACTGGCTCCGGCGGCGAGGCTGCCGTTGTAGCTGACATTGCGGGCGGTCACCGTCGAGCCGCTGGCCGAGACGGTGGCGTTCCACGCCTGCTGCACGGTCTGTCCACTGGGGTAGCTCAGGGTCACCGTCCAGCCGCTGATCGCCGACGCGCCCGCGGTCACCCGTACGTCACCCTGGAAGCCGCCGGACCAGCTCGAGGCGACCGTGTAGGACGCGGTGCAGCCGGCCGAGCCGGGCGGCGGCGCGGTGGTCGGTGGCGCGGTGGTCGGCGGCGGCGTGGTCGGTGGCGCGGTGGTCGGCGGCGGGTTGCTACCGCCGAAGTTCACGTCGCTGCAGAAGTAGTAGGACTGGTCCATGTGGCTGGCCTGCCAGATGGTGTAGACCATGTGCCGGCCGGTGCGCCCCGGAGCGGTCGCCGGGATGTCGATCTGCACCCCGCTGGGCACGCTCTGCCACTGCGACGCCGGTGTGTTGCCGATCTGGGCTACGAGCTCCAGATTGCCCCAGCCCAGCGCCTGGGTGATCGGGTTGAAGCCCTGCCGGGTCACGTAGACCCGGATGTAGTCGGCGCCGTGGCTGGCCCCGTCGAACAGCCGGACGTTGAAGGAGTTGTTGATCGACGTGGCGCGCCAGTCGCCGATCGCGTCCATCGCGTTGTAGCGACCGCCTTCGGTGCGTCCACCGCTGCAGAGCTGGCCGTCCGGGATGGCGCCCTGGTGGTTGCCACCGACGCCCTCCCGGTAGAGGCCGTTCCAGTTCCACATCGCGGCGGCGTTGGCCTGCCACGCCTGGTAACACATGGGGTCCTCGGTGGCCATCTCCGGCGCCATGTGGTTGTCGCCCCAACGCTCGAGGCAGCCGTAGTTGCGTGAGGCCGGGCTGATCACCGAACCGTGCGCCGAGGCGACGTTGGCCAGCGCCGTGGTCAGCAGCAACCCGGCGGTGACCGCGACAACCAGGGCGTACAGCCCCAGCGGTCGGCGGTCGGTGGTGGTGGGAAGGGACATGACGACTCCAACTGTGGTGGGTACGCGCCGGTGGACGGCGCGACCTGGTTACGTGTGCGTTCTGCCCGGAAGATGCGCGTGGTCGTCGACGCGTGCCGAGTCAGTGGAGAGTTGCCCTGCTCCCCACGCGGATGTCAGGCTCCTACGCGGTACCCTGAGGTTGGCATCATGATCGATATTTGTCAATGGTGCTGGTTGGTCGTGGTATCGAAGATCGCTCTTGGTATCGCTGGGTTATGGCGAGTGTCGGGCGGCTGCCGTCGGTGGCAGGGACGGTCGGTGGTGCGGACCCACCGTCCCTGCCGTGGCAGGAGAAAGCGCTTTCCTCAGAGCGGTTGACATGCAACTACGAAGTCAACACGCTCGCCGGCCGGAACTCGGTATCCCACGGGCCGCAGCGAATGCCGTCGTCGGACACCCTGCCGGGTGATTTCCGGCGCAACCGCCCGCACCCCGCCGACCCAACCGGGAAGCTCGCTGAGTAGCGGACGACGGAGGTGGCGGATTGTCAGCGACCACGGAGGCCTTCTTCGCCGGTCTCGACGAACGTGCCCCCCGGCTACCCCCGACGATCGACGGCACGCTGCGATTCGACGTGCGGTACCGCGACCACATCGAGCAGTGGCTGCTGCACTTCGCAGCCGGCGGTGTACAGGCCGAACAGTCCGGTGCCGACGCGGACTGCGTCGCCGTCATCGACGGCCCACTGTTCGAGCGGCTACTGCGCGGCGAGGACCGGCTGTGGGCGACCTTCGTTCGGTTCGCGTTCATTGTCGAGGGCAACATCTTCATGGTGCCGGCGTTCGAGCGGCTGCTACCCGACACCGTCGGTGCCCGTCACCCCCGGCAGTTGGCCCAGGGCTGGGGGAGAGCACGGTGAGGAACCTGAGCTACACCAGCATCCTCGACGGCATGATGTTCATGATCAGCGACGGTCGGGGAGACATCCATCCGTCGGCTGAACTGCCCACCGGACTCTTCTCGTTCGACATGCGGGTGCTCTCCACCTGGGATCTCACCGTCAACGGCGAAGGGCTCACCGCCCTGTCGGTCGACGACCTGCGGTACTTCGAGTCGCGGTACTTCCTGGTGCCCGGCGAACCGACCCACTACGTGGACGCCAACCTCTCGGTGATCCGGCAGCGGTCGGTCGGTGGCGGGCTGTTCCTGGAGCGGCTCACCGTCCTGAACCATCAGGACGTGCCGGTGGACCTGCGGATCCGCCTCGACATCAGCACCGACTTCGCGGACATCACCGAAGTCGCCGACGTGCAGAAGAAGGGCAAGATCTCCGTCGCGGTCGAGGACGGCACGCTGCGCCTGCTCTACCACCGGGAGAACCAGCGACGCGAGGTCGTGGTATCCAGCAGCGCGGACGCCGCCGTTGACGACCACGGCATGACCTTCGAGATCCAGGTCGGGCCGCAGGGCGCCTGGGATACCACCTTCCAGGTGGTGCTCTGGAGCCGCGGAACCGAAGGGCGGGACATCCGGGAGGCGGTGCCGGCCTACGATACCCCCGCAAAGGTGGAGACGGGCGAGGCGCTCGACGAATGGCTGGCCGCCGCGCCCACCCTCACCTGCGACTCGGCGAGCCTCGACCAGGCATACCGCCGCAGCCTCGTAGACCTGGCCGCGCTGCGGTTCCAGGGCAACACCCGCGGCGAGATGGTCTTCGCCGCCGGGCTGCCCTGGCTGATGGGCTTCTTCGGCCGGGACGCGATCATCACTAGCCTGCAGGCACTGCCGTTCGCCCCGCAGCTCACCCCCGCTGTGCTGCACACCCTCGCCGATGCGCAGGGCAGCCGGCTTGACGACTTCGCCGAGGAGGAGCCGGGCAAGATCCTGCAGGAGTTCCGGTACGGCGAACGCGCCGGCTACGAGGAGATCAGCGCCTGCCCCTACTACGGCGGTGCCGACACCACGCCGCTGTTCGTCGTGCTGCTCGACGAGTACGAACGGTGGACCGGCGACGCGGATCTGGTCCGGGAACTCGAGTTCCACGCCCGGCTCGCCCTGGACTGGATCGACTCGTACGGCGACATCATGGGCGACGGATACGTCTGGTACGCGTGCCGCAATGAACGCCTCGGAGTGCAGAACCAGGGGTGGAAGGACTCTGCCGACGCCATCTCCTACCGCGACGGTCGGCTGCCGGTCGGCCCCCGCGCAACCTGCGAACTGCAGGGCTACGCGTACGACGCGAAACGGCGGGGTGCCCGGCTGGCCCGCGACATCTGGTCCGACGCGGCCTACGCCGACCAGCTGGAACGCGAGGCGGCCGAGCTCAAGCGTCGGTTCAACGAGGAGTTCTGGATGTCCAACGGCAGGTACTACGCGCTCGGCATGGACGCCGACGGCAACCTGATCGACGCCTGCGCCTCGAACATGGGGCATCTGCTGTGGAGCGGTATCGCCGACCCGGACAAGGCCCGGCACGTCGTCGGTCACCTGATGAGCCGGCGGCTGTTCTCCGGCTGGGGGATTCGTACCCTCGCCGGAGGTGCCGGGCGGTACAGCCCGGTTGGCTACCACAACGGCACGATTTGGCCGTTCGACAACGCGCTGATCGCCTGCGGAATGCGCCGTTACGGCTTCGACGAGGAGGCGGCCGTTGTCGCCGGAGCGATGATCGGGGCCGCGCAGTTCTTCGACGGGCGGCTGCCCGGCGCGTTCACCGGCTACGACCGAGCGTTGACCAAGTATCCGGTGCAGTTTCCAGCTGCCTGCAGCCCGCACGCCTGGTCGGCCGGGGCGGTACTGATGTTCCTGCGCTCCATGCTCGGCCTGGACCCCAAGGGTGAACACCTGATCGTCCGCCCGCACCTACCGCGCGACATCGGTCGGATCGAGCTGCTGGACATTCCCGGTCGCTGGGGCGTGGTCGACGCGTTCGGTCGCGGGCACTGACCCGCGCTGGCACCGACCCTGTCGGTCACCCGGCTCGTCCGCCGGCATCCGACGGCGACGCGCCGGGGGAGTAGCCGGACCGGCGACCGGGTACCCCGTAGCGACGACCTGCCCGACCCCGTACGACCATGGGAAGGACCAACGGTGACTTCGACCACGCCCCGAACCACCCTCGTCGACCTGGCCACCGCACCCGGACCGTTCGTGTCGCTCTACCTGGACACCAGCGGCCGGGCCCCGGAAACCGCCGAGCAGGTCCAGCTGCGCTGGCGGGCGGCGCGTCGGCAGTTGGCCGAGGCGGGCGCGCCCGACCACCTGCTCGACGTGATCGGTGGGTTGACCGGGCGGGCCAATCTCGACGGCGACACCCTGGTGGTGGTCGCCGACGCCGACCGGGTGCGGCTGGTACGCCAGCTGCCGGAACCACCGGATCGGGAGACCGCCAGCTATGGTCCGGTCGCGCACCTGCTGCCGCTACTGCGCTGGGAGCAGCGGCAGCTGCCCGTGCTGGTGGTGGCGACCGACCGGGTCGGCGCCGAGATCGTCGCCCTGCAGCCGGACGGTGTGGAGGTGACCGAGACGGTCGCCGGGGAGACGTTGCACATCACCCGGTCGCATCCGGGTGGCTGGTCCCAGCGGCGGTACCAGCAGCGGGCCGAGGACCGGTGGGAGGCCAACGCGACGCTGGTGGCCGAGCGGCTCACCGAACTGGTCGACGAGGTCCGCCCCCGAGCGGTCGTGGTCACCGGGGACGTCCGGGCGGTGCAGTTCCTGCGGGACAAGTCACCGACCCGGGTCGCCGCACTGCTGCACGAGGTGCAGGGCGCCTACGACACCACCGACGCGGCGGTCGAACAGGCCGTCGACGTGGTGGAAGACATTGCCGACGCCGACGTGGCCGCCGCCGTGGCGGCGTACCGGCGGGAGATCGGCCAGGCCGACCGGGCCGCCGGTGGAGCGTCGGACACCCTCGCGACGCTGGCCCGCCGTCAGGTCGACACTCTGCTGCTGGTCGACGGTCCGCAGCTGACGACCCGTTCGGCGTACACCGGTCCGCAGCCCGACCAGGTGGGTGCCACGGCCGGTGCGGTGGCCGTCTTCGGAGTGACAGACCCCGTCGAGGTGCCGCTGGGTGACGCCGCCGTGCGGGCCGCCCTCGCCGGCGGCGCCCGGCTGGTGGTGGTGCCGGACAAGCTCGCCGACCAGGTGCCCGACGGCATCGGTGCGATCCTGCGTTACACCGTCTGACCGGGCGGCCGGGACGTCCGACCCGGCTGGCGGGCCGGTCAGCGGTGCGAATGCGGGCGGGCCACCAGCACCGGGCAGTGCGCGTGGTGCACCAGCGTCTGGCTGACCGAGCCGAGCAGCAGCCCGGTGAAGCCACCCCGACCGCGGGAACCAACCACCACCAGACCCGCCTTGCGGCTCGCCTCGACCATCACCGCGTCGGCCTCGACCCCTTCCAACGGCCGCCGCTCGATGGGCAGGTCCGGATGGTGTCGCCGAACGGCGGCGACCGCGGCGTCGAGCAGTTCGTCGGCCTCCCGGCGGGCGCTGTCGGCCGGCGCCGCGACTTCGGTGCTGTCCCGCATCGGACTCGGCCACCACACGTGGAGTACGGCCAGCCCGACCCTGCGCGCGGCGGCTTCGTCGGCCGCGGCGTGCAGGGCCTGCTCCGCGTGCGCCGACCCGTCGACGCCGACCAGCACCGGGCCGTCCGCCTCGACCGGCGCGTCCGGTGGTCGGACCACCAGCACCGGGGAGTGCGCGTGCCCGGCCACCTGTGAACTGACCGAGCCGAGCAGCAGTCCGGTGAAACCGCCGAGGCCCCGACTGCCGACCACCACGAGCTCCGCGTGCCGGGACTCCTCGATCAAGGTCGGTGCCCCGCCGGCCGCCACCTGCCGGGTCTGCACCGTGATGCCGGGCCGCTCGGCGCGCAGCTGCGCGGCGGTCTCGGCGAGCATCCGCTCACCTTCCTCGTTCGGCCCGGGTAGTTCGCCGTCGTACGGATTGATCGGGATCCCGTACCCGAAGGCGTGCAGATAGCCGTGGACCAGCACCAACGGCGCGCCGTGCCGGACCGCGGCCTCGGCGGCGTGTCGGGCGGCGCACAGGCTGGCTGGTGATCCGTCCACCCCTGAGACGATCGGGTCACTCATCGTTCCTCCCGGACCGTGTCGATCACGTTGGCCGGATCCCGACGTGGCGTCGGTCGGCCGGGCTGACCGTATCCGATCCTGATGACCATTTGTGGTGTTCCGAACCGGCCGAGCGCCAGCCGGAGCTGCTCGCGGGCCTGAGCGACCTCGATCGGCTGGGACAGCATCGACGTCGCCAGGCCAGCGTCGGTGGCCGTCAACAGCACCCGCTGCAGCGCCTGCCCGGCGGTCAGCTGGTCGCTTGGCGTGTTGCCGGTCGCGCCGAGCACCGCCACCAGCGGTTCGGACTCGAAATCGCGTCCCGCAGCGCGGCGGGTACTGCCAAACGGTCGTCGGGGAAGTAGATCGTGCGGCTCCGCGACCGGTCCGCCGGCGGCCGCCGGCACCCCGTCCGGTGCCGGGAAGTGCCGGGTCCACCTGGCCACTTCCGCCCGGTACCCGGGATCCCGGTCGAGCACCCGGTTGGCGCTGGTGGCGATCTCCGCTACGGCGGTGACGGCGGTTGAGCCGACCACCAGCTCCAGCCAGCCGCCCTCGGCCCGGGCCGCCTCGATCAGCCGCCGCCGCTCCGGCGGCGGCACCGGGTCCGGCCGCAACGGCAGCCGGTTGCTGTGCCGGCGTGGCACCGCGGCGTACAGCCGGGACTCGGCCGGCGTGGCCGGCCGCGGCGGTCCGGGCACCAGCCGGGCCAGCAGCCACGGGTCGGCCGGCTCGGGGCGGAGCCGGACCTCGGCCGGTGTGCCGGCGGCGACCAGGGCGAGCCGTAGGTTGAACAGGGCGGCCCCGCAGCCGATCCGGGCGGCCCAGCCGGTCGGATCGCAGGCGGTGAGCAGCCGGTCCGGGTCGAGCCGGAGCTCGATCGCGCCCTCGACCAGCCGGAACCGCCACGGCTGGCTGTTGTGCAGCGACGGGGCGCGGACCGCCGCGGTCACCGCGGTACGCAGCTGGGCCATGGTGAACGTGGTGGTCAGCATGACTACACGGTGCCCGGTCCCGGGCCGGCACCGGCAGGGTCGTACGTCCCGGATCCTCCCGGGCCACCGGGCCCGTCCGTCTTGCCTGCCGCGCCCCACCGTCACCGGCACCCGGTCCCCGGCCGGCCCGGCCGGTCCCGGCGCCCGGGACTTTGGTCCCTGGCCGCCGCGCCCCGCGACAGGGTAGAAACAGGGGATGATCCGCGTCTTCCTGCTCGACGACCATGAGGTCGTCCGCCGTGGCCTTGCCGACCTGCTGCAGAGCAGCGGCGACATCGAGGTGATCGGCGAGTCCGGGTCCGCGCAGGAGGCGGCCCGGCGCATCCCGGCGCTGCGCCCGGACGTGGCGATTCTCGACGCTCGACTGCCGGACGGCAACGGCATCGACGTCTGTCGCGACGTGCGGGCCGTCGACTCGTCCATCAACGGGCTCATTCTCACCTCGTACGAGGACGACGAAGCGCTCTTCGCCGCAATCATGGCCGGTGCCGCCGGCTACGTGCTCAAGCAGATCCGGGGCACCGACCTGGTGGACGCGGTACGCCGGGTGGCGGCCGGTCAGTCGTTGCTCGACCCGGCGGTGACCCGCCGGGTGCTGGAGCGAATTCGCAGCGGCGTCGAGGAGCCGCACGAGCTGAAGTCGCTCACCGAGCAGGAACGCCGGATCCTGGAGTACGTCGCCGAAGGGCTGACCAACCGGGAGATCGCCGGCAAGATGTTCCTTGCCGAGAAGACCGTGAAGAACTACGTCTCCAGTCTGCTCGCCAAGCTCGGCTTGGAACGGCGGACCCAGGCGGCGGTGCTCGCCACCCGGCTGCTCGGCCCGCGTCACTGACCCTCGGTCAGATCAGTCCCGTAACGGGACCTTGCCGGGTCAGATCAGTCCCGTAACGGGACCTTCCAGGTAAGGATGGTGCCGCGGGGATCCCCGGCGGCCACCGAGAAGGCTCCGCCGCGCTGCTCGGCACGTTCTCGCATGTTGACCAGCCCACCCCGGGCGGCGGCCGGGTCCACCCCGATCCCGTCATCGGTCACCGTGAGCGCGAGTTCACCTTCGAGTGCCGACACCCGTACCGTCACCTGATTCGCCCGGGCATGCCGTACTACATTGGACAGCGCCTCTCGCAGCACCGCCAGCAGGTCCGGACGGAGCTGGTCCGGCACGGCGCTGTCCACCGGCCCGTCCAGCTGCAGGGCGGGCCGGAAGCCCAACCCGTCGGCGGCCAGGTCGACCGCCTCGCGCAACTCGGTACGCAGGGCCGCGCTCATCGGGGTACGCAGCTCGAAGATCGCCCGGCGGATGTCCCGGATGGTGGAGTCCAGATCGTCGACGGCGGTGTTGATCCGTTTTCCGATCTCCGGTCGACCACTGCACAGCGGCATGGCGCTCTGCAACTGCAGCCCGGTGGCGAACAGCCGCTGGATCACCACGTCGTGCAGGTCGCGGGCGATCCGTTCCCGGTCCTCCAGCACCACGAGCAGCTCGCGTTCCTCCTGCGCTCGGGCCCGCTCGATGGCCAGCGCCGCCTGACCGGCGAAGCTGGCCAGCAGCGGCGCGTCCCCGTCGGTCGGCCCGGCAGCGTCCGCGTGGTGCGCCACCACCAGCACGCCGTGCAGCGTCTCCGCGACCGTCAGTGGAGAGATCACCGCTGGTCCGGCGGTGACCGGCACCGGCCACGGTGCCGCCTTCGCCAGGCTCTCCACCATGATCGGCTCACCGCTGGTGATCGCGCCGGCGAAGCTGGTCTCACCAGCCGGCAGCACCGCGCCGACCAGCCCGAAGGTCGACCCGTCCACCACCTCGACCGTGAACTGGGCCGCCTCGTCGTCGTTGACCAGGACCAGGACCATGTCTGCCTCGGCCACCTCACGTGCCCGCCGGGCGACCAGGGTCAGCGCGTCGGTGCGGCGCACGGTGCCGAGCAGTACGCCGGTGATCTCCGCGGTGGCGGCCAGCCAACGTTCGCGTCGGTTGGCCAACTCGTACAGCCGGGCGTTTTCGATCGCCACGCCGGCGGCGGCGGCCAGCGCCGTCACGATCTCCTCGTCGTCCTCGGTGAACTCGGCCGCACCCTGCTTCTCGGCCAGGTACAGGTTGCCGAAGACCTGGTTGCGGATGCGCAGCGGCACTCCCAGGAAACTGTGCATCGGCGGATGGTGCGGCGGAAACCCGTACGACCGGGGGTGCCTGGTGATGTCCGGCATCCGCACCGGCGCCGGATCGTCGATGAGCAGGCCGAGAACGCCTCGACCGTGCGGCAGGTCACCGATCGCCGCGTGCGTTTGCGGATCGATGCCGTGGGTGACGAAATCGACCAGCTGGCGGTCCGGGCCGATCACCCCGAGGGCGCCGTACCGGGCCCCGGCCAACCCGCACGCCGCCTCGACGATGCGCCGCAAGGTGCTGTGCAGCTCCAGGTCGGTGCCGATGCCGACCACCGCGTCGAGCAACGCACGGAGCCGCTCCCGACTGGTGACGACCTCGCCGACCCGGTCGAGCATCTCGTGTAGCAGCTGGTCCAGTCGGACCCGGGACAGTGGGGTCAGCCCGAGCGACGGCGCGTCGCGGTGCTCGTCCGGCGGGGGGTTCGCGGCGCTCACAGCGACGATGCTAACCGGCCCGTCGCCGGACCGGCTCGGCTCGCCGCCCGCCGGGCCGGCCCACTCAGTGCCGGGTCGGCCGGATGACGACCAGCGGACACTGACTGCGGTACAGCAGGGCGTTGCTCACCGAGCCGAGCAGCAGCCCGGTGAAGCCGCCCCGCCCGCGGGCGCCAATCACCAGCAGCTGACCCCGGGCCGACTCTTCGGTCAGCACCTTGGTCGCCCGACCCTGGACCGACAACTGCCGTACGGTCAGGTCGGGATGCCGCTCGCGGACCCCGGCCACCGACTCGGCGAGCAGCGCCTCCTCCTCTGCCTGCAGGGCTGCCGCGTCGTAGACCAGCGGTTGCATGTCACCCGGTCCGATCGACGGCGGATGGGTCCAGGTGTGGACCGCGAGCAGCTCCGTGCCACGCAGGTCGGCCGCCTCGGCGGCGAAGCCGACGGCCTGTGCGGACAGCTCGGAGCCGTCCACCCCGACGATCACTGGACCGCTGCGGTCACAGTCGCCCCGGGCCACCAGCACCGGACCGTCGGCGTGGGTCGCCACCTGGGAGGCGACCGAGCCGACCAGCGCCCCGGAGATCGGTCCGAACCCGTGGTCGCCGAGGACGACCAGCGCTGCGGAGCGGGCCTCGGCGAGCAGGACCACGGTGGCGGCCCCGTCGACCACCTGGGTGGCGATCTCGAGCTGCGGCGCCTCGTCGGCCGCCGCCCGGGCGGCCTCGTCGACGATCTCCCGGGTGTACCGTTCGACTTCGCCCTCCGGCGGCACCGCTGGTGCCAACGCCATCGGTGCCTGCAGCGCCGGCCAGACGAAGGCGTGCACGATCCGCAGCGGGCGCCGTCGCATCGCGGCCTCCCGGGCGGCCAGCCGGGCGGCCTGCACTGCGGCCTTGGAACCGTCGACACCGACCAGTACGGGTCCGTCGGGACTCATCGGCCCTCCGCAGGGTCGGCGGCGTGGGGTTTTGCGGTGTCCACCGCACTGGTGTCCACCAGCTGCGCCGCCGGCATCCTCGGCGGGTGCGGCGGGCCGGCGTGGTCCGGGCTGGCGATGCCGAGCCGTAGCACCAGGTACGGGTAGCCGAGCCCGGCGAGGATGTGCCGCAAGGTCTGCCGGGTGGCGGCCACCTCGACCGCCCCGCTCAGCGGCACCACCGAAATGCCCAGCTCGGTCGCGGTCAGCCAGGCCGAGGAGAGCGCCTCGCCGGCGGCCAGCCAGGACGCCGGTTCGTCGTCGGCACCGAAGAGCAGGGCGTAGACGGCAGCCCGGTCGTGCCCGCCGCCGACCGGCAGAGTGCCGGCCCGGCCGAAGTCGCGTCCGGGCACCGTGGTCTGCGCGGCGCGTTCCGGCAGGACCTCGTCGGGCAGTCCGGTGCCGGGCGGGGTGCCCAGCCCGGTCCAGTAGTCGAGCTCGCTGCGGATCTGCGGGTCCTCCGACTCGACCTCCTCCGCCCGGCTGGCTGCTGCGGCGAGCAGCATCACCTGGTCGGAGGAGAGGATTTGCAGCTGGACGCCGGCTCCGGCGGCGGCGGTGATCGCGGTGACCGCCGCGACCGGCAGCGGCTCGTCGCTGACCGGCCGGCGGTCGGTGTGTCGCACCTGCATCGCCTGGAACATCCGGACGGTGTCGGGCTGGATCGCGATCCGTTCGGTGGGTCGTAGCACCGCCAGCAGATCCTCCTCGGCCGGGTCCGGCGACCGCTGCACCTGGGCCGTCCAACCCTGGGCGGCGAGCGCGATCCTCGCGTGGTGCAGCGCGGCACCGCAGCTGAGGATCAGTAACCGGCGGTCCGGATCGGTGGCCGGCAACTGCCGATCCCGGGCAGCGCGCAGCTCCAGACTGTCCGGCCGAACCCGCCAGTGCCAGGGCTGGGTGTTGTGCACCGACGGCGCGTGGCCGGCGGCTGCGGCGGCCTCGGTCAGTACGGCGGCCAACGGCCGGGCGCCGGTCGCGGCGTCGGCGCCGGTCACCGCCGTGTCGACGCCGGTCCCGGTGCTGGTGCTGGTGCTGGTCCCCTTGGTGGTCGCCTCGTCCATCTGCTGCCTCCTGGTCAGGGTCTGCTACGCCGCCGGCTCACGGCCGACGGGACGCGGGGAATCCGGACCCGAACCACGTCCGTTCCCGCTCCGGGACAGATGTAACACCAGTGCGGGCAGCGCCGCGACAGCGGCACAGGCCGCCAACTCGGGTAAGCGCCAGCGGCTCGGCGCCCAGCAGCGTGTGCAGCGGGCCGAGGTAGACCCCGGCGAGCTGCAGCAGACCCGCGCCGGCCACTGCGAAAACCAACGCCGGGTTCGCCATCCGCCGCCGTACCCCGTTGGAGGCGCGCCGGTGGTGAGCACCCGGTGAGCAGGCCGGCGCCGAGCACCGACTCGGTCGGTGGTCTGGGCGGCCGACGCGGCACGTCCGGCTCGGCCGGTCGTTCCTGGCCGACCTACCCCGGCCCTGGCTGGAGCGGCTGTCGTACCAGGCGCGCCCCGGGGTCCGGCACAGCGGGCAGCAGATCTTCCGGAAGGGGCGGACGGCGGACCGGTTCTGGCTGCTGCGGACCGGGCAGGTGGTGTTGAACTTCCAGGTGCCGGGCCGTGGCGAAATCGACATTCAAACGGTTGCGGCCGGGAGCGTGCTGGGCTGGTCGTGGCTGCGCGGGTCGCGACGGGTGATGGTCGCGACGAAGTGACCGGTTGGTAATCGGACCCAGTGTGCGAACGCCTGCGGTGGGGTGGTCGTTGGAAGCGTGTCCGCCCAGCCGGAGCTCAGGGCGCGGTACAGCATGATGCGTTGTCTCGATAGGCATCGATTCAACTGATGGGGTGACGGGCCAACTCGCGGACGTCCCCGCTGCGTGCTGCCGTCTCGGCTGGCCGCCACCACGTCGAGAGGAGACAGATGAGCATCGAGTACGCCGCCCGGCAACTGCCCGTGGTCGTGATCGGCGCCGGCCCGGTGGGACTGGCCGCCGCCGCCCACCTCACCGGGCACCGGGTCCCGTCGCTGGTGCTGGAAGCAGGCGCCGCCGCCGGTGCCGCGATCCGCAACTGGCAGCATGTACGGCTGTTCAGCAGCTGGCGGGACAACATCGACCCGGTTGCCGGCCGACTGCTCGACGCCGCCGGCTGGTCGGTACCCGAACCCGGGCACCACCCGACCGGAGCCGAACTGATCGAGGAGTACCTGCTGCCGCTGGCGAAGCTGCCAGTGCTGGCCGACCGGATCCGCTACGGCACCCGGGTCACCGGGATCACCCGGCTCGGCGTCGACCGGCTGCGCGGCCCCGGACGCGGCGACGCGCCGTTCGTGGCCCGCCTGGCCGATGGCACCGAACAACTCGCCTGCGCCGTTGTCGACGCGTCGGGGACCTGGGACACCCCCAACCATCTGGGCGGCGAGGGCCTGCCCGCGTTCGGCGAGCCGGCCGCAGCCGCACATCTCGACTTCGCCCTGCCCGATGTGCTCGGCGTCAACCGCGCGGAACATGCCGGCCGGCACACCGTCGTGGTGGGCGCCGGACACTCGGCCGCCAACACCTTGCTCGACCTGATCGAACTGGCCGACCAGCAGCCTGGCACCCGGATCACCTGGGCGGTCCGTCGGGTCACCGCCGATCCGATCTTCGCCCCGGGTGCCGCCGACGCGTTGCCGGCACGCGGGGCGATCGGCACCCGGCTGCGCCAACTGGTCGACGTTGGTCGGATCGTCCTGGAGACCGGATTCGTCACGCATCGGGTGGAGCAGCTGTCCGACCTTGGCCCGGTCCGGCTGTCCAGCCGCGACGGGCGGACCGTCGTCGCCGACCGGGTGGTGGTCGCCACCGGGTTCCGTGCCGACCACCGGCTCGCCAGCGAGCTCCGCCTCGACCTGGACCCGGTGCTCGGCACCAGCCGTGGCCTGGCCACCCTGCTCGACCCCGGGCCGGCCCGGGGTTGGTCGGCGCCGGCACCCGGAGTCGACGAGCTGCGCCATCCCGAGCCGGGCTACTTTGTCGTCGGCATCAAGAGCTACGGCCGGGCGTCGGCCTTCCTGATGGCCACCGGCTACCACCAGGTCCGGCAGATCGCCGCCGAACTTGCCGCCGCACCGGTCAGGTCGGCGGCCGTCGGCGGCTGGCGTGGCGGCACTCACCGTTTCCGCTGGTCACCGGCGTGGCGGGCCGACCGCCCGGTCGCCGCGGCCTACGGCGACCAGGTCGGTAGCCGGTGAGTCCGGTGGACGCCAGCACGAACCGGACCCAGATCGGGGTGCCCCGGTCGGCGAGCCGCCAGCGGACAGCCGGCGAGGAACGCGACGAACCGGGTACCGGGGCCGTCCGCCCCAATCGACACGTCGTACGAGTGGACCGCCCCGGTGGTCACCTCACAGCCCTCCGTGGAACGTCCGGGAGATGACGTCGCGCTGCTGCTCGGCGGTGAGCCGCACGAAGTTCACCGCGTACCCGCTGACCCGGATGGTCAGCTGCGGGTACCGCTCCGGGTGCCCCATCGCGTCCTCCAGGGTGGCCCGGTCCAACACGTTGACGTTGAGGTGGAAGCCGCTGGCGGGCGATCCCGCAGGCCAGGAACCGGTGCACCGGGTAGTCGTGCAGCGCCATCTGCAACCGTTCGTACGCGTACCGGTCGTGCATGTGGTGGATGACGTTGAGCGCGGTGACGTAGGTGGCGGCCAGCCAGTCCAACGTCCGGTCGAAGGCCGCGAGGACCTCGTCGTAGTCGAGGACCTCCCCGCCGACCGGCTGACTCACCGGGGCAATCTGCTCGCCGGTGACCTCATCGCGGCCGCCGTTGATCGCGTGGGCCTTGGCCAGGTTTGCCCGGGCCCCGAAGAACTGCATGTCCCGGCCGAGGCGCATCGCCGACACGCAGCAGGCGATCGCGGTGTCGTCGTCGTACCAGGACCGCAGCGTGTCGTCGTTCTCGTACTGGATGGCGCTGGCGTCCAGCGACACCTGGGCGCAGAATTTCTTGAGCCCGTCGGGCAGCGTGGGGGACCGGAGTACGGTCAGGTTCGGCTCCGGCGCCGGTCCCAGGTTGTAGAGCGTCTGCAGGTAGCGGAACGTGGTCCGGGTGACCAGGGTCCGTCCGTCGGTGCCGGTCCCGCCGAGGGATTCGGTCACTCAGGTGGGGTCGCCGGAGAAGAGTTCGTCGTACTCGGGGTGCGCAGGAAGCGGATGATCCGCAACTTGAGCGCAGAGTCGTCGACCAGCTCCTGCGCGGCCAGCTCGGTCAGCTGCCCGGAGTCGATGTCGCGCTGCAGGTAGACGTCGAGGAACGTGGCGGTCCGGCCGAGCGACATCGCCGCGCCGTTCTGCTCCTTGCCGGCGGCCAGATAGGCGAAGTACAGCCATTGGACCGCCTCCCGGGCGCCGGCGGCCGGCCGTGAGCCGTCGTAGCCGTACGCGGCTGCCATCTCGACCAGCTCACCGAGTGCCCGGATCTGCTCGGCCAGCTCCGCCCGGTCGCGGATCACGTCGTCGGTGGACGGGACCAGGTCCAGCGCCTCGCGCTGCGCCCGGCGGTCGGCGATCAACCGGTCCACACCGTACAGGGCGAACCCGCCGATAGTCACCGATGATCCGTCCCCGCCTGTAGGCGTCCGGCAGCCCGGTGACGATGTGCGAGCGGCGGGCCCGCAGTACGTCGGCCGGGTAGGCGTCGAAGACGGCGTCGTTGTGGGTCTTGCGGTACGTGGTGAAGATTCGGTGCACCTGTGGGTCGGCCGGGTAGCCGGGAGCATGCGCGGTGATCGTGGACGGCGTCGCGAAGTCGACGTCGTAGACGCCCCGACGGCGTTCCTCGACGAACATGTCCCGCAGCCGGTCCCAGACCGCCCGGGTCCGGTCGGGCCGGTCAGGAACCCGGCGTCGCCGGTGTACGGCGTGTGGTTGGCCTGGACGAAGGCGGCCACGTCGATCGTGTCCCGCCACCGTCGTCCCTGGAAGGTCCGCCACGGATCGTGGATCTGCTCGGCGAACACGTCAGCCTCCATGGGTGGAAGGCCCGGCGGGTCAAGGGACGGCCCGCCGGGCGGGTGGTCGTCGGCGCGCCAGCTCAGGGCACGTCGGCCGGGATGGTGTCGCGGATCACCGCGACCGGGCTGTGACTGTGGTGCAGCAGCTGCTGCGACACCGAGCCGAGTAGCAGGCCGGTGAAGCCGCCCCGGCCGCGCGAGCCGACCACCACCAGGCTGGCGGTACGCGACGCGTCGACCAGGACCCGGCCCGGGTTGTCGCCAACCGCCTCGGCGGTCATCGTGACCTCGGGATACTTTTCCCGCCACCCGGTCAGCTCGTCGTCGAGCAGGGCACGCTCGGCGGCGACGATCTCCCGAGGGTCGAAGGCCGGTGGCTGCCACCGCTGTGCCGGTGGGTGCCAGGCACGCAGCACCCGCAGCGGCACCAGCCGGCTGGCCGCCTGCTCGACGGCGAAGCGCAGCGCGGCCAGTGACGGCTCGGAGCCGTCCACGCCGACCACCACTGAGGCGGTGGGGTGTGCCGCACCGCGAACCACCACCACCGGGCAGTGTGCGTGCGCGGAGACGGCCACGCTGGTCGACCCGAGCAGCAGGTCTGCGAAGCCGCCGTGCCCCCGGTTGCCGACCACCAGCAGCGCCGCGTCCCGGGACTTCTCACGCAGCCGTAGGGCGGCGGGTCCGTCGAGGACGACGGTGCTGATGTCGGCGTCCGGGTGCGTCTCGGCGGCCTCGGCGGCCGCCACCCGCAGCATCGTCTCCGCGTCGCGCCGGGAGGCCGCGTTCGGCCAGCTGGTCGGCACGGGGGCCAGCGGACCGGTCCCGGTCGGCCACTCGAAAGCGAACGCGAGGACCACCGGGGTGGCGGTCCGGACGGCTTCGGCGACCGCCCAGCTGACCGCGGCGTCGGCGCTGGACGAGCCGTCGTACCCTACGACGACCGGCCTGATCACGGCCATCACCTCCGGCTCAGCTCGTGGGGTCGGCGGCCGAGCAGACCAGCGCGGGAACGGGGATCACCACGACCGGGCAGGTGGCCTTGCGGATACACTCCTCGCTGACCGAGCCGAGCACGGTGTGCTGCAGGCGGCCGTGCCCGTGGCTGCCCAGGACCAGCAGGTCCGCGCCGCGGGCGGCGGTGGTCAGCACGTCGGCGGCGCGGCCCTCGACCACCTCGCCGACGACCGGCGACGCCGATCCGACCCGGGCGGTCAGCGCGGTGATCTCCTGGTCCAGCAGTTCGCTGGCGCGTTGCCGCTCCTCGATGGGGCTGACCGTGGTTCCACCGTCCCACCGCCAGGCGACGACGGCGCGCAGCGCGCCGCCCCGCTCGGCGGCTTCCCTGGCGGCCCAGTCGAGAGCCTGGCGGCTGCCCTCGGAGCCGTCGACACCGACGACGATCAGGTGACTGGCGCTCATGGTCCTCACTCCTTCAGTCGCACCTGACTACAGTCCACCTCCGTCGACGGCTGGGGGACAGGTGCGAAGGACCCGCCGTTGCGGGACTGGGGTCCCGTCGGTCGACCGGCCGGCGTCGGCGGCCCGGCCGGGGTCGGATGTGGATCGGCCGGCGGCGATACGGTCGGCGTCGGCGTCGGCGGTCCGGCCGATGCCGGCTGGCCGCCGGTGAACAGCGCGAGTAGTTCGCCGACCAGGTGGTCGCATTCGGCCGGATGTCGGAACGGCACGTGCGGATTGACCGTGTACTCGTTGCGCCGGCCGACCCGGTGCCGGGCGAGGTATCCGGCTTCCTCCAGGTCGGCGACGATGGTGTGCGCCGCGCGTTCGGTTATCCCGACCCGCGCCGCCACGTCCCGCAGCCGGGCCCGTGGGTCGCGGGCGATGGCGAGCAGGACGTGTCCGTGGTTGCTGAGGAGGGTCCAGGGCGGAAGGCGCCACGTGTCGGGGGTTGTCACAGCGTAATCATATGAGTACCAATACGTGAACATCGTCCACATGGCTGCCGTGTCCTGACCGTTCCGTGCTGCCGTGTCCCGACCGGGCGGGCCGGCTCACCGGCTCAACCGTCGGGCCCCTAGCATCCGGGCCCACCAGGGACGACGGCTGTCGGCGACGACCCGTGGCGCCCGCCTCCTGCACGGTCGAGGGTGACCCGCACGCCGGTCAGTCGCCGACGGCCGGCCGGGGGCCGCCTTCGCGGACGATCGCCGTCGCGCACCCGGCATGGTGCAGCACCGCCTGGCTGACCGCGCCGAGCGGAACCCGCAGCGGATGGTCGCCACGGGCTCCGACGACCACCAGACCGGCCTGGGTGGCACGCTCGATCAGCACCCGGGCCGGCGGGCCGTTCACCACTTGCTGACGGACCGCGACGTCGGGATGCTTCTCCTGCCACGGGGTCACCGCCGCAGCGAGTTCGTCGGCGGTCGCCGCCGAGGCGTCGGCCCAGCTCGACTCGCTCTCCCAACTGCGCACGACGATCAGGTCGCTGTCCCGTTGCGCGGCGGCGTCGAAGGCGAAGCCGAGCGCCCGCTCCGAGCCGGCTGAGCCGTCCACGCCGACCAGCACCGGCGCGGCCGGTTCGGGGGCCGGCTCGGAGCCGGCCCGGGCGACCAGCACCGAGCAGTCGGCGCGGGCGGCGATCTGTACGGCGAGTGCGTCCAGCGGCAGGCAGGTCCACCGGGCCAGGTCCCCGTCGCCGATCACGATCAACGACGCCATCCGGGACTCCCGGAGCAGCGCGGTGGCCGGGGCGTTCTCGGACACCTCGGTGGTGACGTCGATTCCGGGGGCCGTCCGGGTGGCGATCTCCACAGCGCGTTCGACGAGCTGGTAGGCGTCCGGCTGGGGGTCGTCGCCACCGGACAGGTCGTCCGGGATCCAGTTGAGGGCGTGCACCAGCCGCAGCGGCCGGTGCGCGGTGGCGGCTTCCCGGGCGGCCAGGGCGACGGCGGCCCAGCTGGATGCCGAGTCGTGGACGCCGGCTATGATCCGGTCGCGGGCCGGTGCGGCGTGCTCCGACATCGCAACTCCTTTCACCGCTTCAGTCCGGTGCGTGGGCCGCTGCAGCGACCCGGCTCGGATCGAGAAAGGGGAGCTCACCTGCGAGGATAGCGCTCAGTGACCCCGCTCCGGGTCGATTCCGGTCGACCGGGCAGGATGGGGTCATGATCTCGGCGGTGGTGTTCGACATGGACGGCGTACTCATCGACACCGAGCCGGTCTGGGAGCAGGTCCGGCGCGACTACGTGGCCGGGGCCGGTGGTCGGTGGCTGCCGGACGCCCAGCAGCGGCTGATGGGGATGAGCACCCCGGAGTGGGCCGGCTACCTGGACGCGGACCTCGGCGTCGGGCGCGGCGCCGACCGGGTCGCTGACGAGGTGATCGACGCCATGGCGGCGCGGTACCGGGCCGAGCTGCCGTTGATCCCAGGCGCGATCGAGGTGGTCCGCGACCTCGCCGGGCGGTTCCCGCTCGCGCTGGCCAGCTCCTCCCCCCGCCGTCTGATCGAACAGGTGCTGGCCACGGCGGGGCTCACCGAGGCGTTCCGGGCGACCGTGTCGACCGAGGAGTGCGCGGCCGGCAAGCCGGACCCCGAGGTCTACCAGGTGGCGGCACGGCTGCTCGGCGAACCGCCGGGGCGGTGCCTGGCGGTGGAGGATTCGAGCAACGGGCTGCGGTCCGCCGTGGCCGCCGGTCTGGTGGTGGTCGCGGTGCCACACCCCGCGTATCCGCCGGCGGCCGACGCCCTGGCCGGCGCGACGCTCGTCGTCGACCGCCTCGACGAGGTGACGGTCGACCGGGTGCTCGCCCTCGCCGTCGACAGGGGATAGACATGCCACCGGCGGTTCCGACCCGGCGCGGGTGAGCCGGATCCGCCGGGAGAGTCCCCGGGGCGGATCCTCTAGACTGCGCCTGGCAGCGCTCCCAGCCGACCACGAGATCCTGGTCGGACGCATCCCCCGGAGGTCTCCGCCGTGAGCATTGAGGACCGAGTTCCGGTCGGGGTGGACACCACCCGCCCTAGCGTCGCCCGCGTGTACGACTACATGCTCGGCGGCAAGGACAACTTCGCGGTCGATCGCCAGGCCAGCGAGATGGCGCTGCAGGTCACCCCCGACGGTCCGCTGGCCGCCCGGGCCAACCGCGGCTTCCTACGCCGCGTGGTGGGGCACCTGGTCGCCGAGGCCGGCGTGCGGCAGTTCCTCGACATCGGCTCGGGCCTGCCGACCCAGGGAAACGTGCACGAGATCGCCCACCAGGTCGACCCGCAGGTGCGGGTGGTGTACGTGGACAGTGATCCGATGGTGCTGGCACACGGTCGGGCGCTGCTCGACAGCTCTCCGATGACCACCGTCGTCCAGGCGGACGCCCGCGACCCGGAGCAGATCCTGGCCAACCCCGACGTACAGTCGATGATCAACCTGGATCAGCCGGTCGGTCTGCTGATGCTCGGCATCCTGCACCATCTCGGTGACGACGAGGATCCAGCCGGGGTGGCGACGGTCTACCGGAACGCGGTCCCGAGCGGGAGCTACCTGGCCCTGTCCCACTTCCACCACCCGGGTGACAGCCAGCCGGAGGCCGCCCGCAAGGCGCTCGTGGTCGAGAAGATCTTTAACCAGACGTTGGGTACCGGTCGGTGGCGCCAGCGTGACGAGATCCTCGGGTACTTCGGCGACTTCGAGATGCTCGAACCGGGCCTGGTGCCCCTTGCGGAGTGGCGCCCGGACCATGACGACGAGCCGTCGGAGCAGACCGACACCTACTACACCTTCGTCGGCGGCGTCGCCCGCAAACCCTGACCCACCGCGTCCGTCCCGTACGCTGTCGTAGCCGCCGCGCCCTTGCCGTAACCGGGCCTGCTGGCAGGCAGGGCTACACCGCGCGTGCTAGCGTCCGACAGCCTGGGGCGCCGGCGGTGACCGTCGATGCCCGTGGCCGGTCGCCCCACGACCGCACCCGTGCACCTTCTGCGGAGGTACGCCGTACCTTCGGATCCTTCGTCGAACGCCTGGCACAGCATCGAGACCAACGCTTTCGGGCTGGATGAGTTCGTCAGTGGTGTCTCGGCAACGAGATGGACGGGCCTTGACAGCTGGGTCATCAGACCGCCGATGTCAACCGTGGGCAGCGGGAGTCCCTCGTGCTCGACATCGACCTGCGGGCATCCCCCGGCTACCGGGTCGTTGAGCAGGGCGTGCTGACCGACCCGGACGTGCGGGCCGCCAACACGTCGGCGCAGCCGGACCGGGTCCGTCCCCAGACCCTTCCCGGCCCGGCGGCCGACCAGGGGGCGGCTGTCGGTGATGCTGCCGCCCGTCTCCTGGACGATGGTGCGTCTGGCGACGCCGGCTGATCCGCCGACCGGGTCCGGGTGACACCTCTCTGTGGTGGGGAGTACGCCCGCGACGCCCCGGCGCGGCATCCGTCGGACCGTCACGGGCACCGTCCCGCAACTGCTAACGTCGGCTCCGCAGCCCCCCGCGAGCGGGGGGTGCTGTGCTGAGCGACTGGCTGCAGCCGTTGCTGTCGATGGACAGTGCGTTGATCTACCTGCTGGTCGGGCTGTTGGTGTTCGCCGAGGACGCGCTGTTCGTCGGCTTCGTGTTCCCCGGCGAGACCGCTGCGGTGCTCGGCGGCGTCGCCGCCAGCCTCGGCACCATCTCGCTGCCCGGCATCACCGTGGTCGTGGTCAGTGCGGCCGTGGCCGGCGATACCACCAGCTATCTGATCGGCCGGGCCCTGGGGCCCCGGCTGCTGCGGATGCGTTTCCTGCGCAAGCGGCAGGCCTGGGTGCGGCGGGCGCAGCACCAGTTGGCGGTACGGGGCGGCACCGCGGTCTTCGTTGGCCGGTTCGTGACCTTCTTCCACGCGGTGATGCCCGCCCTGGCCGGCGCGGCACACATGCCGTACCGGCGGTTCTTTCTTTACAACGTCGCCGGCGCGTTGGTCTGGGGGGTCGGCACGGTGCTGATCGGCTACCTGGCCGGCAGCTCCTACGCCGCGATCGAGGAGGTCGCCGGCCGGGCAGCCGCCGTCGTGGTCGCGGTGCTGGCGCTCGGGGCGCTCGTCGTCTGGCGGCTACGGGCCGCCCGCCGCGAATGTGCACCCGACGCGGCCGCCGGCCAGCCGGCATCCGGTCGTCACCGGCCCGGCCGAGGCCGTGACGGCTGCGACCGGTCCGGTGACCATGCCTGACGACCAACCAGCCGCGCCCGGCGACGAATTCCTACGCCGGCACCGGTAGCAGCTCCGCCATCCGCAGCCCGTCAGCGGTCGGCGGCGACAGGGGCAGCCGGTCGATCTCGTTGACCGGCACCCACCGGATGGCGTCCGCACTGCCGCCGACCTCGGTGACAACCGGCTCGCCCGGCCCCACCCGCGCGCTGTGCAGCAGCCCGACCACGTGCCAGTCGGTGCCGTTGCGGTGCGCCAGGTACGACCGCACGTCCAGCAACCGCGACGACATCACCTCCAGCCCGGCCTCCTCCTGCAGCTCCCGGGCGAGCGCCTCGCTGGGCTGCTCGCCCGGATCGAGACCACCTCCCGGCAGGTGCCACGCACCCGGCTCGAACACCGGAGACGCCTCGGACAACCGGCTCAGCAGCACCGCTGAGTCGCGGACGACCACCGCGTACGCGCCCACCCGTATACGAGGACCTTCGCTCACCATCAACCTCCAGCTCGTAGCGACTTGGCAGTGCCCACACCGGCCGCCGGCCGGCTCAGGTGAACGACGCCGGGTGTGGCCGGTGGCCGGACGGGTACCCGTCCGGCCACCGGCCACACCTTCGGGTGGCGGCCGCTACCGCGCGGCGCAGGACAGCGTCGGCACCGGGTTGCTGCCGCTCCAACTGCCGATGAAGCCGAAGGTCGTGCTCTGTCCGGCGCCGAGGTTGCCGTTGTAGCTGACGTTGGTCGCCGAGACACTCGCCCCGGTGCTGGTGACGGTGGCGTTCCATGCCTGGTTGACCGACTGACCGCTGGCGAACGTCCAGCTCACCCGCCAGCCGCTGAGCGCCGAACCGCCCGCAGTCACCCGGACCTCACCCTGGAAACCACCCTGCCACTGACCGACCACCGCGTACGTCGCGGTGCACGCCCCGGCCGGCGGCTGGGTGGTGGGGGGTGTGGTGGTGGGGGGTGCGGTGGTGGGGGGTGCGGTGGTGGGCGGTGGCGTACCGCCGCTGTAGATGGTCGCCTCCCGAGCGGTCTCCCGGATTCCGTCGGCACCGTTGAACAGCCGCTGACCCCACGAGGTGAGGCTGTTGACGTTGAAATTGTTCACCATGTCGAGGTATTCGACGCCGCCGCTGTTGCCGCTCCACGACCAACCGAGCCAGCCGATGCCGTGCTGCCGGGTGTAGGACAGGATCGAATCCTCGTCCGGGTTGCCGTCGGAATGGTCGTGCCCGAACTCGCCGACCGCGATCGGCAGCCCGGCCGAGCGGAACCGCCCGAGGTAGTTGCTGATCTCGGCGGCGGTGTCGAACACGCCGTACATGTGGATCGAGAAGATCAGGTTGCGGGTCGGGTCGGCGTTCCACACCGACTGCGCGTTGTCGCGCATCGTGAAGGTCCAGTCCTGTCCCCAGTTCGGTGCGTCGACCATGATCGCGTGTTCGAAACCGGCGTCGCGCAGCCGCTGTACCGCGCTCGTGGTGTGACTGGCCCAGCTCTGGTAGCCGCTGTTGCCAAACGGCTCGTTGCCGATGTTGATGATGACGTAGTTCTCCTGGCCGCGCAGCACGCTGGCCAGGCTGATCCAGTAGTCGGCGGCGGACGCCAGGGTCGCGGCGGCCCCCTCCTCGCCGTACCCGGTGGTGTCGTGCACCTCCAGGACGCAGATCAGCCGGTTGGCCTTGCACAGCGAAATGACGTTGGCGACGTCACTGGCATCGTTGCGGGTCCACCGATGGCCGTTGCTGAGCACCACCCGGACGGCGTTCGCGCCCAAGGACTTGATGTTGGCGAAGGAACTGGTCTGGCTGGGGTACCAGGTGTGTGCGTGGTTGACCCCGCGCAGGACGAACGGAGTGCCGTTCGCCTCGACCAGCCGGCCGCCGCTGACGTGCAGACCGACGGCGGCGTGTGCGGGCTGGACCAGTACCACGACGGAGGTGACCAGGGCGAGCAGCGTCGCGGCCGCGACGCTCAGACGTGTCTTCATGACCTACCTCGGGTAGCGACCCGTGGGTGACCCACGGGGACGAAAGACACCTGCTGACCTGGCCAGCGCGGTGTCGGCGACTACCCGGCCCTTCACGCAGGCATCAGAGTAGACCGGCGCGGTCCCGCTACGCAACCGGTTAAGTTGCTCCGTCCCTGGTGTCGGTCCGCACCTCTGGCTGATCGTGCCCGGTAACCGCCGCTACCGGCGTCGACGTCCGGTGATCCGGGGTCGACGCCGGTAGTGGACCGGTCAAGTCAGCGGGTCTCGGTAGCCACCTTGTACAGCCGCTCCGGCGTCACCGCGCCGGCGAACAGCCGGCCGTCGTCGGCGATCAACGCGGTGAACAGCGCACTGGAGAACAGCCGGCCGCTGCCCCACGGGCCGTCGACCGCCGGCAGATCACCCAGCATCTGCATGACTTGGGCGCCCTCGGCGGACTCACCGGCGTGCTCCTCGACCGCGGTCGCCGCCTCGGCCGGCGGCGTGATCACCAGGACGGTGCCCCAGCCGCTGCCGACCGTACGGACCGCGTCCTCACTGTCCGCCCAACCCCGCGCCAGCTCCTCCAGCATGCCGTCGGTCTCGGCGTCGCCCGGCAGCTGGTCCGGACCTCGGGAACCGTCACCCGGCGCCGCGACGTCGTCCTCGCCCGCCTCGATCACCTCGGTGCCCGGCGGTGGGTTGAAGACGAACTGCTCCTCATCCGGTGTGTCGAAGCTGACCTGGGTGAACGCCGTCTCGATGGCGGCCCGGTCGGCGCCGACCGGATAGACCGCGAACCGCAGCGGCACGTACTCCACCGAGTCGATCGCGATCCGGATCTCCTCGACCAGCGAGTCCTTGTCGCGTGGGGTGAGCACCAGTTCGTACGCGGTCCGCCCGGCGAGCTCCGCCGAGCGGCCCACCGACACCTCGGTGCTCGGGTCGATCGCCTCCAGCACTTCGTCGGCCGCCGCCTGCGGGGTGATGGGCAGCTCCGGCGTCGGATCGGCGCCGGCCCGCTCGCCCGCCGCGTCGGCGTGATCGCCCTCGGCCGGCAACTCGAAGTGGGTGGCCTGCTGCTGCTGGCTGGACCAGATCCAGACGTCCCGTCCGTTGCGGATGACGTCGGTCTCGCCCAGCGTGCGGACCATCGCCAACCGGGCCTGGTCCGGACCGGCATACCAGACGCGCAGAGTCTGCGTGCCGTTGATCAGCGAGCCGAGCCCGTTGCCGGCACCGATCTGACCGGCCAGGTTGAGCGCCGTCGGCAGGCCCAGCTCGGCGCGGTGCACGACAGTCCCGGACATGCCGTCGATTTCGGCGGTCTGCAGGTCGACCAGCAACTGCTCGGCGCTGCGCGGCGGCAGGACCGGGTCAGCGGACGCGGCGAGCGCCCCCACGGCAACGCCGCCGCCGACGAGCACCGCCGCCGACGCGGCGGGGACCAGCCAGCGCATCGCCGGCCGGGATGTGAATACCGACATCTTCGTACCTCCTGCCACCCATCGTGCGTCGGGTGTACTGAGACGTTGCTGAGAGCCGGTGGCCAAGCTGAGAACACGCTCAGCGACGACGATCACGGGTAACCCGGTTACACGCCCATGGTGGCACCCTTGACCAGTGCGGGTGCTGGTGGTGGAGGACGAGGTCCGGTTGGCCGACGCCCTGCGGCGCGGCTTGCAGGAGGAAGGCTTCGCCGTGGACGTCGCCGCGAGCGGGCCGGCCGGGCTGGAGCTGGCCCGGCACGGCGGGTACGACGCGATGATTCTTGACGTGATGCTGCCCGGACTGTCCGGCTACCGGGTGGTGCGCCAGCTGCGGGCCGAGCAGAACTGGCTGCCGGTGCTGATCCTGTCCGCGAAGGACGGCGAGTACGACCAGGCGGACGGCCTCGACTGCGGTGCCGACGACTACCTGACCAAGCCCTTCTCGTACGTGGTGCTGCTGGCCCGGCTGCGCGCGCTGCTGCGGCGCGGCGCGCCGCAGCGGCCCGCCGTGCTCACCGCCGGTGACCTGAGCCTCGACCCGGCCCGGCGGCGGGTCACCCGGGCCGACGCCGAGGTGGCGCTCACCGCCCGTGAGTACGCCCTGCTGGAGTACCTGATGCGGCGCGCCGGCGAGGTGGTCTCCAAGATCGAACTGCTCGACCACGTCTGGGACGCCAGCGTCGACACCGCGCCGAACGCCGTCGAGGTGTACATCGGGTACCTGCGCCGCAAGGTCGGCCGGGATCGGCTGGAAACCGTCCGGGGTGCCGGCTACCGGCTGGTCCCGTGACCGGCCGACGGCTTTCGGTGGTGCATCCCAGTCAGTGGCGGGCGTACCTGCGGGTCCGGCTCAGCCTGCGCACCCGGCTGACCGCGATCAGCGTGCTGGGTCTCACCGCCGGCCTGGCCGCTGGGGCGATCGGGCTCACCGTCGTCCTTGCCCTGGCGTTGGAACGCAGCGCCGACGCCGACGCCCGGACCACCGCCGACGCGATCGCCCAGCTGGTGGCCGCCGACGCGGTGCCTGACCCGTTGCCGGTGGCCGGCAACGACGTACGGGTGCAGATTGTCGACGAGCGGGGACGGATACGCGCCGCATCCATTGGCGCCGACCGACTCGTCCCGATGCTCTACGCGGCCGAGCGGGAACAGCTCGCTGCCGAACCGACCGGGGCGGTCACCGTGCCGGGTGCCCGGCTCGGTCTGCGCGGCCCGGTTCGGGTGATCGCGCAACCGGCCGGCGGGCTGGCGCAGCCGCGTACCGTGCTGGTCGCCCGGTCGATGGCCGACATCAACCGCAGCCTCGCCCTGGTCCGGGTGATTCTGCTGATGACGTTCCCACTGTTGGTGGCAGCGGTCACGGTCATCGTCTGGCGGGCCGTCGGGGCGGCGCTGCGGCCGGTGGAGAAACTGCGGGCCGGCGCGGCCGAGATCACCGGTGGCGACCAGGCCGGCCACCTGCCGGTGCCGGGTGGTGGCGACGAGATTCACCGGCTGGCGGTCACCCTCAACGACATGCTCGACCGGTTGGAGGCCGCGCGGGCCCGGCAACGCGCGTTCGTCGCCGACGTCGCCCACGAGCTGCGCAGTCCGCTGACCAGTCTGCGTACGCAGCTTGAGGTGGCGCAGCGACTCGGTAGCCGCACGGACTGGTTGGCGGTCGCCGACGACCTGCTGGCGGACAGTCAACGGCTCAGCCGACTGGTCGACGACCTGCTGCTGCTGGCCCGCGCCGACCAGCAGGCCGGCCAGTTCGGGGTGGTGCTCGGCCCGGTCGGTCCGGTGGAACTGGGCGAACTGGCCGCCACGGTGGCCGCCCGGTATCCACGACCTCCGGTGCGGGTGGTGCCGCCGGACCAGCCGCTGTGGATCGCCGGTGACCCGGACGCGCTGGTCCGGGTGTTGGCCAACCTGCTGGACAACGCGGTCCGACACGCCCGCTCCGAGGTGCTGGTGACCGCCCGACCGCACGGGCCGGACTGGCATGAGCTGCTGGTCACCGATGACGGTCCGGGTGTCCCACCGGCCGACCGGCAACGGGTCTTCGACCGGTTCACCCGGCTCGACGACGCGCGGGCCCACGACGCCGGTGGCGCCGGGCTCGGGCTGGCCATCGTCGCGCAGTTGGTCCGCCGACACGGCGGCACTGTCGAACTGGCCGATGCGGGGCAGGCGGAAGATGCGGCGGGACGCGACGGTGATGCGGCAGGGCCCGACGGTGCCCATACCGGACTTCAGGTTCGGGTTCGGCTTCCGGCAGACCCGGTGGACGACGACCCCGGCCCGGCATAGACCGGACAGCGTCACCGGGCGTTCGCTGACCGGTCCGTGCAGACCGGGTCGGCCTGCCCGATCACATCGGCCGAGTAGACCACGGCGACCGTGAAGCAGTAGTCGATCGACTCGTCCAGCCCGTACGCGACGAAGCTGTCCGCACCCGCTGGCAACGTCATGAAGGCCCGGGGCTGCTGATCGCTGCTGCCCCCGGAGATCAGCACCTGTCCCTCGGCACCCGCCGGATAGGTCCAGGTCAACGTCACGCTGTCCCGGTTGTCGCGCAGACCCACGCCGCCCGGCGCGGTACCCGGTGTGGCCGGCGGCGCAGCGCTGGTCGGCGTACCGGTCGGGGGGGTGGCCTCGGCTGGTGCCCCGGCCGGCTCGGAGGGCGTCTCGTCGACCAGGCTGACGCCGGCCACCACCGCCGCAGCGCCGAGCAGAACCACCACCACGCCGGTGAACACCAGCATCGGCCCGCGTGGGCGGGCGGCGGTCGCCGCCGGCTTGGGCACCGGCACCAACTCTCCTCGCTGCCGTCGGACCGGAAGACTCCTGCGGCGGTCGGGTATCCGGCTGAGTTCACGTCGTGGCAGTCGGGACAGCGTCCCGGTACTCCGGCCCGTGCCGGTGGCGCCGGTTCCGATGGTCGCGCCGACTCCACCGGCTGCGACGCTCGCGGCCGGTTCGTCCGTGGCTCCGGTGCCCGGCCCGTCCGTGACCTCGGCGTGGCGGACCGCGGAGTCGGCATCGACCGAGGCCTCCCGGCCCGCAAAATCTTCGTCGCTCACCGGTGGTGCCGGTTCCGGTCGAGCGTCTGCCCTGTCGGGCACCCGTGGGTTGGGTACGAAGGCAGGGGTCTCCGGCGGCACCGGCTCGCCGGGCACGGCCGCCGGGCCGCTGATGGAACTGTCGGCCGTGGGAGAGTCGGCCGCTGACGGGCCGGTCGCTTGCCGGAACCGGACCGGCCCGAACGGGCTGACCGGGCCGGCGGCGTCTGAGACGTCCGGCCGCTCTGGTGCGTCCGGTTGATCTGGTCCGTCCTGGCGATCCACCGCGGCCGGATTGGAGCCGTCCCCGGCAGCGGACTGCTCGGGCGGCCACCACGGTTCGTCGAAGAGCCAAATACCAGATGACCCGTCATGGTTGGCTGAGCCGGACGGCGGCAGATCGACCGGCACCCGGGGCGGTGGGATGGTCGCCGGCCGGCCGTCGGTCGGGTCGGGTTCGTCCGGTTGGTGCTGGTCGCCTCCCTGCTCCTGCCCGGTCGTGTTCCGCCGGGCAGGGGAGGGGTCGTCGGTTAGCCAACCACTGGGCGACCAGAGCGGGTCGTCGGCGTCGCTGCTCGCCGGTTCCCGCTCGATCCAGCCGTGCTGGGCCCACGGCCGGCCGCTGTCCAGCTCAGCCACCGGGTCGGGCACCGATTGGTCCACCGGCTGGTCCAGCGGGTCGAGCCAGGGCGGGTCGGCCCGGTGCCGTCCGTCCCGATGGCCGTCCGTCGCGTCGTCGCTTGACCGGCCGGTGGCCGGCGTCACCGACGGCGCGTTCGGTTCCGTCCAGAACGCCGCCGACCAGCGGGGGTCGGCTACCTCAGCGACCGGTGGTTCCGGCTCGATCCAGCCGGGCTCGGCCCAGGCCGGACCGGTGAGCCGGTCGCGCCCGGCGGGATCGGCCGCCGGAGTCGTTGGCCCACCGGCCGGCCTGGTGCCGGGCGGCCAGCCGCCCTGGCCCAGGCCGCCGTCGTGGCCTGGGCCGCCGTTGTCGTCCGGCTGAAGATTCGGTCCTGGGCCGTCGGTGTCGTCCGGACCGCGGTCGGGATCCGGGCCGCCGGTGTCGTCCGGCCCGTCGTTGACCGGCCCCGGCCCGCCACAGCGGTGCGCCGGATCAGCGGACGCCTCGGCCAGCGCGGCGACCTGCCCGACCAGCGGATGGTCGGCCGGCAGGCGGGTGCGGCACAGGTCGATGGCGAGCGACAGGCTGACGTCGGACTCGGCGAGCCGGCCGCAGTCGCGCTGCATCGCGCCGAGCCGGGCCAGCATCTTGATCCCGGCCGGATGCCCCTCGCCGTACACCTCGCGGTGCAGTTCCCAGGCATCCTCCAGACGGTCCCGGGCGACGTCGCACTCGCCGCGGGCGAACTCGACGGTGGCGAGGTCCGCGTGGGCGGCCAGGACCCGGAGCGACTCGGGGCCGTCGATGGCGCAGAGCTCGTCGATCACCTCGCGGTACAGGTGCGCGGCGCGGGCGTCGCTGCCCACCCGGTGCAGTACGGCGGCGAGGGTGGCGGCGGCCCCGATGGTCCGTTCGTCCGCCGTTCCATGCAGCCGCTGGTTCGCCGAGTACGCGTACGCCGCCCACGCCCGAGCCGCCGGTGCGTCGCCGAGCGCGACCGTCACCCGGGCGAGTAGTCCGGCGGCCTCCGCCTGTTCGGTGCCGGCGTGTGCGGGACGCGGGTCGGTGGCGGCCAACGCCGTGGCCAGCAAGTCGCGCGCGCCCAGCAGGTCGCCGACGCTGATCAGGCCGTGCGCCTGCGTGGTGATTTCGCCCAGGCCGAGAGACACGTCCCATCGTGCGTGTCCGACGACGGTCTGAACAAGGGCCTGATGTGGGACAGTTCGCTCATGATGGCGGATTGTTACCGGCCAGATGCTTGACTAATGCTTCGCTGATGATCCGCAGTTGATCGACCTGTTCCGGGGTCAGCTGGTCGAACAGGTGTCGCCGAACCGCGTCGACGTGGCCGGGCGCGGCGGCGGTGAGGGCAGTTGAGCCGGGCACGGTGAGCACCGCGAACTGACCGCGCCGGTCGGTCGGACACTCCTCGCGGCGGACCCAGCCGAGCTGTTCCAGCCGGGACACGGCGTGCGACAACCGACTACGGGAGGAGCCGGGTCGACGGCGGCCCGCCAACGGGTCGGTCGGCCCCGCCCGTGCGGGCCGTGACCCGGGCCGGTAGAACGGACGCCATGACAGCCGAGCCAGCGGGCCGGGTCCCGCGTGACCTGTTGCTCCGCCACCTGAGCACCTGGGTTCCCGCCGCGCTGCGCCAGGCCCGTCGCGCCACCTTCGTTCAGGCGTACCAGGGCCCGCCGGGGGCCACCGCGTACGCTGCGCTGCGCGCCGTCGCCGACCACCCGGAACTGGTCACCGGCCGGCACCTGACGGTCGTCACTGTCACGTCCTCCGGTGCCGAGGCGGACCCGACCGGGCTGCCGGCGGCGGTGACGGCCCATCTGCTGCCTGGCAGTCCGGAGCTGCTCCCGGTGGCCGTGACCGCCGCCGCAGCCGCCAACGCGCCGCTGTTGTGCCACCTTGACCTGGCCGGTGGCCCGTTGCCCGGACCCGCCGTGTGGCGTGCGTCGACGGCCGGCCGCCCGGCCGAGTTGCTGGTGGTCGGAGCGGCTTCATCAGCTGAACTGCGCCCGGTGTTGACCGCAGCCGGCTTTCCGCTGATCAGCGTCGTCGAGCTGGTGCCGGCCGGGGCGACCGGGCAGGTCGACGGCGCTACGTCGTACCCGGTCGCCTTCGCCACCGGGTCCGGCAAACGCATCGAGGCGTTCAAGGAAGCGCTCTGGGAGGTCGACCCGGCGGGGTGGGGGCTGCGTGCCGCCGACGATCCGCAGGCGACGGCCGTCGCCGGGCCGGAGCCGGACCACGGGCTCGCCGCGCTGCGCGACCGGCTGTACGCCCACCTCGTCGAGTGCGGCTCCCGGACCGTCGCCGAGCTGCGCAGCTTCACGGTGACCGGGACGGTCCACCGGGCCGTCGACGCCAACCGGGCGCTGGCCGGTCTGCTCGCCGCCGACCGGGTACGGCGCTGGCCGGCGGACGGACGGTTGGCCGGCGATGTGGAGATCACCCCGACTGCCCCGGCTGCCGGCGGGCGTACTCCGTCCACTGCCTGACCAGCAGCGACGCGCCGGTGGCGAGCACCCCGACGCTGAACACCATCTGGACGCACACCGCCGCGCGGGCGAGTTGGCCCTCGGCGTGCACGTCGCCGTACCCGACGGTGGTGAGCGTGCCGATCGCGAAGTAGAGCGCATCGGTCTTCGTCGTCAGGTTGACGAACTGGTCCGGGTCGCTGAACGAGATGACCAGGTCGGCCAGCGCGAACACGACTACTCCGCCGACCAGCGCGATCGCCAGTCGGGTGAGGCGTACGTCGGTCGGATCGGCGGTGATCTGGTCGCGGATCTGCTGGAGCACCAGCGCAGCCGCCAGAGCCACGCCGACGACGGTGACCACGGCGCGGACCGCGAGATGCATCCCCGTCACCCCCGGCTCCACCGGGACCAGGTAGTAGAGCAGGACCATCAGCAGGCAGATGGCAGTGGTACGCCGTACCTCGGCCCGGCGGGGATTCCGAGTACGGGACAGAGCATCATCTCCAGCTATATCGGACATAAGATTATTATTCCTACAAATCAAAGGCCCGGCGGGTGATCCCGCCGAGCCTTCGATCGTTGCCCTGCGCCTGCGCTGCGCCGCTCAGCTACGCGACTTGTCCTGCTTCCACGAGAACGGGCCAGGCAGGTCGTACCGGTGCCTCCTGGCTCGCGAGTTCCACGACCATCGGCCGATCCGGATGGTCCAGGACGAGAACTCGTTTTCGGTGAAGTTCAACTGGAGCCCCACCGTCCACTTGCCTGACTAGCGGGACTCCCAGGCATCCGGCTTCAGCGTCAATTTGCGTACGTGCGCCGGCATCCGGCCGGTGAGTACCTCGGCGAGGCTGACCTCGTCGACCACCTCGCGCAACGCGGCGCGTACCGCGATCCAGAGCCGGGGCAGGTTCTCCGCGGCGCCGGCGTACCGGGTCTCCTCCGGACGCAGCCCGCGCACCCCGGCCAGCGGCCCGTCCACCGCCCGCAGGATCATGCCGATGGTGACGTCCCCAGGCGGCTGGCTCAGCGTGTAGCCACCCTCCGCGCCGCGCTGCGCCCGGACCACCCCGCCGCGGCGCAGGTCGGCCAGCACCGCCTCGAGGAATTTGCGCGGCATGTCCTGCTCGGCGGCGATCGCCTGGGTGGACATCAGCGTCGGGTACGCGGCAGCCAGGATCAGCGCTGCTCGTACCGCGTAGTCGCCGCGCGCGGAGATCTGCACGCCACCATCATGCCGGTTGCCGCGACCCGGTCGGTCACCGGTGGGCGTTCCCGCAGGTCAGCGCGGAAGCTACCCGGGCTGCACCCCACTTCGCGTTGAAAGAAACGGCCGAAGTTCGTCGGCTCGGGGAAGCCGAGCCGTGCACCGATCTGGGCCACCGGCAGGTCGGTCGCCGCGAGTAACCGCTTGGCCTGCAGGGCCACTCGGTCGTCGATCACCTGTTTGGCGGTCCGCCCGGCCACGGTCAGACTGGCCCGGGTGAGGGTCCGGACCGCGCAGGACAGCCGTTCGGCGTACTCCTCGACCCGCCGGCTACGCGCGTGGTCTCGCTCCACCTCGGCCCGGAACCGCCGGAAGGTGTCCCACCTCGACGAACCCGCCCCGGTGGCCTCGTCCGCCCATGCGGGAACGTCACCGGGACGGTCATCTGTGGTGGGGGCATCGAGCGCCGGCGGGGAGTCGGACGGCAGCAGGGCGATCCGTAGCAGCAGGACCCGCAGCTCATGGCGGAGGAGTTCGTCGACGAGCGTCGTCCGCCGGGACCGCTGGCTGTCCACGACGAGTTGGCTGACCTCGTTGATGATGGCGTCGGCGTCCTCACCGGTGAGCTGCCAGTGGGCGCGGGAGGTGGGCCGGTCCGGCATCCCTGGTGCCGGAGTCCATCGCACCAGGATCGCGTCCAGACCGTGCTGTCCGCCGGCCCGGACCACCTGCCCGGCCCGGGCCCACAGCAGAGTGCCGGGTCGGCACGGGTACGCGACAAAGTCGATCTCGTGGCTGCCGTGACCGGCGGTGACCAGTAGCAGTTCGTCGTGGGGGAGTAGTCGTGGTCGAGGTGGTGCGTCAGCAGTCAGGCTGTCACTGAGAGTAGTTGCGCTGATCGCTGGCCCGAGGGAATCCGGGTCGGACATCCGGCGGGCGAGCTGATCGGGCTGAACCATCGTTCTCGACGGTAACCGCAGTGCGCCGCAACCGCATCCCGGCCACCCGGCGGGATCGTCGCATCGTGCCAGCGGAGGTGCCGGGGCGCACCGGCGGCGGCACCAGCGGCGGGAGTACGGCGCATCGCCGTACTCCCGTCACGCGAAACAGCCGTAGTCCCCGCCGGGTCGGGCGGAGTCGGGCCGTTCCGATCAGCGTCCGGCCAGCAGCCGGTTTACCGCAGTGTCCACGTCCAGGTGGTCGGACTCGCGGCCGCGGGGCACCACCACGTAGGTGCGGCGCAGAAAGCGGACCAGCACGCTGCGCGGTACCTCGAACAGCGCGTTGCCGTCCGGGGAGCTCAGCGCGAGCGCCACGAAATCGCCCCGGGGAGTTGCCCAGGGCCAGACCCGGACGTCACCGATCCCGGCCGGTTCGTCGAGCCCGGTCACCAGAAGCTCTCGGGCGAACGACCAGCTGACCGCTTCACCGCCGGCCGACTCCGCGTGGAAGAGCACGTGGACCGCGTACGGATCAGTTGGTTCGTAACGCAGGCTGGCTCGTACCGGCAGCGCGGTAGCGTCAGGCGCGATGAGCCGTAGTGACGTCTCGACCTCGACGGTCGTTGGTCGGATGACACTCATGGACGTTCTCCCCCCGGCGCCGCTGCGGGACGCCCGCCCCGCTTTCCCCATACTCCGGCCTTGCATTTGACTACGCTCCGTCTATCACTGATCTCACCCAGTAGAGGGAAGCGGTTCCGGCATGCACTGAAAAAGTCCGTTTTAGGTGGCTTGTCCGGATCTGCCTGGGTACTGGGACGTGCCCGGCGTCGGGTGGTTCAGACGTCGACTCACTCCGGTAACGTCCAGTGGTGCCCTGGGGTGACGGGGCAGGCGACAATGAGGGGCAAAATGGCCATAAAACCCTCCTCCGCCAAGCGGATGGCCGAGAATTCAACACCGGGTCATGCGCCGTACGACCCGGCGGATGAGGCTGTCGGACACGCCGAGTCGGGGGGAGACCAGGTGGGCAGCGACCCGATCGGGCGTCAGGGTGGGCGCGGCGCTCCGGTTGCCGTCACCGATCGTCCCGAACCGGAGGCACCGCGAACGTTGTCCGGGCTGCGCCAACGGATTCGGGTGACCCTCGCCCTGATCCGCTCCAATCCCACTGGCCGGATCGCCTTGAAAGTCGGCGTCGGCCTGCTCGGTGCCCTGATCGTGGTCCTCGGCCTGGTGCTGATCCCGCTACCCGGGCCAGGCTGGCTGATCGTCTTCGGCGGACTCGCGGTCTGGGGCGTGGAGTTCCATTGGGCCAAGCGGCTGCTCGCCTTCGCCCGACGGCACGTTCAGGGATGGACCCGGTGGGTGACCCGGCAGAGCTGGCCGGTGCGGCTCGGCATAGCCGGGGTGGGCCTCGCCTTCGTCGCGGCCGTGGTGATCGTCTCGCTGAAGGTCGGCCTCGGCATCGACGTGATCGCCAGCTTCCTGCGCTACCTCGCCACCACCTGAGCCGACCGCCACCCGGATGTGCGCCCAGGTGGGATGATCGGGTACAGTCATCCGCGCTGAGGGCGATTAGCTCAGCGGGAGAGCGCTTCGTTCACACCGAAGAGGTCACTGGTTCGATCCCAGTATCGCCCACCACTTTCATGCGAGCGGGGCCCGCAGTGGCGGCCTTGTCGCGAGGAATCCACGTACGGGCGGTCCGCTCGGTTCGGCGTATCGCGTGCCGGTCACCGGTCCGGCGGTGATCCGTCGCCGGACCGGTGACCGTGTCCCGGTCCATCCGCGCTGATTAACGGGCCAGCTGCACGGTGTCGTACGGGTGGCGACCACCCTGCCCGCCCGGCTGATCAGTCCACAGGCTGCTTCGAGGGTGTGCGTCGTCGATTGACAGACCGCGCGGAGGTTGACGAGACTGGCGAGTGTATCGATTTACTGCGCACGGCCTGGCTGATGCCGATGGTGCCGTCCCGGTCTGCGGAGACTTGTCCTGCTTCGAAGGGAATTGATGATGAAGCTCATGCGGGTCGGCCCAAAGGGCAGCGAGCGACCGGTCCTCCTCGTCGGGGGCCGTCACTTCGATCTGACCAGCGTCACCGCTGACATCGACCCGGCCTTTTTCGGCGGTGACGGCATCAACCGGGTACGCGCTGCCATGGCCGCCGGGGATCTCCCAGAGGTCGATGTCCGGGGTGCCCGCGTCGGTGCGCCGATCGCCAGGCCAGGCACGGTGGCCTGCATCGGGCTGAACTACTCCCGACATGCTGCGGAGTCCGGCACCGTTCCGCCGGCCGAGCCGGTCGTTTTCCTCAAGGCTTCGAACACCGTGGTCGGGCCCTACGATGACATTGTGATCCCGAGGGGTGCGGTGAAGACCGACTGGGAGGTGGAGTTGGCGGTCGTCATCGGCCGGCGGGCACGTTACCTCGCGTCACCCAACGAGGCGGGCGACGTCATAGCGGGGTACGCCGTGTCCAACGATCTGTCCGAGCGGGACTACCAGATGGGTGATGCCGGCGGCCAGTGGGCCAGGGGCAAGAGTTGCGAGTCGTTCAACCCGATGGGACCATGGCTGGTCACTGCCGATGAATTAGATGATCCGCAACGCCTCACCCTGCGCAGCTTTGTGAACGACCAGCCTCGTCAGCATTCCACCACACAGGACATGATTTTTGATGTGCGCCACCTGATCTGGTATCTGAGCCAGTATCTGGTGCTTGAGCCAGGTGACGTCGTCAACACCGGTACGCCGGAGGGGGTCGCGTTGTCTGGCCAGTTTCCCTATCTGCGCGTGGGGGATGTGGTGCGGGTCGACATCGAAGGGCTGGGCGAGCATCGCCAAGTCTGCCGCGCCGCCGATTGACTCTGCCGTCGGTGCCGGTTATCGGAGCCGATGTCGGGCGCTTTTGTAGAATCCGCCCGCTCTGACCTCGGCGCCAGGGGCGGAAGCGACGCGAGGACGCCGCGCCGCCCGGGGGTGTGAGCCCCCGGGTGTGTGTGCCGGAGGTCGACGACCAGCTCGCGTGGGCGGCACCGTTGTTCGCCATCTCACGCAGCTCCGACCGGGCGTAGCTGGAGCCGCCTGTGGTCACCCCGTTGACGGGGGAGCGGAGCTGGACCGACCGGCACGAGTCCGTAGTGACGAAATAGGGGAGATTTGGAAGCCGTTCAGGGCGGGTTGCTTGATTTCGGTCGGGCTGCCGGAGGAGCCGGTCGGCAGCGCGATGATGACTGGATGGTCAACGGAGTATTGCGAAGTTGTTAGATCCGACCCGTCAGGCCGGCGATGGTCGCTGCCCGGATTGCGTCCGCGAGTTCACTGGCATGCGCCTCGGTCAGCTCGCCGTCGGTGACGCAGACGCCGATCGCGTCGTGCGGGCCGAGCTTGGCCGGAGCGGCGACCGCCACGCCGCGGCCGCCGTTCGGGTCGGCCGGCACCTGGTCGACAGCATGTCCACGCTCGACCACCCGCCGGAGCTCTTCGCGGAGCGCTGCGAAAGCGTCGGGAGGCAGGGGCGGTGAGGCGGACAGCATCCGTGCCAGTGACTCGTCGTCGGCCACTCGGGCCAGTACGACGCGGCCGATCGCCGTGGTGTATGCCGGGGCCGGCCAGCCCGTCCGAAGCATCGGTGCCACGTCGACCTCTTCCCGCGTCAGCAGGGCGACCATGTGGCCACCTACCAGCCGGCCCAGTTGCACGGTGGTCTTGAGCCGGCGGTGCAACAGGTCCACGACCGGGGTGAGCCTGCGGACCGCGCGGTCGGTACGCAGGTAAGCTGCGCCGGTCCGCAGTGCTTGGACACCCAGCCCGTAACGGGACCCTGCGGTGTCAGTCTCAACCCAGCCGCGCTGCACGAGGGTGTGGAGCAGTCCGTGCATGCTGCTCTTGGGGATACCCAGGGCGCGGGCGAGTTCCACGAGGGTGCGCCGGTCCGCGGTGGCGGCGAGTAGCTCCAGCAGCTCGACGGTGCGGTCTGCCGATTTGACCCGGGGGACGCCGCCTGTCGTCATCGTGGTACCCCTACTTCCTCACTTCCGGTACCGGGCCCGTCGAGGTGCGGACCACCAGCTCTGGGCGGAGCAGCAGCGACTGGCTCGGGCCGGGTTCGGTGTTGTCGATCCGGTCCCGCAGGTGCCGGAACGCGGCTGCCGCCATCTCCGCGACCGGCTGGCGTACGGTCGTCAGTGGTGGTGCGGCGAGGTCGGCGAGCACGATGTCATCGAAGCCGACGACCGAGATGTCCTGGCCTACCCGGAGCCCGGCGTCCCGGATGCCGGCGCTGATTCCGAGGGCGCACATGTCGTTGATGGCGACGATGGCGGTGGGGCGGTCCGAAGTCCGCAGCAGCGCGTTCGCGGCGGTGCGACCGAGACCGGCGGCGTCGAGATCTCCGTAGGGCTCCTGCTCTGCGCCACCGGACCAGACGAATGTTTCGACCGGGTCCAGGCCGGCCTGCTCGAGTGCGTCGGTGAAACCCCGGAACCGTTCCCGGCGGTTCACGCTGCGCAGCGACCCCGAGACGAAGGCGATGCGTCGGTGGCCGAGCTGTAGCAGGTGGGCGGTGGCCAGGTGGGCGCCCACCACGTTGTCGACGCTGATGTTGACCAGAGTCCCCGGGTCACCGGCCTGAGCGGTGCGGTCGAACGCGACCAGACTGAGCCCGGTCTCGACCAGTGGCAGTACGTGATCCAGCGAGGGCAGCGAGGAGCAGAGGACGACGCCCCGGATGCCGTCGGCCCAGAGCTCCTCGAGGTAGCGCCGTTCCCGGTCGGGTTCCCGTTCGCTGTTGCAGAGCAGGACGTGGTAGCCGTCGCTCAACGCGGCCCGTTCGAGGTAGCGGGCGAAGCTGCCCCAGAACGGATTGGCGACCGACGGCACAACGAGCCCGATCACCTGGATCCGGCCGGTGCGCAGTTGCCGGGCCGCCCGGTTCGGCCGGTAGCCGAGCCGGTCGATTGCGGCGGCCACCCGGATGCGGGTCTGGGGGAGCATGCGGCCGGGACGTCCGTTGAGGAAGTTCGACACGGTGCTGGGCGAGACGCCCGCCTCGCGGGCCACCTGGTAGATCGTCACACCGCTCACGTCGCGTGCTCCCCCTTGTTGGCGATCTGAACCAGCTGAGTGTAGAGGTTTACCAGCTCGTGACCGCCCGTGGGCCTACCAGTAAAGCCGGTGTTTCGGCGCCGTGTCTAGCCATTGACATGTCTGCACCTCGCTCCTAGCCTTGCTGCAACGATCTACCAGTAAATCGATGCAAAGATCTTCCTGCCACGAGCTAGATCGTGGTGTCGCAGCTAACCAGAGCGGCGGAGCGCGCCGCGGGAGAGAAGGCCAGGATGACCAGAACCCGGGGGAGTCGGACCCGTGCGGTGACGATGGTGCTCGTCGCCGCGCTGCTCGCCACCGCGTGCGGCGGACCGGCGGGCACAACGGAGGGCGACGACCAGACCAGCGGCACGATCCGGCTGTTGACGCCGATCTTTGAGGGCGCCGACGGCAAGACCGTGTTGGAGGAGCAGCTCGACGCGTTCAAGGAGGAGTACCCGGACATCACCGTCGAGGTCGACTACACCTCGTACGGCAAGCTGAACGAGAAGCTCACCACGTCGATCGCAGGTGGTCGGCCGTACGACGTGATGCTCATGGGCGTCGGTTGGATCCCGCCGTTCGCAGCCAAGGGTGCCTTGGCCGAGCTGGACGAGAACCAGCAGGAGCTTGCCGAGCGGTACAACGAGCGGGTCGTCGAGCCCGGCATCTACCAGGGCAAGGTGTACGGCCTGCCGATCATGTTGGACACCCGGTTCGGTCTGTACCGCAAGGACATCTTCGCCGAGGCGGGCATCGCCGCCCCGCCGAGCAACTTCGCCGAGCTGCGGGAGATCGGGCGCCAGCTGACCGTGCGAGACGCAAGCGGCAAGCTCACCCGCGCTGGCGTGGACATCCTCTCCAACGATCTGCGCCAGACCTTCCTCCCGCTGATGTGGGCCAACGGTGGCGAGCTGTGGACCTCCGACGGGCAGCCGGCCTTCAACAGCCCGGAGGCGGTCGGGGCGTTGCAACTGATGACCGACATCATCCTCACCGACAAGAGCGAGGACTTCGGCTTCACTCAGCCCGGTGCCACCGGCCTGCCGTTGGCCCAGGGACGGGCGGCGATGATGGCGGGGCACAACAACCACCTACTGGCGATCGAGGAGCAGGCACCGGAGCTGATCGAGGAAGACAAAATCGGCTTCTTCATGATCAGTAACGAGCGTCCCGCGATGTTCCAGGGCGGGACCCTGGCAACGGTCTCGGCCAAGTCGCAGCGTCCGGCGGCAGCCAAGGCGCTGGTCAGCTTCCTCACCGACGAACAGGCGTCGCTCGCCGCGAACGAGCAGCGGGGTAACGTGCCGGCCCTCAACAGCCTGGCCGACTCCGATTACGTGCAGAGCAACCCGGCCGCGCAGTTCGCCATGGCGAACCTCGACGCCGCCTACTCCGAAGGGGGTGTGCCGGCCTGGTTGGAGATCCGGGGCGACTTCAAGGCGGCCATCGAGTCCGCCCTGCTGGGCCAGAAGGACCCGCAGCAGGTACTCGACGAGCTGGTGGCCAAGGCCCAGGCAGCGATCGCCAAGGGCTGACATGACCAGCACCCTCGAGACCGTGAGCGTGGCGTCCGCGAGTCGGGCGCCACGCCCGCCCCGCCGTCGCCGAAGGCTGGGTGCCGAACGTCGTCGCGCGGCGTACCTGATGCTGGCCCCGTCGGTCATCCACCTGGTCTGGTGGATCGGCCTACCCGTGGTGGCCACGTTCGGCCTGGCCTTCACCGACTACGACATCATCGCCGGCACCGTCGAGTGGGCCGGTCTGGAGAACTTCCGCGAGATCTTCGCCGACGACATCTGGAACCTGTCGATCTGGCATACCGTCGTCTTCACCTTCTTCACCGTTCCGGTGGCGATGGCGATCGCGGTGGTCATCGCGGTGCTGCTCAACCAGCGGATCAAGGCGCTGGCCTGGTACCGCGCGGCGTTTTTCATGCCGCACATCACCGCCACCGTCGCGATCGCACTGGTCTGGATGTGGATGTTCGAGCCCAACCTGGGGTTGTTCAATCTGCTGCTGGGCTGGATCGGGGTGAACGGGCCGGCTTGGCTATCGGACCCCGACTGGGCGATGCCGGCGGTCATCCTCGTCAGCATCTGGAAGGGCATCGGCCTGAAGATGCTCATCTACCTGGCGGCGCTGCAGAACATTCCGCACGATCTGTACGAGGCGGCGGATATCGACGGCGCCTCCGGCCCCCGCAAGTTCTTCGCGATCACCCTGCCGTTGCTGAAACCCGCCACGTTCTTCGTCTTCATCGTCTCCATGATCGACGCGTTTCAGGTATTCGATCAGGTGTACGTCCTGACTCCCGATGGCGGCCCGGCGAACTCGACAACCGTCATGACATACGAGATTTACCGGACGGCGTTCGGCGAGTTCGACATCTCGGCGGCCTGTGCGCAAAGCGTGGTGCTGTTTGCCTTCCTGCTCGTCCTGACGGTGATCGGGCGCCGACTGACCGGGAAGGACGGCGATGAAGCGTAAGTTCGACGCCCGCTGGGTGCTGCACCTGCTGCTTGGTCTCGGCGGACTCATCATGGTCGTTCCGTTCGTCTGGATGATCCTGACGTCACTCAAGAGCCGCGCCGACATCGCCGCCTACCCGCCACAACTGCTGCCGACCGAATGGGTGTGGAGCAATTACCAGGCAGCACTGGACTACGCCCCGTTCGGGACGTACTTCCGCAACAGCCTGCTGATCGCCATCGGGCACACGGTGATCAACCTGATGCTGGCTACGATGGCCGGTTACGCGCTGGCCCGGGTTTCGTTCCGGGGCCGGACCGTACTGTTCATGGCCATCCTCGCGATGATGATGATCCCGACCTACACGAAGATCGTCCCGCAGTACCTGATCGCCAAGGGGATGCCGTTCTTCGGCGGCAACGACTACCTCGGTCGGGGCGGCTACGGCTGGCTCGACTCGTGGTGGGTCCTGATCGTTCCGGGCGCGCTCACCCCGTTCGCGATCTTCCTGTTCCGGCAGTTCTACCTCTCGCTGCCCCGCGAGCTGGAGGAGGCCGCCCGCATTGATGGTATGGGGGAGTTCGGGATCTTCGCCCGGGTGATGACCCCCTTGGTGAAACCAGCCGTCGCGACGGTCGCCCTGGTCACCTTCGAGAGCAGTTGGAACAATTTTCTCTGGCCGTTGCTGGTCACCACCCGCGACGACCTGCGGGTGATCCAGGTCGGTCTGGCAGCCTTCCAACAGGCCGAGCGGACCGAATGGTCCTACCTGATGGCCGGATCGACGCTGGCCACCGTACCGATGATCGTGCTGTTCCTGTTCGCCCAGCGGTACTTCGTGCAGGGCTTCGCCACCGCCGGAATCAAGTAAAGGGGTATCTCAATGAGTATCGATCTGTCTGGGCGTCGAGCCCTGGTCACGGGTGCCGGCCACGGTATCGGGGCCGCCATCGCCGTGGCGCTCGCCCAGGCCGGGGCGGACGTGGCCGTCCACCACGGACACTCCGCCGGCCCGGCCGCCGAAGTGGCCTCGGCGATCGAGGCGCTGGGTCGCAAGACCGTCGTCCGGCAGGCCGACCTCACCCGGACGAGCGAGGTGGCCGCACTCGTCGAGGAGGCTACGGGGTTCCTCGGCGGCCTGGAGATCCTGGTCTGCAACGCGGGCGGAATGGTCGGCCGGAGCCCGGTGGCGGAGATGACCGACGAGCACTACGCCCAGGTCGTTGACCTCAACCTGGGCGTCACCTTCCGAACGGTGCGGGCCGCGATTCCGCACCTGCGGGCCGCCGGTACGGCGGGGCGGGTGATCACCATGTCGTCGTTGGCTGCACACAACGGTGGCGGTGCCGGATCAGCGGTCTACGCTGCGGCAAAGGCGGGGGTGCGGGGCCTGACCAAGGGGCTCGCCAAGGAGCTGGCGGCGACCGGGACCACGGTGAACGCGGTCGCCCCGGGATTCATCGGCGGCACTGCCTTCCACGAGACGTTCACCCCGGCACAGACTCAGGAAGCGATCATCGCCGGGGTACCGCTCGGCCGTGGCGGCCGGTCCGAGGACGTCGCCGGCGCAGCCGTGTGGCTCGCCTCCGAGGCGGCCTCCTACGTCACCGGGTCGACGATCGACATCGACGGTGGAGCCTGGTTCCGGTGACCGTGCCGACGCCGACCCTGCGTGCGCCGGTACTCCCGTCCGAGCGGGGCGGTTGGTGGCATGCATACGTCTGCCCCGCGCACGGCGTGGAACTCGATCACGACCGGCTGCTCGACGGTGCGTTCCCGGACGCCGGCGCGCGGTGCCGCCACGGCTGCCGGGTCGACAATCCGTCGGTCCGGGGCGGTTGGACCGTCCTGGCGCATCAGGCGAGTGCCCGACGTATCCGGTTGCTCGCCCGGTCGCCCCGGGGTGACGACCGCCGGGCAGCTGTCGACCTGCTGACCGCGTACGCCCGCCAGTACGCGGCACTCGGCGCGGCACCGCACGACGGAGCCGCCGACTGGATGCTGCGTGGCCGGCTGTTCCATCAGGCGCTGACCGAGGCGATCTGGGCGGTGACCATCGGCCAGGCCGCTGCAGCGCTGCGGGCGGGCGGTGAACCACTGCCCACGGAGGTGAACCAGTTGCTCCAAGCCCTTGTCGAGGCAGCCGGGCAGGCCCGCCAGGCGCTGGTCGACGCCGGCAAGTTCGAGTCCAACTACACCGCGTGGCTGATTGCCGCTGGCGCGGTCTGCTCGGGCCGCCCCGACTGGCTGACCGGTCGGCACGGACTGTGTGACCACGTCTCGACGGCGATTCGCCCGGACGGGTGGGAGTGGGAGGCAGCCACCTACTACCACGGCTTCGTCCTGCGGGCGTACCTGTTGACCCTCCAGTCACTGCCGCAAACTCTGGTGCCACCGCAGACGCACGCCCGACTCGCCGGGATGGCCACGGTGCTCGAGACCCTGGCCACCGACGGAGGTCTGCTACCAGCCCTGCACGACGGCCCGTACGACCGGCCAGCGGCCCGGTACGAGCTGGACGAACTCCGGGAACTGCTGCCCCTGCTGGGCCGTGGGCCGACGGAGCCGCAGCCGGTGACGATCTTTCCCGACGGGGGCTATGTGGTGCTGCGTGGATCGGGGCTGCACGCTGTCGCCGACTTCGGCCCGCACGGTGGCCCGCACGGGCACCGCGACAAGCTGGCCCTGTACCTGTACGGTGCCGACACTCCCTGGCAGCCCGACCCGGGTCAGGTGCCGTACGGCCACCACGGCTGGCGGCACCACTACGCCTCGACCGCCGCCCATCCCACCTTCGCAGTCGACGGGCTCGAGCAGGCGGAGTGCACCGGGCATCTGATCGGGTACGACAGCAGCTCGGCCGCCATCGGTTGTGACACCGCGTATCCCGGGGTGACCGCCCGGCGCCACCTGACCCTGCGCGGCGGTGTGCTGGTCGACGAGTTGCGGGTGGAGACCGACCGACCCCGCCGAATCAGCGCGCAGCTCAGACCGGATGTCGACCTGGCGGTTCGGGCTGTCGCCGACCGAACCCTGGAAACGGTCTGGCCCGGCCGGCAAACCCTGCACGGCCGGCACACCGTATCCGTCGACGCCGACGTCGTCTGCCGTCCCGGACCCGGACCGGCGGACGACCCGCAGCGCGTACGCCGCTGGGTCGACTGGACCGCGACCGACGCGACCACAGTGACGTTCCGATCGATCTACCGGATGGAGAGCTGATGCAACCCCTGCTCATCGGTGACCGCCTCGGGCAACTGCGCGCGGCGCTCACCACCACTCACGCCGCCCAGTGGCGGCGGCTGTACGAGCAATGCGCCTGGTACCGCGGACAGAGCCCGCCCGCCGAGCATCCGACCGCGAGCATCACCTACCTCGGCCCGGCCGCGATGAACCTGGCCCTCGCCTACCGCCTCACCGGCCAGCCCGGCTACCTGCTCGAAGCCCGCCGCTGGATCGGTACCGCCGTGTCCTACCCGCACTGGGGCAAGGCGAAGATGCCCGACCACGACCTCGACGCGGGTTGGCTGCTGCACGGGCTGTCCCTGGCGTACTCCTGGCTGCGCGACGACCTGCCCGACGACGAGGCGGCGGCGCTGCGGGCAAAGCTCACCCTGCAGGGTGAGCGCCTGTACGCCTTCGCCGTCGAGACCGAAGGCTCCTGGTGGTCGTCGAGCTACTGGCAGAACCACAACTGGATCTGCTACGCCGGCCTGGCCGCCGCCGGATACGTCCTCGACGAACCACGGTGGAGCGACCGGGCACGGGAGAATCTCGCGACGGTGCTGGACCTGATGCCGGGCGACGGATCGGACTCCGAGGGTGTCGTCTACTGGCGGTACGGCGTACCATGGCTGGCCATCCACCTCGACCTGCTGCAACACGCTGAAGGCATCGACTGGTGGCGGCGCGGCGACTTTCTGAGTCGCACCTTCGAATGGCGGCTGCACCAGTGCGCCCCCGGCTTCGAGGAGAACATCGACCACGGGGACTGCCACGACCGCCGGTCCGGGCACAGCGTCGCGCTCTACTACAAGCTCGCCGCCGCGTACCGCGACGGCCGCGCCCGCTGGCTTGCCGACCGCGTCGCCGATCGACACTTCTGGCGGGAGGCGTACGCCTCCGGCGTCAGACCGGGCGTGATGCCGGAGGCCGGCTACGAACTGCTCTGGTACGACCCGCAGGTGCCGGCCGTGGATCCCGCCGACACGGTGCCGACCTCCGCTCATTTTCCCGACCTCGGACAGGTGACCGCCCGTACCAGCTGGCAGTCGGGCGCGGCCTTCGTCAGCTTCAAGGCGGCCCCCGGCGGGGGACACACCGCCTGGGACACCGCTGAGCAGTTGCGCCGGGACAAGGGCTGGCAGACTCTCAACGCCGGTCACCACCACCCCGACGCCGGGGCGTTCGTGTTCGGCGCGTACGGCGAGTTCCTCGCCGTCGACGACGGGTACTGCAACCGTAAGCGGGCCGCCCACCACAACCTCGTCCTGGTCGACGGGCAGGGTTGGGCCGGCGAGGACCGCTACCAGGTCTACCAGGGGCTGCCCCACGAGCGCCAGGCCCGCCTGCGGGACGTGCTCACCGAGGACGGGCTGGTGCACGCGACAGCCGAATCTGCCGCGATGTTCGATCCGGCGCTCGGCGTCCGGCGCGTCGACCGGACACTTGTCTTCACCCCGGCCGGCCGGCTGGTCGTGCTCGACCTCCTCGCCGCCGACCAGCCACGCGAGTGGACCTTTCTGCTGCATTCGGACTGGCCGGCCGAGCTCGTCGGCGGCGACATCGTGCTCCGGTCCGGACCGGCGCAGGCGTACGTCCGCCAGGTCGTCCCGGACGCCGCCACCGTCAGTCAGACGACGACGGAGATCGAGGCCAACCCCACCGGCAGTACGCCGAGTCTGCGGATCGTCCGCACGCTGCACACCGTTCGGGTCCAGGTGGCGCCGGTCGTCCGTACCCGGATCCTCACCAGCGTCGAACCGACCTCCGCGCTGGCCCCGAGCGCGGCCGTCGCCGAGCCGGTGGACTGTGCCGAAGGAGCCGGGGTGCGGTTCGGGACCGACGGCGAGACGGTGCTGCTGGCGCCGGCCGACCGTCGGATCGACGGCGCGGACGTGCGGGCCGCCGCCGCCGCCGTGATCCTGCTGCCTGGCTCCGCCGACCGCCCGGCACAGGTGGGGGTGGTCGCGGCGACCCACGTGGATGTCGCTGGTCGCGACCTGGTGCGCAGCGACGAACCGGTGACCGGGGTGCTGCCGTGGCCGGCCTGAGCGCCGCGCCGTCCGCCACCGGACGGGGGGCGGCCCGGCGTCGAAGCGAGGTGGCGGCCGCCCAAGGTGGCTGGGCGGCCACCACGTTGCGGGTGCTGGAGTTCGTCGCCTACCCGGCGCTGGCGGGCTGCGCCCTGCTCCTGTTGAGTCTGGGCGTCGTCACCTGGCTTGCGGCGCTGGCCGCTACGGCACACGCGCTGCAGCAGTGGCGTACGGATGGACGGGCCCGGCCGTTCGTCGGTGCGCTGACCATGTTCGGGCACTACTGGCGGCGGTTGTGGCGGCACTCGATCCTGTCCACGGTCGCCGCTGCACTGTTGGCGGCCAACATCGTCTTCCTGGCCACCCGTCCAGGTGCCCACGCCGCAGCCCTGCTGGCCCTGCAGATCGGGCTGATCCTGGCACTGGTGCCGTACCACCTGGCACTGGCCGTCACCGCCGCCGGTGACCCCGGCGGGGAAGCCGGACGCTGGGGACGTGCCGCGCTGCTGTTCGCCTTCGCCGCTCCCCGACGTGGGTTGGCCCTGCTCGCGGCTGCTGTCGCGGCGCCGCTCGTCACCGCGCCGCTCGCCTTCGGGCCGTTGCTGTTCGGTGCCACTCTGCCGCTGCTACTCGGCCTGCGGCTCGCGGACAGCACACGACGACGAGGCACCGTCACGGCGTGGGTCGGTGCGACCGGCGACCGGTCCGATGCGGCTGCCGCGAGGGCGGCGGAGCGTAGCGGCAGATCCAGGGAGCGGGTCCGATGACCCTGACGATCCGTCCCGCTGCCGAGTGTCACTTCGATCTGCTCTCCCTCGGTGAGGTGATGCTTCGTCTCGATCCCGGTGCGGGGCGGGTACGGACCGCACGCACCTTCGCCGTCTCGGAGGGCGGTGGCGAGTACAACGTCGCACGTGGGCTACGCCGGGCCTTCGGCCTGCGGACCGCCGTGGTCACTGCTCTGGCCGACAACGAGATCGGCCGGCTCATCGAGGACCTGGTACGTCAAGGGGGAGTGGACACCTCGTTGATCCGGTGGGTGCCCTACGACGGAGTCGGCCGTACCGTCCGTAACGGGCTCAACTTCACCGAACGTGGCGAGGGCGTGCGTGCTGCGGTTGGCACCTCGGACCGCGGCCATACTGCGGTCAGTCAACTCGGCTCCGACCAGATCGACTGGGACCACCTGTTCGGCACCCTCGGGGTCCGCTGGCTGCACACCGGTGGCGTATACGCGGGCCTGTCCGATGCCGCCGCTGAGACCGCATCCACCGCCGCCGCAGCCGCCCGTCGGCACGGCACAGTCGTCTCGTACGACCTGAACTACCGGTCGAGTCTGTGGCGCGACATCGGCGGCCCGGACCGGGCCCGACTCGTCAACCAGCGCATTGCCCGGACGGTCGACGTGCTGATCGGCAACGATGAACACTTCCGTACCGTTCTCGGTGCCGGCCGATCGGACTCCGGCGTGGACCATTGCGAGGGCCGGTGGGAGGCTCCCGGCGAACGGGTCCGTCCGGACCTGGGCGATGCCCAGACTTCGCTGGAGCAGGTAGCCCGGAGCTACCCCAATCTGTCGATCGTGGCGGCGACGTTGCGCACCGTTCGGTCCGCCTCGGTCAACGACTGGGGGGCCGTCGCCTGGTCCGCCGACCTCGGCCCCGTCGCAGCCCGGTACCGACCGGGTCTGGAGCTTCTGGACCGGGTCGGCGGCGGCGACGGCTTCGCCGCTGGCCTCATCTACGGCCTGCTGCGGCTCGGCGACCTGCGGATCGGTGTCGAGTTCGGTGCGGCGTACGGCGCGTTGGCGATGACCACGCCGGGGGACGCATCGATGGCCGCTCTGGCGGAGGTTGAGGCGTTGGCCGCCGAATTCAACGCCCGGGCACTCCGCTGAGTACCACCCGTCGTACGAGTGTCGTCCAAGGGCGCGGGCAGCCGGCGTCCTGCTCGGGGGACGCGCCGGCCGGCCGCCGACGCATGCGGTGGTCGTCCGGCCTGCGGATCATGGTCGCCGACACATTCCTCATGGGGCTCGGCTTCTACGCCCTGGTCCCCCTGCTGGCGTACCACCTCCTGAACGACCTGGGGCTCAGCATCGCGCTCACCGGGTTGCTCGCCGGGGTACGGTCGGCCAGTCAACAGGGCATGATGCTCTGGTCGGGGATGCTGGCCGACCGGTTCGGTCACCGTCGGGCGATCTGCGTGGGCGTGCTGCTGCGTGCCGCCGGCTTCGCCGCGTTCGGTGTCGTGGACGCCGTACCCGGACTCGCGGTCGCCTCGGTCCTGGCCGGCCTGGGCGGATCCCTTTTTCACCCGGCCAGCTATGCCCTGTACGCCGAACTGACACCGGCGCCGTTGCGTACCCGTGCCTACGCCGTGCGGGAGATGGCCAGTAACGTGTCCTTCGTCCTCGGGCCCGCGCTCGGTGGCCTCCTCGCGGCCACCAACTTCCCGGCGCTGTGCATCGTCGCGTCCAGCCTGTTCCTGCTCGCCGGTGCGATCACCTGGATCGGACTGCGACCCGACCCGCCTACCACCGAAACGTCGGCACGGATGTCCTCCCTGCACCGGTTGCGGACCGTTGCCCGAGATCGCGGGTTTCGACGGTTCGTTGTGGTCAGTGCTTTCGCATGGGCGCTGTTCAGTCAGCTCTACCTCGCCGTTCCGGTGCGGGTCGGGCAGGTCCTGCCGGGAGCGACGTCGCTGGGCCTGGTCTACACCGTCGCGGCGGTCGTCATGGTCGTGGCGACCGTTCCGTCGACCCGCCTTGCCGAGCGGTATCTGACGACCGGCCGGACGCTCGCCGTGGCCACGGCCATGCTCTCCGTCGGTCTGTTGCTGCTGGGTGTGCTGCCGGGACCGGCTGGGGTGGTCACCGGCGTCGTCGTCTTCACGCTCGGGCAGGTTCTACTGCTACCGACGGTCAACGGCACCGTTTCGCGGCTGGCCCCACCGGGCGCGGTCGCGTCGTACTTCGGTGCGAACGGCCTGGTGCTCTCCCTCGGTGGACTGATCGGCAACCTGGGCGGCGGGTGGCTGCTCGACCTGGGCGACGACACCGGCAACTGGCTACCGTGGACGGTGTTCGCCGGCTGGGGCGCGGCGGCTGCGGTCGCCTACCTGTTGGTGCTCCGACCGTCGACACCAGTCAGGAGCGATTGAGCGTCGATGCGGCGGCCCACCTGGCCGGCCGCACCGACGCTCCTGCACCCCGACGATCCGGACCGGGTGCAGCCGTACGCCGACTAGTACTTCGGGCTGGGACCGAAGCGGTTCGGGCCGGGGGTGCCGTCCTGCACGGTGAAGATCAGCATCACGAGGGGGCCGATCAGCGGGATCGGCGAGATCAGCACCCACCAGCCGGATCGTTCGGTGTCGTGCAGGCGGCGGACGGCGACCGCCAGCGAGGGCAGCGCGAGCGCCAGGAGGGCAACCACATAGAAGATGCCGAGGTTGCCTCCGTCCAGACCGGTCCCCAGCAGGAGGTCGAGGATCGACCCTACGATGGCGACGGCGGTCGAGAACAGGACGAACCACCAGTACTCGGCGCGGCGAGCCCGGCCGCTGAACCCTACGTACCGGGTCAGGGCCGAACGGACAGCTTCGGTGAACGACATGACGTTGCTCCAGCATTGTGGACAGATGAGCAGAGGCGCGGCATCAGGGTACGCGAGCGTCCGCCGCGCTCTGGCGTCTGATCCGTCAGACCCTGTCCGGGATGATCTCCCCGCACATCGAGCCGTCGGTCCCTTCGGTCGCAGCGTCGATCTCGAAGGTGTTCACCTGGATGCTAGGAACACCGCCTCGCCGTCTGCTGGTGCTGATAGCTTGTCCACCTTCTCCGTACTCCGCTGAACCAGGCGTTCTTGTGCGGCGGGCCGGTTGCTGGTCGACGCCGCCCGGGTCGCGTCCGCCGAGGTCGCCCGGTGCGCACCGCCGGCTGCCGGGATGGCCGCGACGCTCAGGCTGGCCCGGTGAGGTTGTTGCACTCCGGGGCAAACCCGAGGTGCTTCCGAGGACGTGATGCCACAGGTGCATCTCGATGCATCTCTGGCATCAAGCTTAGCTGGTACCCCGACCCGGCGAGGTGACACTGCATCCACCGGCTGATGACCGGCAAGAGGAACGACGTCGACCCGGTCGAGGTCGAGCGGTGGATCACCGCCCGCATCGCCAAGCACAAGGGCACCCCGGTCTTCGTCGAGCTCGGCAAGCGGCTCGCCGCCCGGCGCGAGAAGTACGCTCACGCGCAGCAGGCCAGTCTTGAATTCCTCAAGGAACTCTTCGCCCTCGCCCGTGACACCGTGGCTGCGGAAAAGGCCGCCGCCGGGGTTCCGCCCGAGGAGCAGGGGAAGCGGCGCTCACCGAACTCTTCGAATCCCTCAAGGGCGAAGACACCCCCGATCATCGTCGAGAACGTCGTCAACGAGGTCGACGAGGTGGTCCGCGCGGTCCGTTTCAGCGGATGGCAGGACACCTACGAGGGTGACCGTCTGGTCCAACAGGCACTGCGGAAGACCCTCTACATCAAGTTCAAGATCCGCGACAACGACGTCTTCATCCGCGCACTCGACTACATCCGCGAGTACTATTAAGGCACGCCTTCAATGGCAGAATTGGTAACTACTCGTCTTGTCGTAGCTGGGGTTATCTGGCGCGGCGACAACCAGTAGCGTGGCAGGAGATGCGATCCGGGGTGTGATCGCGTTTTCGTGCGACGAGGAGGTTCGGGATGGACCCCACGCCTGGCTTGACCTTCGGGCAGCGTCTGAAGGTCTACCGTGAACGATCCGGCAAGACCCGGGCAGTGCTTGGTGGCCTCGTCGGTCGCAGCGCCGAGTGGGTCAAGGCAGTGGAAACCGATCGAATCCTGCCGCCGCGCGTACACATGCTGGACCGCATCGCCCGCGTGCTGAAGGTGGATGTATCCGTGCTGATCGGTGAGCTGGGCGGCCGCTCGGCCGTGGTGAACGGACCGGAGCATCCCGCACTGGCGCCGGTCCGTGACGCCGTGAATCGCACGGCACTGTCCAATGACGTCGCGCCACCGCCGCTGAACGAGATCCGCGAACGCCTCGCGGCGGCGTGGCGAGCACGCCATCAGGCGGCTGATCACCGTACGGTGCTGGGTGCACTGCTGCCCGAGCTGTTGCGGGACGCGCAGCGTGCGGCGCTGACGTACCAGGGCGACGAGCGACGGCAGGCGCAGGCGCTGCTGTCACAGGTGCTGGGGCTGGCGCAGATGTTCCTGGCCTACCAGCCGGCGGCGGAACTCCTGTGGCGCGTCGCGGACCGTGCGATGGTCGCGGCTCAGGAGTCGGGAGATGCCGAAGCGTTGGCGTGCGCTGGCTGGTTCCTGTGCCAGGTGCACCGGGACGCGGGAGACTGGGACACCGCAATGGCGGTGACGCTGGATGTCGTTTCGACCTTGGAACCCCAGATGGCCGAGTCGAGCGTGAACTTGCTCGCGTTGTGGGGAGCTCTTAACTTCGAGGCCGCCTACACCGCCGCCCGTGCCGGCGAGGAGGGCCGTGCCTGGCGGTACTGGGACCGCGCAGACCAAGTTGCTCAGCGACTCCCACAGACCTTCTACCAACAGCAGACATCGTTCTCCCAGATCATCATGGGCGTCCATGCGGTGACGGTGGCGGTGGAGCTGCAGAAGTCCGGCGAGGCGGTGCGGCAGTCACGACGTATCGATCCTGCGGCAATCCCGTCGCGGCCGCGCCGGGCCCGACATCTGATAGAGGTAGCCCGTGGCCATCACGGCAAGGGCCACACCGAGGCGGCTGCGGCAACTCTGCGGCAGGCGTACGAGTCGGCACCGGAGACGATTCGCTTCAACGGCTACGCCCGGCAGATCACCCTCGACCTGCTCGACGGGCCACGGGCGATGCGGGATGAGGCTCGTGACCTCGCGTTGAAGGTTGGCCTGCTCGCGTAGCTCGCCGTGAGCGCCGGCAATCACGACAAGCGGTGTTGACTGCGGCGACGCGGGACCAGGTACCGTCTGGCATGGCGGCGCGCCGGGAGGTAGAGGCCCCGACCGCGCCGCCGCCCAGCCTCTACCTGGGGAGACATCATGGATACGTTCGGATCACGGCTGCGGACATTTCGCGAACGCAGCGGTAAGACCCGGGCCGTGCTTGGCGGTCTCGTCGGCCGTAGCGCCGAATGGGTCAAGGCCCTCGAATCTGGTCGGTTGCTTACCCCCCGGCTGCCGATGCTACTGCGGCTCGCGGAAGTCCTGGACATCGACGACCTGTCCGTGCTGACGGGAGATCAGTCTCTTCCCATTGCCTCAGTCACCCGCGCCGGCCACCCCGCCATCGACGGCGTCGCTGCGGCAATGTACCGAACTACCCTCCCTGCCGGTGATCCGTTGGCGGCCGCTGCCCTTCGCGCTCGGGTGGACCAGGCGTGGACTGCCTGGCATCACGCCAGTGCTGAGCGGACTGCGGTGGCCGCGCTGCTGCCAAGACTCCTTGCCGATGCCCGGCTCGCGGCACGTCTTCTCGACGGTGCCGAGCGCCGACAGGCTGCGACCGAACTGGCTCGGGTCTACCATCTGGTGCAGTTGTACGCGGCGCACCAGCCACAGCCGCAGCTGGTCTGGTTGGCGGCCGACCGGGCGATGCTGGCTGCCCAGGATGCGGACGACCCTGGCGCGATAGCTGCTGCCGCCTGGTACTACGCCCACGTTTATCGCTCTGATGGGCAGCCCGACGCCGCCGAGCAGGTGCTCGTCGACGCGCTCGATGCGTTGGAGGGCAGCGGTGGTGACGATCAACTAGCCAGGTGGGGACAGTTGCAGCTCGGCTTGGCCCTGGGCCATGCGCGAGCCGGCCGGGCCGGGCAGGCCTGGCGCTACTGGGATTCGGCGGATTCCGTCGCACGTCGGCTGGGTATCGGGTACGTGCACCCGTGGTTGATGTTCGGTTCGGTGGTCGTCGACGCTTTCGGGGTAACTATCGGAATCGACCTTGCACGCCCGGGTGAGGCGGTGCGCCGGGCGATGGGGGTCGATTACTCGGCTCTGCCGTCACGGACCCGGCGGGCCGGTGGATTGATCGACGCCGCTCGGGCGCATCTGATGCGACGGGACGAGGTAGCGGTGGTGCATCTTCTGAGCCGGGCCCTGCGCGAGTCGGTAGAAACTGTCCGCCACCAGCCGCACGCCCGGGGCATGGCCATGGAATTGGTAGGGCGAACCGGCGTGGTGGGCGAGGACGCCCGGGAACTCGCGCTGGCGATGGGAATCGATTGGTAGTTGTACCTGGGGTACAGATTGTCCCTCTTGAATGACCGGCCTGCTCATAGCGTGGTGTGTGGGCCCGACGCCGTACCCGCGATCGCCCTTTTCGCGCGTCGGGCCCGCCTAGCGGCGGCGGCCCGGGGTCGACACGGAGAGCCACCCCGGGTCGCCGCCCTCCACATGCCATGAGGGGGACATCGTGCTCGGAAAATGGTTTCAGCGGCCGGACGTCGTGATCGACGTGGTCTATCCGGTGCCGGGTCGCCGCCGGTACGCCGACCGGTGCGCGCCGCCGGACCGGCGGCCCGCCACCCGTACCGATCGGGCGGAGCGCCGTGGCGGTAACGCCGGCCGACACTACCTGCCGTGACCGCGTCGGAGCCGCCGCGACTGCCCGGATCGGATGAGCCGGCGCATGAGCCGTGTCGGCCCGCGTGGACGTGCGCGGTGTGCCCGGACGGCACGCCGTGGCCGTGTTCCCTGGCGCGGGTGCAGCTGACCGAGGCGTACGCCGTCGATCCGATCGGGTTGGCGGCGGACCTGGCGGCGATGATGCCGCGCGCCGCCGACGAGGCCGGCCTCGTCGACCCGGCGGAGCTGCACGAACGGTTCGTGTCGTGGACGTTCGTCGGCGCGGCCGCACCGGCACCCGAGGTGACGCGGCGGTGACGGTCGGCAGTGGTGCCATGCGGGTCGGTGACGACCTGCCGATCGGTCGCCGGGTGGCGCAGTGGCGGACCCGGCGGCGGATGACCCAGCAGGTGTTCGCCGACCGGATCGGCAAGTCGAGGCACCCGGCGTGTCGGCGGTGCGCGCAGCCCTCGCCTGCTACGACATCTTCGGCTCAGACGCCGACGCCGACGCCGACACGGCCCCGCCGGCTGTTGAAGCGACCACCCGGCAGGTCGAGCATGCCTGGCTGGCGTACCAGCACGCCCACTACCCGCAGCTGCTGCGGATGCTGCCCGACCTGCTCACCGCAGCGCGGCGGCGGCACGCGGCCGACCCGGTCAGCGGTGCGCTGCCGCTGGTGCAGGTGCACCGGGCCGCCTCGCAGGTGCTGGTCAAACTCGACGAGACCGACCTGGCCTGGTTGGCGGCCGACCGGGCGATGACGGTTGCGTCAACTACGGGTGACCCGCTGCTGGCGGCGACGGCGGCGGTGCCGCTGGGGCAGACGCTGCGCGCGGTCGGCCAGGGCCGGTTGGCGATGTCGACGACGATCGCCGCCGCGCACCGGCTCATCCCGGCCGGCCCGACTGACCCGGCCGGACCGACAGACCGGACCGACCCGGCCGACGATGGTCCGCCGGGGCGGCTGTCGGTGTACGGCACGCTGCTGCTGCAGGCCGCGTTGGCCGCCGCCGAATGCGACGACGCCGCCGCCGTGCGGGAGCTGACCAGGCAGGCCGGAGACGTCGCTGACCAGATCGGCGACGGTCATGACCACCGGTGGACCGGTTTCGGGCCGGCGGCGGTCGAGCTGACCCGGGCGGTGGCGGCCGGCGACCTCGGCGAGGCGAAAGAAGCGGTACGCCGGCATGCCGCGCTCGTGCGGCGTCCCGGCTGGCGCGGGTTGCCGGCCGAGCACCGGGCGGCGTACCTGGTCGACGTGGCGCGGGCGGCCCTGCAGTCCGGTGACCTGGTCACGGCGGGCCGGTCGCTGGTCGACGCCGACCGGGTCGCGTCCGCCGAGGTCCGGCTGCGGCCGTCCGTCCGTACGGTGGTCGCCGAGGCCGTCCGGTGCGCGCCGTCGGCTGCCGGTGTGGCCGGGTTGGCTGCGACGCTCGGGCTGACCCGGTGAGCCTGTTGCACTCGCCCAAACCGCTGCTCTAGGGTCTCGCGGAAAGCGCTTGCCGACCCAGCGAGGAGGGCGCGTGCCGGAGACCAGTCCGAAGATCCGCAGCGGTATGTGTTCGGTCACCCTGCGGCAGGAGTCGGCGCTCGCCGTACTCGACGTCGCCGCCCGCGCTGGGCTGTCCCGCATCGAATGGGGCGGAGACGTGCACGTACCGCCGGGGGACACCCGGGCCGCGACGTCGGTGCGCGACGCCGGGCGGGACCGGGGTGTGACGGTTGCCTCCTACGGCTCCTACTACCGGGCCGGCTCCGACCCGGCCGACGACTTCGCGGCCGTACTCGCCAGCGCGGTCGCGCTCGGCGCCCCCCGGATCCGGATCTGGGCCGGCACCCTCGGCTCCGCCGAGGCCAGCACCGAGCAACGCCGAGCGGTGGTCCGGGCCACCCGGGCCGCCGCGCAGCGGGCCGCCGACGCCGGCATCGGCCTCGCCTTCGAATACCACTCCGGCACGTTGACCGACACCGCCGAGTCGACGCTGCGGCTGCTCGCCGACGTCGACCATCCGGCGGTACGCACGTACTGGCAGCCGCCGCTCGACCTGCCCGACGCCGTCGCCGTCGACGACCTGCGCCAGGTGCTGCCCTGGGTCGACGCGGTGCACGTCTTCTCCTGGTGGCCGGGGTACGAGCGGCTGCCGCTGACCGCCCGCGACCGGCTCTGGTCCGACGTGTTCGCGGTGCTGCGCGCCGCCGGGCGCGACTATGACGCCCTGCTGGAGTTCGTTGTCGACGACGACCCCGACCGGGTCGCGATCGAAGCGGCGACGCTGACCCGACTGATCACCACGGACCATCGTGCCGGCTGAGCCAGGTCCGGTGGCAGCTGAGGCAGACCCGGCGGCAGTAGCGACGGTCGGGCCTGGACCGCTCGTCCGCCGGTGGGCGTCGCTGGATCCGCAGCTGCGGACGGCGGCGCTCGGCCGGGCACGGCAGGCGATCGGGTTCGCCGCCGGCACCGGCCGGGCGGCCTGGCCGCACGTCGACGAGGTCACTGAGCGGGCCATCGTCGACGCGGCCGAGGCCGACCGGGGCACCGCCTGGCCCCGACTGCTGCTGTCCGACTACGCCCGCTACTGGCGCGACGGGGTCCGCACCGCATACGAGCAGCCCGCCGGTGAGCTGCGGCGGCGTACCGCCACAGCCGCGCTGGCCGCCGCGCTGCACGGCCAGCCCTACCTCGACGAGGCCGCCGACGGCCTGCTGCAGCTCTGCGAGCAGAGCACCTGGTGCTGGGCCGCGCACGAGCGGTTCGCCGCCGAGGCCGGTCGGGTGGTGCCCGACGTCGACCGGCCGTACCTGGACCTCGGGGCCGCCGAGACGGTCGCCGTGCTGGCCTGGGCCGACCTGATCCTCGGTACGACGCTCGACGAGCGCACCCCGGGGCTGCGTCAGCGGATCCGCCGGGAGACCCGTACCCGGATCATCGAGCCTTTCCTGGGCAGCCGCGACTGGCACTGGCTCGGCCTGGACGGGCACCTGCACAACTGGAACCCGTGGATCCACGGCCATCTGCTGGCCGCCGCGCTGTTCCTGGTCGACGACGCGGACATCCGGACCCAGGTGGTCGACCTTGTCGTTGACGGGCTCGACCGCTACCTCGGCTCGCTGCCCGCCGACGGCGGCTGCGACGAGGGGTACGCGTACTGGTGGAACGGCCCGGCCCGGCTGGCCGAGGCGCTCGACCTGCTCGACCGGGTCCTCGGCGGCCGGCTGGATCCGTGGCGGTGGCCGCCGCTGCCGCAGCTGGCCCGCTACCCGCACCGGATGGCTCTCGGCGGCGGCTGGTACGTCAACGTCGGCGACGGGCCGGCCCGGCCGAGCGCCGCGCAGGCCTGGCAGGTGCTGCACCGCTGGGGCCGGGCCACCGGCGACCGGCAGGTGATCGACTTCGCGGCCAGCCACCGTGTCCCGGGCGAACCGGCCGTGACGGTCGCCGCCGGGCTGGGCCGGGCGGTACGCGGGCTGACCGATTCGCAGTGGCTCACCCAATCACCGACCGCTCCGCCGCTGCCGGCCACCACCTGGCTACCCGACCTGCAACTACTGGTCAGCCGGGAACGGGCCGGCAGCACCGCCGGGCTGACCGTCGCGGTCAAGGGTGGGCACAACGACGAGAACCACAACCACAACGACGTCGGCTCGTACCTCGTCGCCCTGGACGGGTGCCCGGTGCTGGTCGACCTCGGCCAGCCCACCTACACCGCGATCTCATTCACCGACCGTCGGTACGAGCAGTGGGTCACCCGCAGCGAGTGGCACAACCTGCCGGTCGTCGGCGGCCACGGTCAGGCCGCGGGCCGCGACTTCCGGGCGTCGACGGTTGCCGTCGATACCGCCACCGATACCGCCACCGATACCGCCGTCGACGCCGACGCGCTGCGGCTCGACCTGGCCGGCGCGTACCCGCCGGAGGCCGGCTGCCGGTCCTGGCGGCGGCAGGTGCGGCTGGACCGCCGCCGGGCGACGGTGACCGTCACCGAGCGGTGGCGCGTCGACGACCCGGCCGACCTGCGGCTGCACCACGTCGTCGCCGGTGAACCGCTGACCCACACCACCGGGCGGCTCGCCGTACGGGCCCTGACCGGCGGAATCGCCGTGCTGGCCTGGGACCCGCTGCTCGGGGCCGGCCGGCTGGAGCGACAGCCGGTCGACGACCCGCTGTTGCGCGACGTCTGGGGGCCCGCCGTGCACCGGCTGGTGCTCACCCTGCCGGCCCAGCGGACCGGCTCCGTCACCGTGACCGTCTCCGGAGGCACCGAATGAACGCCGATGACCAGGCCGCCGAGGAGCAGATCGCCGAAGACCGGCGGCTCTCCCCGTACACCGGCTACACCCGCGCGCACTGGGCGGCGGCCGCCGACCGGATTCTGCTGGCGCTGCGTCCGTACGCCTCACTCGACCACGCCCGGATCGACCTGCCCGGCCGGTCAAGCGCCTACGGCCCGGACAGCGACTCGCTGGAGGCGTTCGCCCGGTCGTTCCTGCTGGCGGCGGTCCGGCTGCGCGGCGAGGCCGGCGCCGACCCGCACGGGCTGGCCGACTGGTACGCCGCCGGGCTGCGCGCCGGCACCGACCCGACCTCGTCGACCGCCTGGCCCCGGCCGGACCGGCTGGACCAGGCCAAGGTTGAAGCCTGCTCGATCGCGTTGGGCCTGCACCTGACCCGGCCCTGGCTGTGGGACCGGCTCGACGAGGCGACCCGGCAGCGCACCGTCGACTGGCTCGCCACCGTCGTCGGGCAGCCGTACCCGCCGATCAACTGGGTGTGGTTCCAGATCGTCGTGGAGACGTTCCTGCGCTCGGTCGGCGGCCCCTGGTCGGCTGAGGACATCGAGTCCGGGCTGCGGGTGCACGAGTCGCTGTACCGGGCCGACGGCTGGTACTCCGACGGACCGGAGCGGTCCTACGACCACTACGTCGGCTGGGCGCTGCACGTCTACCCGCTGCTCTGGGCCGATCAGGCCGGTGACCTGTGCCCCGACGGGCTGCGTCAGGCGTGGCGTCAGCGGCTCGCGGGGTTCCTCGACGACGCGGTCCGGCTGATCGGGTCTGACGGGTCGCCGCTGGTGCAGGGCCGCAGCCTGGCGTACCGGTTCGCGGCGGCTGCACCGCTGTGGGTCGGGGCGATGACCGGTGCGACCGAGGTGGCGCCGGGGGTGCTGCGTCGGGCGGCGAGCGGGATGCTGCGCCACTTCCACGACCACGGGGCACCGGACGGGCGTGGCCTGCTGCCCATCGGCTGGCACCACGAGTGGCCGGCGATGGCCCAGTCGTACTCGGGGCCCGGGTCGCCGTACTGGGTGGCGAAGGGGATGCTGGGGCTGGCCCTGCCGGCCGATCATCCGGTGTGGACGGCGACCGAACAGCCGTTGCCGGTCGAGCGGGCGGACCTGATGGTCGCGCTGCCGACGCCGGGCTGGCTGGTTGTCGGCACCCGCCGTGACGGCGTGGTCCGGGTGGTCAACCACGGCACCGATCATGCGGTGCCGGGTGACGAGCGTGCCGACTCGCCGCTGTACGCCCGGCTCGGCTACTCGACGGCGACGATGCCGCCGCTGACCGGGGCCACCATCGGCGACCCGTCGGACAATTCGATCACGATGGTCGACGCGACCGGCCGGCGCAGTCACCGCAACGGGTTCGTGACCCTCGACTGCCGGGTGGTCGACGGGGTCGGTCGGGCGGTGTCGCGGGCTGACACCCACTGGGTCGACACCGCCGACGACACCGGCCCGGATCACGGGTCCGGCCGCGCCGGACCGGTCCGCCGGGGCCCGGTGGTGACGATGGCCTCGGCGGTGCGCGGTCCGATCGAGGTACGGCTGGCCCGGCTCGACTCTGCCGACGGCTTCGACGACGGCACCGTGCTGGAGTTCAGTGGCTGGCCGGTGACTGGTGACGTACCGCCGTCGGCGCGTACCGGAAACGACCCGCCGGTGTCCGTCGCGGCCGATGCCGCGGTGACGTCCCGGCTGGTCGGCCTGGCCGGCTTCGAGCATGCGCAGGTACGCCGGGAGCGGGGTACCTCGCCGCTGGCCGATCAGGTGGCGGTGCCGGTGCTGCGGACCGCCGCCGCGCCGGTGCCCGGCCGGGTGTACATGGCGGCGGTGACCCTGACCGGCGCCGGGGAAGACCCGGCCCTCGCGGCCGCGCCGGTGGTTGTGGTGACGGCCGGCGGCGTCGGCGACACGATCGACATCCGCTGGCCGGACGGCCACACCTCGACGATGCTGCTGCCGGCCGTACCGGGGTGAGATCAGCGCGGCGGCCGAGGCGTCGACGAGTCGCGGATCACCAGTTCGGGAGTGATCAGCACCCGTTGCACCGGTCGGCGTCGGCCCTCGGACAGCCGGGCCACCATCAGCTCGACCGCCACCCGGCCCACCTGGTTCTTCGGCGGGCGCACGGAGCTGAGCGCCGGCTCGGCCAGGTGCGCCACCTCGTCGTCGTAGGACACCAGGGCGAGCTGGTCGGGGATCGGCACGCCCTGCTCGGCGCAGTACTGCGCGACCGACATTGCGTCCGGGTCGCCGTGCACGATCAGCGCGGTGACGCCTTCGCGTCGGCACCGCCGCAGCACGTCGCCGATGATTCCCCGGTGCCCCGGGGCGTCCAACGCCACCGCCTCCCGGATGACCAGGTCGGCGGGCAAACCGAGGTCCGCGCAGGCCAGCGCCCAACCCTGGGCGAGGTGGGCGGAGGTGGGGCTGCCCTTGGACAGCACCAGCCCGATCCGGCGGTGACCGTGCTCGTGCAGGTGCCGTACCGCCATCTCCAGGCCGAGGGCGTGGTCGCTGCGGACCCATTCGAGCTGGCGCAGGGTAGGGGTCCACCGGGGGGCCTGCCGTTCGACCAGGATCGTCGGCACCGGCAGGTTGCCGATCCAGGCGATCATGTCGGCGGCACCGTCGGTGTCCAGGCTGGGTGCCAGCAGCAGACCCTGCACCTGTTGCGCGTCGATCAACCGGGTGATCTGCCGTCGGTCCTCGGTGGGGTCGTAGCTCGACCCGCGCAGCTGGATGTGCACGCCGAGCGAGGCGGCGGCGCTGCGGGCGCCGGTGACGATCTGCGGCCAGTAGTAGTCCAGTGACGGCACGACCATGCCGATGGTGAACCGGGTCGGCGCCACCCGGGGTCGTCTCGGTGCCGGCCCGAGCTGGGTGGGCAGGGTGGCGCCACCGTGCACTCTGGTCAGCAGGTTGCTCTCGGCCAGGGCGGCGATGTCGCGCCGTACGGTCAGCTCGCTCACCCCGAGCAGCGGGGCCAGGTCGGCCACCCGTACCGATCCGTGTCGGCGTAGCTCCTCCAGCAGCCGCTCCCGCCGTTGCAGGTTGAACATCCGGTCCGCCGGCATGGGACTCGACTCCTGTCCATGTTCGTTAGTGAACGTTTCCGACCGATTGAGATCGGCTGGTAGCGAGCATGTTCACCGTAGGTTAACCATGTCACATCGGCGAATCCAGCAGGTCCCCACGACGTCGGACGTCGGCCGGAGATTCGCCACCCGAGGAGACACGTTGACGGTGCACACCCCGCCGCAGGCGCTCGTCGTGATGGACCGGGACTCCTACCGGGCCCACTTCGACGAGCCTCGGTTGGAGCGCCTCGGCCGCCTCGTCGCCCTGGCCGACCCGGTCTGGGCCGACGAACTCGACTCGCCGGCGGTACGCGCCCGGCTGGCCACGGTCGAGGTGCTGGTGACGTCCTGGGGAGCGCCCGCGCTGACCCGGCAGCGGCTGGACACCGCGCCCGCCCTGCGTGCCGTCTTCCACGCCGCCGGAAGCGTCCGGTCACTGGTGACCGACGAGGTGTGGCGGCGCGGCATCCAGGTCAGCACCGCCGCCGACGCCAACGCCGTGCCGGTCGCCGAGTACACCCTCGCCGCGATCATCTTCGCCGGCAAAAAGGTGCCGTTCATCGCCGCCGACCCCGACCGGGCGTACCGGGGATGGAGCCACCACCACGGGCACGGCGACCTGTCCAACTACCGCCGCACCATCGGCGTCGTCGGCTTCTCCCGGATCGGCCGCCGGGTCGTCGACCTGATCGGCTGCCTCGACTCGGCCCGTTGCCTAGTCGCCGACCCGTACGCCGACCCGGCCGAGGTCACCCTCGCCGGCGGCACCCTGGTCGAGCTGGCCGAGCTGCTGCCGCACAGCGACATCCTCTCCCTGCACGCGCCGGAGCTGCCCAGCACGTACCGCATGATCGGCGCGGCCGAACTCGCGTTGCTGCCCGACCACGCGACCGTGATCAACACGGCCCGGGGCAGCCTGGTCGACCCGGCGGCGCTCGCCGCCGAATGCCGCTCCGGCCGGCTGTACGCGATCCTCGACGTCACCGACCCCGAACCGCTACCCGTCGACGCCGCCCTACGCGGCAGCCCGAACGTCATGGTCAGCCCGCACCTGGCCGGCTCCCTCGGCACCGAGATCCACCGGCTGACCGACCACACCCTCGACGAACTGGCCCGCTGGACCGGCGGGGAACCACTGCACGCCGAAGTCACCCCGGACGCGTTCACGCTGCACGCCTGACTGGCCGGGCTCCGTACCAATACGAAACCCCGCACCCTCCGCAAAAGGAGTCACCTGATGAACCGACACACCGGCAGGATGAACCGTCACATCGGCAGGGCGGTGGCCGCCGCGACCGCACTGGTTCTCGTCACCGCCGGCTGCGGTGGTGGCGACGAGCCGGCCATCGGCGACGACGGCCGCGAGATCCTCACCATCGCCCTGTGGAACTACGACAGCACCCCCGAGTTCGCGGCCCTGATCGACGGATTCGAGGCCGCCCATCCGGACATCGACGTGCAACCGGTCGACATCCTGGCGGACGACTACTCCGAGAAGGTCACCACCATGCTGGCCGGCGGGGACCGTACCGACGTGCTGACCATGAAGAACGTCACCGACTACTCCCGGTACGCGTTGCGTGGGCAGCTGGCGTCGGTGGCCGACGAGGCCGCCGACCTCGATCAGAGTAAGTACCTCGGCCTGGAGCCGTTCAACCTCGACGGGGACTACTTCGCGTTGCCGTACCGGCAGGACTTCTGGGTGCTGTACTACAACAAGGCCATGCTCGCCGACACCGGCGCCGACCTGACCAGCCTCACCTGGGCCGAGTACGCCGACCTGGCGAAGCGGCTGACCAGCGGTAGCGGCCAGGACACCGTCTACGGCACCTACCACCACACCTGGCGCTCCATCATCCACTCGACGGCGGCCGCGCAGAGCGGCGGCGACCTGATCGGCGGCGAGTACGGCTTCCTCAAGGACCGCTACCAGATGGTGCTCGACCTGCAGGACGCCGGTGCCACTCTGCCGTGGGCCACCGCGTCGACACAGAAGGTCCAGTACCACACGATGTTCGCCACCGAGCAGGCTGCGATGCTGCCGATGGGCACCTGGTACGCGGCCCGGCTGATCGAGGAGAAAAAGGCCGGCAGCATCGACGTCGACTGGGGCATCGCGCCGCTGCCGCAGGTCACCGAGGGCGGCCCGGTGACCACCTTCGGCTCGCCGACCGCGTTCGCGGTCAACAACAAGGCCCGCAACTCCGAAGCCGCCCGGACCTTCGTGGCCTGGGCGGCCGGCCCCGAGGGCGCGGCGGCGATCGCCAGCATCGGCGTCTACCCGGCCTACTCCGACGAGACGATCACCGAAACCTACTTCGGCGTCGACGGGATGACCAACGACGAGGTCGCCCAGGCGGCGTTCCAGCCCGACGAGGTGGTGCTGGAGATGCCGGTCAGCGAGAAGTCCTCCGACGTGGACGTCATCCTCACCGAGGAGCACGAGCTGATTATGATCGGGGAGCGGGAGCTCGACGCCGGACTCGCCGAGATGGGCGAGCGGGTTACCTCCGAGGTCGACTGACCCAGCACCATGGCGATCCACACCCCGATCGACACCGTACGCACACCGGTACCCGGCGGTCCGCCGCCGGGTACCGGTGCGGCACGCCGGCTGCGCCGGCGCAACACCCTGGCCGGCTGGAGCTTCATCCTGCCGAACTTCGTCGGCTTCGCCGCACTCACCCTGGTGCCCGTGGTCGCCTCCCTGGCGCTCGCGTTCATGCACTGGAACTCGTACAGCACCCCCGAGTGGGTGGGGCTGGACAACTTCCGGCGGATGGCGAGCAACGAGAGCTTCTGGACCGCGCTCTACAACACCACCTACTACGCACTCGGCCATATCCCGCTGACCCTGGTCGCCGCCCTCGGGTTCGCCGTACTGCTCAACCGGAAACTACGCGGGGTCCAGTTCTTCCGTACCGCGTTGTTCTTTCCTTACATCACCGCGTTGGTCGCCGTCGCGGTGGTGTGGAACATGCTGTTCAACCCGGACGCCGGCCCGGTCAACCAGCTGCTGCGGGCGATCGGCATCGACAACCCACCGGGCTGGACCACCTCGACGACCTGGGCGATGCCGGCAGTGATCATCACCAGTGTCTGGCGGGACATGGGCTACTACATGGTGCTCTACCTGGCCGGGCTGCAGACCATCCCGGCCGAGCTGTACGAGGCGGCCCGCACCGACGGGGCGTCGGCCTGGCAGCGGTTCTGGCACGTCACTGTGCCGTCGCTGCGACCCACCACCTTCTTCGTCCTCATCATGCTGACCATCTCCAGTTTCAAGGTGTTCGACCTGATCCAGGTGATGACCGAAGGCGGTCCGGGCCGGTCCACGCTGGTGCTGTCGCAGCTGATCTTTCGGGAGGGGATCACCCAGGGCCGATTCGGCTACTCATCGGCGATCGCCATGGTGCTGTTCGTGATCGTCCTGGTGATCACGGTGGTCCAGTTCCAGTTGCAGCGGAGGGGGGAACGATGACTGTCGCCGTGCTGCGCCGGGCCGTCCTGCAGCTGCTGCTGACCGTCCTTGGCCTGGCCGTGCTGGTGCCGTTCGGCTGGATGCTGGTTTCCTCAGTCAAGCTGGACTCGCAGGTGCTCACCGTGCCGATCCAGTGGATCCCGCAGGAGTTCCACTTCGACAACTACCTGCGCATCTGGGACCGGATCCCGCTCGGCACCTACCTGTACAACTCGATGTTTCTCAGCGTCACCATCACGTTCCTGCAGGTGCTCACCGGCAGCTTCGCCGCGTACGGCTTCGCGAAGATCAGTTTTCCGGGCCGCGACCTGCTGTTCCTCGCCTACATCGCCACGATCGCCGTGCCCTGGCAGGCGTACATGGTGCCGCAGTACATCATCATGGAGCGGCTCGGCCTGGTGAACACCCACCTGTCGCTGATCCTGCTGCAGGCGTTCGGCGCGTTCGGGGTGTTCCTGATGCGGCAGTACTACCTGACCATCCCCGACGAGTTGACCGAGGCCGCCCGCATCGACGGCCTCAACGAGTACGGCATCTGGGCGCGCATCGTGCTGCCGCTGTCCAAGCCGGCGCTGGCCAGCCTGGCGCTGCTCACCTTCGTCAACACCTGGAACGACTACATGGGACCGTTCATCTACCTGACCAGCAACGACCTCTGGACCGTACAGATCGGGCTGCGGACCTTCATCGGGCTCTACGAGGCCGAGTACGCCATGATCATGACCGGTTCGGTGCTGTCGATCCTGCCGATCCTGGTCGTCTTCCTGTTCGGCCAGCGCTACTTCGTGCAGGGCATCGCCACGAGTGGGTTGAAATGACGGCGGCCGGCATGCACCAACCGGCCCGGCAGCCGCTGCGGCCGCCGCTGACCGCGCGGATCAACGTCGGCGCGGACACCTGGTCGACGATCTGGTCACTGGTGCACCGGGTGCTGGTGGTCAACCTCGGGCTGGCCGTGGCCAACCTGCCGCTGCTGGTCGCGCTCGCCGTCGTCGCCCAGCCGTGGCGCTACCCGGTCTTCTTCGGGCTGCTGTCGGTCAGCGTCGGGCCGGCGGTCGCCGCCGCGTTCGGCTACCTGCGGCAGGCCGAGGACGACGACCGGGCACCGGTACGCGAGTACTTCCGCGCGTACCGGCGGAACTTCGCCGCAGCGACGCGGCGCTGGGCGGCGGCGACAGCGCTGATCGCGGTCCTGGTGACCGACATCGTCTGGCTGCACGACGCCGGCTGGCCGGCGGTGCTCGTACCACTGCTGGTGGTGCTGACCGTGCTGGTGGCCGCCACGACGGTGCTGCTGCTGGCCCTGGTCGAGCTGGCCCCGGGCCTGGGCCTCCGCGCGACCGTCCGGGCCGCGGCCTGGTCGGCGGTACGCCGCGCACCGCTGAGCCTGCTCAGCCTGGTCGTGCTGCTGGCCGCCCTGCTGTCGGTCAACCAGGCACCGCTGCTGGCGCTGTCGACGCTGCCCGGCTGCGCGCTGCTGGTCGTCTGGGTCAACAGCCGCGCCGCACTGGCCCCCGCCCTGCCGCACCCTCGGTGATGAGAACGGCGTCACCGTTTGTCTGTACGTGGTGACGCCGCTCCCGTCGGCGGATGATCAGGACGGGGCGATGGTGGCCCCGTACTCGGCGAGGCTGTCCATGATGTCGACGTACCAGATGACGCTGGAGCCAGCGACGGTGCCCTGGTAGATCGGGCAGACGGCCCACCGTTCCCGGTCGCGGGTCTCCGGCGAGAGCGGACAGCAGGTGCAACTGGTTCCCGTCGTCGTCGACGGCGCCGCCGACGGTCTTGCCGTCCAGGCGTAACTGGGTCGGCGCGCCGGCTCTGACGTGGGCGTGTCGTGTCGTTGTCCATTCGGCGATGACGGCGTCGAGCACGTCGGCGTCGGCGTCGGCGCAGACCCGCCAGATCGTCGACCGGGACGGCGGTCCCGCCGGGCGGGCTGCGACCCGTTCGTGGAGGCTGTCCATGATCTCGGCCGGTACGTCGGCGACCCAGCCCGCGATCGCCGTGTAGCCGGTCGCTCCGGCCACGGTCGCGGCCGCCACCAGCGTCAGGACGACCGCGACCGGATGGTCGCGCCCCTGTGCCGACCGGCCGTCGGACACCGCGATCAACAGCTCCAGCAGGTCGTGACACGACGACGCGACGTCACCGACGACCGGCGTGGACACCGGATCGACGGTAGGGGTGACAGAATGCGGCATGACGAAGCTCCGGGTGGACAAGATCCTTGAGAAGACCTCGTCCTAACGGAGCTTCGTCCCTACTCGACACGCCAACACACCAACAGTCACCCACGGTCACAATGATCTTGAAACGGCCATGCGACCGCTGACGTGGTGCAGGCGTACGGCGAGATGGCAATGCCCTTCTTTCAGATCGGCGAGTTGGACCGGAGCCTGCGCCGGATCATCACCCGTCGGGTCGACCTCGATCAGGTGGGCAAGCTGTGTAACCGCTCGATCAACTCCTTCGACGATCTCAGCATGGGCGACTACCTGCGGGTCCTGGACGACACCAGCGTCTGGAGCACGTTGGGTTGGCCACTCGACCGTCGGACGTTCATCGACCGACTGCACGAGATCCGGCATATCCGCAACGACGTCATGCACTTCAACCCGGACCCGCCACCGCCCGACACCATCGACAAGCTGCGCAAGGTCAACAGCCTGCTGCGGCATTACGGTGAACTGGCCTGACCGACGCCGCCGCTGGCCCTTGGGACAAATGCCGCTCCGCTGACGTGGTCTCCTGGCAGAACCGTGTGTCGCAAGGGGATTGTCCCAGGAGAGGGGTACGGTCGGACGTGGTGGCGCTCGGTTCGGCCGCGCCCCTCCACGCCGCCCGCTAGGGAGCCCGACGATGATCATCGTTGATCCACGCTGGCCGACCACCCTGCGTGCCTTGCGTAAGCAGTCTGGTCTCTCCTATCGGGAACTTGGACGACGAGTCGCCTACTCGTCCAGCTACCTGTGCGAACTTGAGGCTGGCCGCAAGACACCGACGATCCAGGTCGCCAGGCACCTCGACGTGGCTCTCGGCGCGAGCGGCCGGCTGGCGCAACTCGTCGTCGATGATGCCGGGCAACTCGACGACGACCAGCGTTCCCGTCTCGCGGCCGGCGACACCAGCGCCGCCGCAGCAGAGGCGCTGGCAGTGATCCTCGCCCAACATCGCCATCTCGAAGATGTCGTCGGGTCGGCTGCGGTCGTTGACGCCGCAGCCGCGCACATGGCTGCGGTCGAGCAGTTGGCTTCCAGCGCCACCGGGGCTGGTCGAGCCAGGCTGCTGCATGTCGTCGCACAGTCCGCGCAACTGGTCGGATGGCTGCAGATGACCCTCGGCCGGTACGCGCAAGCCCGTCGAGTTCTCGCTCAGGCCGAAGCGGCGGCAGTGGCTGCGGGGGACGTCGACCTGACCGCTCTCGTGATCAGCTTCCAGGGACATCTGGCGGAACTGTGCGGGCGTCCGGCGGAAGCTGCGGAACTGTCCAGAGCAGCGCTTGCTGGCGGCGCCGAGGTCTATATCGGTGAGCGGGTCTATGACACACTTCAGCTCGCTCGGGCCGTGGCGCACGTGGACGGCCGGCAAGTAGCGACTGAGACAATCCGAGAAGCTGATCAACTCGGGGCGGAGTTCGAGATCAGCGGCGACGACCCGCCGCCGTGGCACTACTACCGGTCGTCTGCCTTCCTGACAATGGAACGCGGCCTCGTACACGCGATCCATTCCGGCGTTGACCGGCATGCCGCCGATGCCGCGATCGCAGACCTGACCGCTGGTCTTGCTGCCCTTCCTTACGAGCAGCGGCATGCGGAGTGGGCCGGTGACTATCTACTCGCATTGGCCGACGTGCATTCGGCGATCGGCGACCGGAAAGCGGCGACGAAGGCGTTGGACGAAGTCGCTGTGGTCGCCGACGCCACTGGGTCGGCGCGTCTGCGTCAAGCTGTTCGCAAGCGGCCGGCGAACGGCTGACCAGTGGACCTTACTGAATGTGCCGGGCAGGCTACTTGCAGAGGTTGTGCCATCGCTTCCCGTATCGGGTTGTGAGTTCGGCGGTGGCGCGGCCTCGCGTTAGCTGGGCCCGGCGTCGCATCCCGTAATCGCCCTTTTCGCGCGTCGGGCCCGCCTGCTGGGCGGCGGCTCGGGGTCGACGTGGAGAGCCACCTCGGGTCGCCGCCCTTCCAACACTCGTTGAGGGGGCAGCGTGCTCGGGAAGTGGTTTCAGCGTGCGGACGTACCGATGGACGTGGTCTATCCGGTGCCGGGCCGGCGGCGGTACGCCGACCGGACGGCGCCGCCGCCGGATCGGCGGCCGGCGACCCGTACCGACCGGGCGCAGGCCAGGGGCGGTAACGCCGGCCGGCACTACCTGCCATGAGGACACCCGCAACCGGCAGGGAGCCGGTGCACGAGCCGACGCGGCCGTCGTGGTGCTGCGCGGTCTGTCCGGACGGGACGCCGTGGCCGTGTCCGCCGGGCCGCACGCAGTTGGCGGAGGCGTACGTCGGTGAGCCGGTCGCGTTGTCGGTCGACGTCGGCGAACTGCTGACCCTGGCCGCCGAGGAGGCCGGCATCACCGACCCGGCCGAGCTGTACGAACGCTTCGTCTCTTGGACCTGGATCGACGGGACCGGGATCGATGCGGGTGGGCGGCCGTGAGCGTGGCGGTGGGGCGTCGGGTCGCCCTGTGGCGGGTACGGCGGCGGATGACCCAGCAGGTGCTCGCCGACCGGGTCGGTCGGTCTAAGAGCTGGGTGGAGAAGGTGGAGCGTGGTGTCCGGACGTTGGACCGGTTCTCGCTGATCCGGCAGGTCGCCGAGGTGCTGCGGGTCGACCCGGCGGAGTTGGTCGGCCCGGACCGGCCAGCGGAGGCCGGTGGGGCGGTCGACGGGGTGGCGGCGGTCCGAGCGGCGCTGGCCAGCTACGAGGTGTTCACCGCCGCCGACAGCGGACCGGCAGGGGAACAGGAGGTCACGCAGCGGGTGGAGCACGCCTGGTCGACGTACCAGCACGGCGACTATCCCCGGCTGCTGCGGACGGTGCCGGAGTTGCTGGACGCTGCCCGGCGGCTGCACGCCACCCGGCCTGCGCCTGGGGCGGAGTTGTTGGTGCGCGCTTACCGGATTATCGCGCTCGTGCTGGTCAAGGTCGGTGAACCCGAGCTGGCCTGGTTGGCGGCCGATCGGGCGCTGGCCGTGGCCGGCAGCGATCCGGTGCTGGCCGGTTCGGCGGCGGTGCCGCTCGGGCAGGCGCTGCGCGGGCTGGGCCAGGACCGGTTGGCGATGACGACGACGGTCGCCGCCGCCGACCGCATCGCGGCGGCGTCTGTCGAGCGCGGCACGGTGTACGGGACGTTGCTGCTGCAGGCCGGGTTGGCCGCTGCCGGCTGCGGCGAAACCCGCAGCGTCGACGAGCTGCTCGGCCGGGCCGCTGACGTCGCTGGCCGCATCGGCGACGGGCTGGACTACCGTACGGCGAGCTTCGGCCCGGCGGCTGTCGAGCTGGCGCACGTCGCGGCGGCCGTGGAGTCGGGCGACGCCCGGCAGGCGGTACGCCGACACGAAACGGCCACCCGGCAGCTGACGTGGCGTGGACTGCCGGCGGAGCATCGGGCGGCGTACCTGGTGGACGCCGCGCGGGCGTACCTCGACGTCGGTGACTTCGTAGCGGCAGGACGCTGGCTCGTCGAGGCGGACCGCGTCGTACCGGCTGAGATCCGCTGCCGGCCTTCCGCCCGTACGGTCGTGGCGGAGATCGCCCGGTGCGGGCCGGACGCGGCCGGCGTCGCCCGGCTGGCGACGGCGCTCGGGCTGACGACCGGCGTTTCGTAACGAGGGAACCTGTATGACCCTCAACCCGCCAGTTTCACGACAATACAGGTTCCCTCGCCAGCGTCAGCCGGGCAGCGTCACCGCGTTCCTCGGTGAGGTGGAAGGCACTGATCCATGCCTCGGTACGCGCGCGTTCCGTCGCCAGCGCGGCATCGTCCCCATCGTGCAGTTCGCTGCGGACGTCGTCCCAGTCGTGGAACTCGGTCATTGCCTCTCCTGTCGGCGGGTCGAGGGGCAGGCCATCCATATCGCCGTGTTGCGCCACGATCTGGCGCTGGAGCAGGCGTCACGCCCGGATCAGGTTGACCGTCCGGCCTGACCCAGCACCCGGAGCAGGTCCTCGACCAGGTCCTCGGCGCTGGCGTGGCCCTTTCCGTCGGCTGCCAGGTGGCCGGTGATGGCCAGGTCGGCGGCGCCGTGCGCCAACGCGCGGACGAGGGCGGCGGCCCGTTCCGGGTCGCCGGCGGGTAGGGCGGCGGCGGCCTGCGCCTCGGCGGTCAGCTCGACGAGTCGCCGCCAGGTGGCGCCGGCCCGCTCGTGCAGGTCCGCTGAGGCGTTCATCGACCACCCGTAGACCAGCGCGAACCGTCGCGGGTGCTGCTGCGCCCAGCGTACGTATTCGAGCAGGACGCGCCGCAGCGGCGCGGCGGCCTCGGTCCGTGGCGTCGGCGTCGCCGTCATGACCCGGTCGAGCCGGTCGAACTCCTGGATGGCGACGGCCTCCAGCAGGGCCTGCTTGTCGGTGAAGTGCTTGTACGGCGCGTTGTGTGACACGCCGGCCCGACGCCCGACCTCCCGCAGGGTGACCCGATCGGGGCCGCCCTCGTCGAGCAGTGCGGTCGCTGCGGCGACCAGGTCGTCCCGGGTGCTCATCGCCCGATCCTAGATCAGGTTGACGCTGTCAACCTGGGCGACGTAAGGTCAGGTTGACAACGTCAACCCATGAAGGGGTTCATTCTGATGAGGACCGTCGTCATCACCGGGGCAACCACCGGCCTCGGACTGCGCGTCGCCGGGCGGCTCGCCGCCCAGGGCTGGCACGTTGTGCTCGGCTACCGGGCGGAAAGCCGGGGAGAAGCGGCGGCCCGGCAGATCCGTCGCCGGACCCCTGCGGCGAGCCTCGAACTGCTCCGGATCGACCTGGCCGACCTGCGCTCGGTCGCGGACGCGGCCGGGGCACTGCGCCGGTCCGGGCAGCGTCCGCCGCTGCACGCTATCGTCGGCAACGCCGGCGTCCAGGTCATCGACGGGGTACGCCGGTCCGCCGACGGCTACGAGCTGACCTTCGCCACCAACCACCTCGGTCACCACCTGCTCGTCGCCGGGCTGCTGGATGACCTGGCCGCCGGGGCCCGGATCGCGATTGTCAGCAGCGGCACCCACTGGCGGGAGAAGAGCATGGGCTTCCCGGAGCCGCGTTGGACGAGTGCCCGCGAGCTCGTCGACCCGTCCGACGCCGACGCGACCCCGACGGCGGGCCGGGTCCGCTACTCGACGTCGAAGCTGGCGAACATCTACTTCGTCTACGAGCTCGCCCGCCGCCTGGACGGGCGGCCGATCAGCGTCAACGCGTACGACCCGGGGCTGATGCCCGACACCAGCCTGTCCCGCGACTATCCGACGCTCGTCCGGACCGGCTTTCGGATGGCCGCTCCGCTGATCAGCGCGCTGCTGCCCGGCGCGCGCAGCTCCCGGGCCTCCGCCCGGCACCTGGCCGACCTGGTCAGCGACGCCCGGTTCGACGGCACCACCGGCGCCTACCTGGAGGGTCCGAAGATCGCCCCGTCCTCACCCGAGTCGTACGACGTCGCTCGGGCCCAGCAGCTCTGGGCCGACAGCGAGCAACTGATCGACCAGGCGCTCGCCCGCCGCTGAGCTGAGTGGGACCGCTGCGGATCGCGTCACCAGCAGCCGTGTTACCGTTGACGTTCGGGAAGTCCTGAACGTTCGTGATACTGATGTCCCGTGGTGGGATGTCGCCGGTGACGGAGGAGATGACGCGTGGACCCGGACGCCGGGCGGCGGTACGCCGAAGAGGTCGGTGTCGCCCTCGCTCAGATGGGCACCACCCCGGCGTTCGGCAAGCTGCTGGGCTGGCTGCTGATCTGCGACCCGCCGGGCCAGACCACCGCACAACTGTGCGAGGCGGTCGGGCTGTCCAAGGCCTCCGTCTCGGCCGGGATGCGGGCCCTGGAGCAGTCCGGCATGGTGCGCCGGGTGCCGACCAGCGGCCGGGGCCACGCGTACGAGATACACCCGGACGCCTTCGCCCGGGCGATCGACCCCACAGACAAGATGCGCACCTTCATCGACCTGATGCAGCGCGGCATCGACCTCGTCGGCGACGCGGACGCTCCCGAAGCGGACCGGCTCCGGCACACCCGCGACTTCTACACGTTCATGATCGAACGCACGCCCGCGCTGATGGAGGAGTTCCGCCGGCAGACCGGAAGGAGCGTGTGACGGTGCGGGTCCTGATCGTCACCGTCGGATCGCGCGGCGACGTCCAGCCGTACCTGGCGCTCGGCACCGGGCTGCGGGCGGCCGGCCATGACGTCACCCTGGCCACCTGCGCCAGATTTCGGTCCTTCGTCACCGACCACGGCCTGACGTACGGCCACCTCGGCGACGAGATCCTGCAACTGCTCGACTCGGCGGCGGGCCGCGCCGCGATGGAGGACACCACCGGACTTCTCGGCTCGATCAAGACCAACATCAGGCTGGCCCGGCAGGCGAACCCGATCAACCGGGGGCTGCTGGCCGACGTCTGGCAGGCGGCCCGCCAGGCCGACCCGGAAGTGATCGTCTACCACCCCAAGGCGCTGGCCGGCCCACACGTCGCCGAGAAACTCGGCGTGCCGGCGGTGCAGGCGGTGCCCGTACCGATGTCCGTGGCGACCGGCGACTTCCCGATGATCGGCATGCCGTCGCTGCCGCTGGGCCGCCCGTACAACCGGCTCACCTACCGGCTCGCCGGTGCCGGCTACCGGATGTACGACGGCATGGTCAACACCTTCCGGCAGGAGACGTTGGGGCTGACCAGGACCAGGGGCGCGGCCCTGGCCACCCGGCTGCCCGACGGGCGGCCGATCCCGGTGCTGCACGCGATCAGCGGCCACGTCCTGCCGCGCCCCGCCGACTGGCCCGGCCACGCCCAGCTCACCGGATACTGGTTCCTCGACGATGCCACCGGCTGGCAGCCACCGGCCGAGCTGGTCGACTTCCTCGACGCAGGCGACCCGCCGGTGTACGTCGGCTTCGGCAGCATGGCCGGGCGCGACCCGCGGCGCCTCACCCGCGCCGTCGGGGAAGCGTTGCGCCTGGCCGGCGTACGCGGCATCGTCGCCACCGGCTGGGGCGGGCTGGACGCGGCTGGCCTGCCGGACAATGTCCTGCCCATCGCGCAGGCTCCGCACGACTGGTTGTTTCCCCGGGTGTCCGCCGTGGTGCATCACGGCGGGGCCGGCACCACCGCCGCCGCGCTGCGCGCCGGCCGACCGTCGGTGATCTGTCCGTTCATCCTGGACCAGTTCTTCTGGGGTCGGCGAGTCGCGGCGCTCGGCGCGGGCAGCGCCCCGGTGCCGCAGTCCACACTCACCGCGCAGCGGCTCGCCGCCGCGATCCGCCAGGTCACCACCGACGCCGACGTCCAGGACGCGGCGGCCGGGTTGGGGCGGCGCGTCACGGCCGAGGACGGCGTCGCGAGCGCGGTGGCACGGATCGAAGCCGCAGCGGCGTGACCGACCCCGGGTCGTCGACGTTCACGGTCCCGAGTCGGGTTTGGGGCGCACGATGAACCAGATCGCGTGCACGTCCTGGTTGCCGACCTGTTCGTCGTACAGCCAGCGGCACCGGATCGATGCCGGTGTCCACCCGACGCCGGCCAGTCGCTGCGGTTCTTTAGCAGGTGCGGGCGGGACGAGTCGAACACCATGCTGTCCCCGGCGCCGAGCACGACCTCCTGGAAGCCGACCTGGCAGGTCAGCTCACCCTCCATGATGTAGGCGTGCTCGTGGCCGGTGTGTCGCTGGAACCGGCCGGACACACGCGGGACGCGCCGGGTCGTCGACATCCCGATCTCCGAGCAGGCCATCCTCGGTGCGGTGCTGGGCGCGGCGATGACCGGGCTGCGCCCGGTCACCGAGATCATGTTCTCCGACTTTTTCGCGGTCCGCTGGGACATCGTGGTCAACCAGATCGCCAAGACCCGGTACATGACCAACGGCCAGGTCAGCCTGCCGCTGGTGATCAAGTCCGGCAACGGCGGAAGCCTGCGGTTCGGTGCCCAGCTTTCGCAGTCGGTGGAGAACCGGGCGATGGCCGTACCCGGTCTGAAGGTGGTCAGCCCGTCCGCCCCGACCGACGTGATCGGCCTGATGGCCGCCGCCGTCCGCAGCGACGACCCGGTGCTGTTCTTCAAACACAAGGGACTGTACGCGGGGCGGGCCGAGGTGCCCGACGGGGAGATCGTCGACACCCTCGGCACCGCGAAGATCCGCCGGCCGGGCCGGGACGCCACCGTCGTCGCCCTCGGCCTGATGGTGCCCCGGGCGCTGCAGGCCGCCGACGAACTCGCTGGCCGGGGCATCGACGTCGAGGTCATCGACGTCCGGTCGCTGGTGCCGCTGGTGTTCTGGGACCTGGACGGGCCGGTCCAGCGGATCACCACCCCGCACATTCCGCCGGCACTACCTGCGATGAGGACACCCGGAACCGGCAAAGGGCCGGTGCATGAGCCGGTGCGGCCGTCGTGGTGCTGTGCGGTCTGTTCGGAGGGTACGCCGTGGCCGTGTCCGCCGGGTCGGACGCAGTTGGCGGAGGCGTACGTGGGTGAGCCGTTGGCGCTGTCGGTCGACGTCGGTGAGCTGCTGACGGTCGCCGTCGAGGAGGCGGGGATCACCGATCCGGCCGAGTTGTACGAGCGTTTCGTGTCGTGGACGTGGGTCGACGCGGGTGGGCGGCGGTGAGTGTGGCGGTGGGGCGTCGGGTGGCGCTGTGGCGGGTACGGCGGCGGATGACCCAGTGTTCGCCGCCGCCGGCCGGGTCGCCGCGGCGTCTGTCGAGTGCGGCGCGGTGCACGGGACGTTGCTGCTGCAGGCCGGGTTGGCCGCCGCCGGCTGCGGCGAAACCCGCAGCGTCGACGAGCTGATCGCACAGGCTGCTGAGGTGGCCAGGCAGATCGGGGACGGCCCGAACTACCGGCAGGCGAGCTTCCGCGCGGGCGTACCTCGACGTCGGCGACTTCAAAGCGGCGGGTCGGTGGGTGGTCGAGGCGGACCGCGTCGCACCGGCTGAGATCCGCTGCCGGCCCTCCGCCCGTACCCTCGTGGCGGAGACTGCCCGGTGCGGGCCGGACACTGCCGGCGTCGCCCGGCTGGCGACGGCGCTCGGGCTGACGACCGGCGTTTCGTGACGAGGGAACCTGTATGACCCTTAAACCGGCGGGTTGAGGGCCATAGCGGTTCCCTCGGTGGCGTCGGCCGTGCCGAGTACCCGGATCTGGTCGCCGGGCCGGATGACGCCACCGACCACGACGCGGGCGTAGAGGCCACGCAGCCGGGCCTGGCGACCCTGCTCACTCCAGACCAGCTTGTGCGCGTCGCGTCCGTAGCGGTTGGCGAACTTCGCGCACCCGGTGTGCGGCTCGGCCGTCACCTCGATGACCGCCTCGTCGCCGACCGCCAGTCGGGTGCCGGCGGGCAGCGCGTCGGCGTGCAGGTCGAGGTCGGCGAAGAGCTGGTCGCCGGCCAGCCCCCAGTGCTGCGGGTCGTCGCCGGCGACCAGCCGGACGAACCGGGAGTTCATCACGGTGAGCTGCCGGTCCGGGTGCGCAGACCCGTCACTGGTCGCCGAACTGCCGCGCTGCGCCCAGCCGTCGCCGACCAGCCCGTCGGTGATGTCGAGCCTCCCCTCGGCCAGCAGTTCCCGCTCGGCAACGGCCGGCCGGCGGACCACGAGGTGCAGCGTGCCGGAGCCGCGCGGGGAGCGAGCCACCTCCGCGAGCCCGGCGGTGAGCTCGGCGGTGGTCAGGTGGCGGGGAGTCGTGGTGTGCGCCGTGGGCCGGTCCATGCCCGTAGTGTGCCAAAGCTTTTCGCGTCGTCGCCTGCTGTCTGGCCGACCGCGTTCCCGCCGACTGAAGCTTCGTGATCGGTTCTGTTTCTTTGTGACCACCTTGCGCCGCCGCGTAGGGCGGCTGGCTGCGGTTACTGGCACCATGATGCCAACCGGGATCACCTGAGGGCGCACCCGGCCAGTGCGGTGCGGTCGATTGCGATCGGATGCGATCGACTCTGTTCTTTTCTGTTGTTGACTGGTGTCTTTCGATCGATTTACTGTCGCGAGACCAGCCGTGCATCGGACAGAAACATGCGGTCGGCAGAAGGAGATATTCATGAGACGTGGATCAGCCGTCGCAGCCCTGCTCGTGCTCGGGATGATCGCGCCAGCTCAACTGGTCTCTGGTACGTCTACCGCTGCGGCTGCACCTGCGGCTGCGGCGACCGTCGACATCACCGTGGACGCGAGCGTCGTCGCGGCTGACAACGTCAACGGCCTGACCTTCAAAGGCTTCGGCGTGCTGAGCGCGAACAGCACCAGCGCCGTGCTGATGGACTACAAGGCCCAGCACCCCGAGACGTACGCGCGGCTGCTGCGGGTCCTCTTCGGCGGCGACCGACCCGTCATGAGCCACGTCAAGATCGAGATGGGCAACGACCGGAACAACTCGACCGGACCCGACCCGGCCACCATGCGCCGGGAGACCGAGCCGGCGAACGTGGCCCGGCACCCGGGCTTCCAACTGGCCGCCGACGCCAGGAAGGTCAACCCCGACCTCAAGGTCAGCATCCTGCGGTGGAACGCGCCGGCGTGGGCGAACACCAACGACAAGATCTACACCTGGTACAAGAACACCATCCTGGCGGCCTACCGCGAGTACGGCTTCATGGTCGACTACGTCAACCCCGGGGTGAACGAGCACACCGCCGATCTCACCTGGACCAAGCAGTACGCGAACCAGGTGCGCAGCGACACCACCGGCTACGTCAGCGACGATCCCGCACTGGCCGGCTTCCGCCCCGGCGAGGCGCAGCTCTACCACCAGATCAAGGTCGTCATCTCCGACGAGGTCGGCATCGGCAGCTTCGGCGGCGCGATGGTCGGCGACGCCGAGCTGCGCGACGCAGTCGCGGTGGCCGGCTACCACTACAACACGAACGACGACGGTCAGCACAACTTCACCCGGCTCGCCGAGCAGTTCGACAAGGAAATCTGGAACAGCGAGGCGCAGGCCACCTTCAGCAACTCGTCGTTCCGGCAGAACAACAACACGGCAGACCCGACCGTGCCGGGCACCGGCATCGGCGGCACGGGCAGCGCGCTGGAGATGGCCAACACCATCGTCAAGGGCTTCGTGATGTCGCGGCGGACGCACTTCGTCTACCAACCCGCCATCGGCTCGTTTTTCGAAGGCGGCCAGTACTCCTTCAAGGAGCTCGTGTCCGCCCGCGACCCGTGGTCAGGGTGGATTCACTACGACGCGGGACTCGCCGTGCTGCAGCACTTCACCAGCTTCGCGCAGACCGGTTGGGAGAACGACTCCAACACCGCCGGGGTCTGGCGGGTTGTCCCGCAGGCCAGCGCCTCCACCGCCACCGGCACCAACCCGGTCGTCGGGCGCAACGGTCAGCCCAACTACCTCACCATGGCCGCGCCGGACCGGTCGGACTTCTCGACCGTGATCGTCAACGACTCCGAGTACGCACGGACCTATGAGATCACGCCGGTCGGTTTCGATCTCGGGGTCGACCCGAAACTCGCCGTCTGGCAGACCGGGGCTGCCAGCGGCGGCGAGGCGTTCGACGCCAACTACAAGCGCCACGTCGCCGATGCGGTGCCCGGCGTCACCGGCGGCTACCAGGTCAGCGTCGAACCATACTCCATCGTCACCGTCACCTCGCTCGACGTCACCGCAGATCCGGAGTGGGCCACGCCGCTGCCGGTCGAGGGCGAGCGCACGGTGCTCGACGCCGACCCGGAGCACGGCGTGCTGTGGGCCGACGACTTCGACTACGTCGGCCGGACCGTGCCGGTGATCGGTCCGGGTGGCGTCGTCACGAGCCAGACCGAGAGCTTCATCGACTCCCGTGGCGGCGACACGGGCGCCATCCCGCTGTACACCTGGGACCGGAACGGTGCCTTCGAGACGGTGCGGACCGGCGACGGGAACAACGTGCTGCGCCAGCAGATCGACCGGGCGACGACCGGTGTCGGCGGTGCCTGGAACAGCGCCGATCCCGTCACCGGCGTCGGTGATCTGCGCTGGACCAACTACCAGGCGGGCGTCGACGTGCGGTTCGACCGGGGCCCGGCGTCGGACAACTACGCAGCCATCGGCGCGCGTTCGACCGGCGGTGGCAGCTCACACAGTCTGAGCGGCACACCCTATGCGTTGCTGCTGGCCTCCGACGGGACCTGGCAGTTCCGCCGTACCGGTAGGACGATCTCCGGCGGGACCGTCGCCGGATTCGACGCCACCGCCTGGCACCGGTTGGCGATCCGGGTCGCCGGTCACCAGATCACCGGCTTCGTCAACGGCGACCAGGTGTTCAGCTGGACCGACGACGTGCCGTACCTGTCCGGTCGCGTCGACCTCGCCAGCGGCTTCCACCACACCCGGTTCGACAACCTGACGATCGAGCGGGTGCCGGGCTACCTGCCGTACTACCGCGAACTCCTCGACAATCTGGAGATGAACGACCTGGCCGACCCGCCGGCCGCACGGCTCGCCTACAGCGGAGACTGGCGGCACGCCAACGGCGGCAGCATGTACGAATATCATCGCTCGTCGTCGACCAGTCGGGGGCCCGGTGCCACCCTCGCGTACACGTTCACCGGTTCCGGGATCGACGTCACGGGAGTCAACGACGGCAGCGCCCGGCTCGACGTGCGGGTCGACGGCGAACTCGTCGCGACGAACCTGCCGACCAGGTCCGTCACCAACTTCCAGCAGACCGTGGCCGTGCGAGGACTGCCGTGGGGTCGGCACACTGTGACCTTTGAGGTGATCGCCGGGACGCTGGTGGTCGACTCGGTCGGTGTCCTGGGGACGCCGGCAACCGAGCCGGCGTCGAGCGATGCTGTCAGCCAGGCGTTGGCGGTAGCCTCGCGGATCGAGCGGACCGAGGACTTCACCGACCGGGACTGGGCGCTGCTGCAGTCCAACATCGCGATGGCCGGTCGTGCGGTGGCCGACCCGGTGGGCTATCGGCTCGACGGGGAGGGCGCCCGGCAGATCGTCTCCCGGCTTCAGGCGGCCAGCTACCCGCTGGCCAATCGGGTGGCCGCGCTGCCGCAGGTCTGGCGGGCGACCTTCCTCGGCCAGGCGCCGGACGACCTGCCGGCGACGCTGCCCGCCACGCTCACCGACGGCACCACCCGGGATCTCGCGGTGACCTGGGATCTCGACGGAATCGACGTCAGCCAGGCGTGGACGACGGTCGCCGTCCGGGGCAGCCACGGTGGTGCCACCACGACCGCCTGGGTCGAGGTCGTGCCGCCAGGGCTGAGGTACTTCGCGGACGTCAACGGGACCGCGGCCGGCACCCTGGGCTACAACTCGCCGGCCCACGCGGCGGTCGCCGAACTGCTGGGCGACGATCTGCGCAACGGCGCACCCGACCAGGTCCTCGAAGGCGATGCGACCTGGGGCCTCGGGGCGTCCAACGCCGCCGGCGACCGTGACATCCGGTACAAGGGGATCGTCGCTGGTGACTACAGCAAGACGACCACCACGGGGGTGTACACGGCCAACCAGGTGGGGGCGACCCTCAGTTACACCTTCACCCTGCCGGCGGGTCGCCACACGATCGTGGCGGGCAGCCACTCCTGGTGGCCCGGCAACAGTCGCGGCTACGACGTGTTCCTGGACTATGACGGTGCCGCGCACCAGGTCGGAGCGCAGGTCACCCTCGACACCGCCACGCCGTCGAGGGTGTTGAGCTACGACATCGACCTGGCCGCGGCCGGGCCGGTGACCATCCGGCTGCGGGCGACCAACAACCAGTCGCCGATGCTGTCGTGGGCCGCTGCGGTCGAGGGGGTCTACTCCGTGTCGTACGACGTCAACGGCGGCATCGGCACGGCCCCCGAGGCGCGCAATGGTCTGTTGCGGACCGATGCGGGTCTGGACGCGCCGGGCACCGGTCTGCGCAGGCCCGCGTTCGAGTTCGCCGGTTGGAACACCGCCGCCGACGGCAGCGGCACCACGGTGACCGCCGCCACCGAGGTGTCGGCCCTGGCCCAAACCGCGGCGACGCTGTACGCCCAGTGGACGCCGGTGGTACCCACCTGGGAGCCGTCGCAGGTGTACACCGAGGGTGATCTCGTGTTCCACGCCGGCCGGGCGTACCAGGCCCAGTGGTGGACGAGGAACCAGGTACCGGGTGCCACGCAGTGGGGTGCCTGGGCCGAGCTCGGTGCCTACCAGCACTGCGGCAGCGATTTCTACCCGGAGTGGACGTCGTCGTGGATCTACACCGGCGGCGAGACCGTCGAGCATGACGGGCAGCTGTGGACCGCACAGTGGTGGACGCGGGACCAGCAACCTGCCGCCTCCGGGTGGGGCCCCTGGAAACGGGTTGGTGCCTGCTGATCCCGCTCCGCCCGCCCGTCCCGCGCCGATCATGTCTGCCGGGTCGGGCGGCGCCGGCCGCCACCCGGTGTCCGGCGCGGTCCCGGCCAGCTCGCCGCCCAGGGCCGGTAGCGACCCCAGCCGGTGTCGTCGTCGAAGCGGATCGCCTCGCCGTGCCAGACCCCCCCGCTGCGGGCCTGCAACCGGACGAGATGACCGAGGATCTCGTACGTCGCCAGACTGTTGCGGGCGCAGAGCGCGCACCGCACCACCTCGGCCGGGCACTTCATAGCCGAGGAGGCACCCGAGGAAATCATCAAGATGCTGCGCCCCCCCTGCTTGAGCGCTAGCGCCGCTCAGCGCCGCTCATGCGTCGTCGCCGGGCCGCTGGCCCGGCCCCGGGACGGGTCGGGGCCGGGCCAGCGGTGGTTCAGGTCGCGGGCGAGGGCGAGGTACCGCAGTCGTTCGGCCGCGCTGGTGGCCCGAGTGAGCGCGGTCCTGACCTCGGCCGCTCCCCGGCCACACTTGATCATGTAGAAGAGGAAGAGGTTGATCGACGCCACGGACAAGGCGTACACGTACACGTCCTGCAGCGCGCCCTGGTAGACCGCGAGCCCGATTGTCCAGACGATCCCCGCGTAGAAAAGCGAGGTCGGCGTCCACTCCGCGAACGACGCGAGCCCGGTTGCCTTCGCGTCGCTCGACGGCACCGTGCTCAGCCCGCGTCGCCGCGCGTCGGCCAGAGCGCGCCGGGCAAACAGCAGCACCGCGCTGTTCGTGAACAGCGACAGGGTCTGGCCGATGGCACTGTTGATCGGCCAGAGTCTGGGGTCGTAGAGCACGATCGGCAGCACCAGTAGGGCACCGGTGATCGTCTGTATCCGGATGGTGAACTGGGCGAGGACGGCGCGGACGGTGAGACCGCCGGCCCGCCAGCCGGCGGCCAGCGGATCCATGCCCGCGAAGAGGTTGTGGTAGTACTTCGCCGACACCATCGCGTACGTCAGACCGACCAACAGGGCCGGCGCGTTCGTCTCGATGTCCGGTATGGAATAGCCCGGAGCGCGGAGCGAGTCGAGGACCGGAAAGCGGTCCTCCGAGCCGCCGAGCATCCGTTGCAGCGCCTCCACCATCCGGTTGCCCCAGGACCAGTCGAACTGCCGGACGATCCAGATGAGGGTGATGGAGAAGGTGACCGCCCAGGCCACCGAGGAGAGCCAGGACCAGGCCAACAGCCGGGCCGCGACGAGGGCCGACGCGCGGCTGGCGGCACCCGACTCACCTCGGCGGGTCCGGTAGATGCGGCGCAGCTGACCGGGGGCACCGGCGAGTGGCCGGAACAGTCCGAGGGTGAGTCGGGTCTGAAACAGTTCCCAGGTGCCGCGGACCAGCCGGTCGTCGGTCGGCGGAGTCCGGGCCGCCTCGGCATCGAGTTCCGCGGTGAAGGCGGCGTGGAGTCGGGCGTACCGGGAGATGTCCGGTGCCGGTTGATGTTCTTCACCGGCTACGGGGCACAGCTCGGTGGGATCGGCGTCCGGCGAGAACAGCAGCAACCGGTGGTCCGGGTGCGTGTCGATGAGGTCCTCGATGAACCGGGCCAGTAGCGGCGCGTGGGCGTAGAACTCGTCCGGAACGACATCACCCGGTTCCCCGCCACCGAACATCGTCAGCAACTTGCCCAGCGAGTAGACGTCGGACTTGTCACCGGCCGTCCCGTCGGCCTTGACCTCAGGAGCGACGAACTGTCCGTCCGGGCCTTCGAGCGCACCGAAGGCGTACGTGTACAGGTAGTTCGCGCCGATGTCGATCAGCCGGAAGACGGGCCGGCCATCCCGGTAGGTCACAATGATGTTCGACGGGGCGAGGTCGCCGTGCCCCCGCCTGGTCGGCTCGGTGGGGTGGTTGCCGGCGTTGAGAAACCGGTCGAGTTCCGCGAGCGCCAGGAAGGCGGCCGTGCCGTAGGCCCGCAGGTCGGCCAGGAGCGCGAACCGGTCGACCGAGGCCTCGCCGAGGCCCTGGTCGTCGCCGGCTGTCGCCGACCGCCCGGGCCGCACGCGTCGAGCGGAGCGGCGTCGTGCGGCACGCTCCCGCCACACCTCGTGGAGCGGACGCCCGGCGACGAAGTCCATCAGGATCCAGCTCTGCGAGCTGGCCCAGACCGCGACCAGATGGTCCGCCGGGACGCCGGCGAGATCGTAGAGCCCGGCGTACGCCTTCGTCGTGCTCGCGATGCGCGGAATCCGCAGGTACGGGTAGAGGATCAACTTGAGGGCGAAGGGTCGACGCAGCCCACCCCGTCGCGTGCCGGACCCGCGCAGGATCAGCGAGGTGGTCCCGTGTTCGTGGAACTCGAGGGTGTCGAAGTCGACTCCGGCGGTCCACTCGGACCCCGCGACGGCATCCTGGCCGGCCTGGTCCGAAAGCGGTCCGCCGACCGGCCGGTACAGCTCGCGGATCGTCTCGCGTACCGGCCGCTGCCGTACAAGACGCCCGCACACGCCGGGACAGTCGTGGCCGGGTAGGGGTGCGCTCCCGTCGGCGGTACCCGCCCGGGCCGGCGCGGTGGCGGTCCGGCGGTCACTCGATTCGGCCAGGCCGGTCAGAGTGATCAACAGCAGCGCCAGGAAGCCGACCGTCTGCCGACGCGGTGCCGGCAGGTCGGCGGCACCATCGGCGAGCCGGTCGCACTGTCGCGCCAGGTTGTCGAGGACCGCTTTCCAGCTGCCCGGGCGGAACCGATCGTCGAAGGACCGCTGGTCGAACGGGACGTCACGCAGCAGCGCCCGCCAGGAGGTCAGCTCGTCAGCCGTCGGTCGGTCCGCCGCAGTCGCCCGCCGCTCGGCGGCCGCCTGACCGCTGGCCGGCAGCAGTAGTTTCGTCAGCCGGTCGAGCTCCGGGCCGGGCGGCGTGGGCGGTCGGGAAAGCTCCTCGACCAGCTGGTCGAGGGTGGGTCGGCCAGCCATCAGCGCTGGTCCACGACCATCAGGCGGGGCACCGCGTGCAGCCGGCCCGAACGGAGCAGCGCCGCCGGTCGTCCCTCGACCGCGCAGTACATCAGGGAGTACGCTCGGCGCGCCGCGCTGATCAGCAGATGCGAGCGCAGTTCGTGCCGCTTGACCTCGGTGTCCTCGGGCAACGGGGCGAGGTCGAGGACGTACGGCGGCAGCTGGCTCGCGGTGCCGCGCCGGGCGGCGAGGTCGACCTGGTCGCGGAGCCGTTGCCGGACCGAGGCAAGGTAGGCGGCGCCCAGCCCTTCCTTCATCTTCTCCAGGTAGCGGTAGGTGTACCGGTGCTGCAGACCGAGCCCGCCGTTGCCGCTGCGCATGGGCCGGGTACTCAAGGAGAGCACGTGGGTGCATCCGTCGCGCAGCGCGAGCCGGAACGGCAGCGCGGTGACCACGCCACCGTCGAGAGCCCGCCAGCCCCGGAACTGCGCCGTCCCCCGTACGGCGATCGGCAGCCAGGCGGAGGCCAGCAGCGCTGCCTTGAGGTCGGCACGGTCGGAGAAATCGGATATCAGCCGGGTGGAAATTGCATCGACATCGGTGATAGCTATATGAAGTGGGAGGTCGGCTGCCAGAACGCGGTCATAGGCAAGCGGCTTGATGATCTCAACGATCTCTCCGAACGCGTAGTCGAGATCGAGGATGTTCCCGCCACGCAGGCCGCGGGTGAAGTCGATGAACCGGTGGCTGGTCAGGTCGTCGTAGTAGATCGAAACGGGGTACCAGGTCCCGCCGGCGAGGAAATAGGCACTGTTCACCGCGCCGGACGAGCAGCCGTACACCGCGTCGAACGCGCCGCTGAAACCCTGGTCCTCCAGCGTCGCGAGCATCGACGCCGAGACGACTCCCCGCATCCCGCCACCCTCGACCGCGAGGCCGACCTTCGCTGTGTCACCGTGATCGCGGGCACCGGGCCGACTGCCGGAGTCACGCCGTTTCCGAATGATCTTCAGCACCGGGTGCTCGGCGTCCCAAGGCTGCATCTCGATGGCGTCCGGTGACTCGCCCACGATCTCAACCGACCTTCTCGGCGGTGCCGTGACCGGCGGGCGACACCATCGACGATGGACTCACTCTACCGATGTTGCCAGTCGACCGATCTATTCGGCAAACGCGAGTATTCGCAGATGCCGAATCCCCCGGGAATTGATCTACGAATCCGGCGCCCCCTTCGTGAAGAAGACTCTGATGGTCCAGGTTTCACCGCCGTTGTCGCTCGACCGTCACATCGCGCGTCACGCACTTCACTGTCACGTCGGGTTTGAGCGGGTGGTCCTGGGGCAGATGTACCAACTGGACACCGTACGCGAGTGAGAGGAGCCGCAGATGGCGACGACACTGCAGGGCAAACGGGTCGCCTTCCTGGCCGCCGACGGGGTGGAGGAGGTCGAGTACACCCAGCCCCGCGAAGCGGTCGAGGCGGCGGGCGCCGCCGTCGAACTGGTGTCGGTCCAGCCGGGCGAGATCCGGGCCTTCAACCACCTGGACAAGTCCCGGACGTATCCGGTGGACGTCACCGCGGACAAGGCGGATCCGGATGCCTACGACGCGTTGGTGCTGCCCGGCGGGGTGGCGAACCCGGACTTTCTGCGCACCGACCCGGACGCGGTCGACTTCGTCCGGTCGTTCTTCACCGCGGGCAAGCCGGTCGGGGCGATCTGCCATGCGCCGTGGACGATGATCGAGGCCGGGGTGGTGCGAGGCCGCACCCTGACCTCCTGGCCGAGTCTGCGTACCGACCTGACCAACGCCGGGGCGACTTGGGTGGACACCGAATGCCAGGCGGACAACGGTCTGGTCACCAGCCGCAGACCGGACGACCTGCCGGCGTTCTGCGCCAAGCTCGTCGAGGAGTGTGCCGAGGGCCGGCGCTGACCGCACGGTGGGCCGGTACGGGCGCGTCGTTGAGCCCGTACCGGCCGTCGGTCCGCCGCCGGTGGCTGGCGGCTGTCCGCAACCCGCAGTGACCGCGGGGCGGCGTCAGCGCTGGTCCGTCACCGCGGCGGGGGACAGGTGCCGGGCGTACGCTTCGGTCGTGAAGAACGCCGGCAGTTCCTCGCCGAGCGCGGTCTCCTCGACGATTCGGGCCGCCGCCTCGGCGCGGTCGCGGTCCGGTCCGTAGCGTCCGTCGACCAGCGCAACCAGCTCCTTGGCCAGGATCGACCGGACCAGGTCCTCGGTGACGCACCCGCCGTCGGCCAGCGGGGTGCCGTGGTGCAGCCACTGCCAGAGCTGACAGCGGGCGATCTCGGCGGTTGCCGCGTCCTCCATCAGGTTCCACAGCGCCACCGCGCCGGCGCCGCTGAGCCAGGCATCGACGTACCGCAGCGCCACCGCGACGTTGGCGCGGACCCCGGCCGCCGTCACCTGGCCGGGCGTCTTGTCCACCGCCAGCAGGTCGGTCGCGGTCACCGCCACCTCGTCGCGCAACCGGTCGACCTGGTGCGGACGTCCGTCGAGCACCGCGTCGAAGACCTTCCGGCAGGTCGGCACCAGGCCCGGGTGGGCCACCCAGGAGCCGTCGAAGCCGTCGCCGGCTTCGCGTTGCTTGTCCGCCCGCACCTTGCCCAGCGCGGCCTCGTTGACCTGCGGGTCCCGGCTGGGGATGAAGGCGGCCATCCCGCCGATGGCGTGCGCGCCGCGTCGGTGACAGGTCCGCACCAGCAGTTCGGTGTACGCCCGCATGAACGGCACCGTCATCGTCACCTCGGCACGGTCCGGCAGCACGAAGTCCGGCCACTGCCCGAAGTTCTTGATCACGCTGAAGATGTAGTCCCACCGGCCGGCGTTCAACCCGGCCGAGTGCTCCCGCAGCTCGTACAGAATCTCCTCCATCTCAAACGCGGCGGTGATCGTCTCGATCAGCGTGGTCGCCCGGATGGTGCCCTGCGGCAGGCCGAGCCGGCGTTGGGCGAGGACGAACACGTCGTTCCACAGCCGCGCCTCGCGGTGGTTTTCCAACTTCGGCAGGTAGAAGTACGGCCCGGCACCGGCGTCGAGCTGCCGGCGGGCGCAGTGGAAGAAGTACAGCCCGAAGTCGACCAGGCTGGCCGAGATCGGCCGCCCGTCCACCACGATGCCCTTCTCCACCAGGTGCCAGCCGCGCGGGCGGACCACGATCGTCGCGAGGTCGTCGCCGAGGGCGTACCGCTTGCCGCGCTCGTCGGTGAAGTCGATCCGCCGGTCGAGGGCGTCCATCAGGTTCAGCTGACCGCCGATCACGTTGCGCCAGGTCGGGCTGGTGGCGTCCTCGAAGTCGGCCAGCCACACCTTCGCGCCCGAGTTCAGCGCGTTGACGGTCATCTTCCGGTCGGTCGGCCCGGTGATTTCCACCCGCCGGTCGACCAGCCCGGGTGCGGGCGGGGCGACCCGCCATGTCGGGTCGGTGCGGATGTGTTCGGTCTCCGGCAGGAAGTCGGGCAGCTGTCCGGAGGCGTACCGGGCCCGCCGGGCGCGGCGGGTGTCCAGCAGCGCCACCCGCCGGGCGGCGAACTCGCCGTCCAGAGCGATCAGGAACTCCAGCGCCTCGGCGGTGAGCACTTCGTTGAACCGGTCGGCCATCGGGCCGAGAATCTCGTACCTCACGCGAACTGCTCCTCCTCGGTCGAGCCGCGCAGCGCGGTGGTCTCGCCGGCCGGATTGAGCACGGTAGAGACTAGGTCGAAGTAGCCGGTACCCACTTCCCGCTGGTGTTTCACCGCCGTGTAGCCGGCCGGTTCGGCGGCGAACTCGCGCTCCTGCAGCGACACGTAGGCGCTCATCCCGTCACTGGCGTAGCCGCGCGCCAGGTCGAACATCGAGTAGTTCAGCGCGTGGAAGCCGGCCAGGGTGATGAACTGGAACTTGTACCCCATGTGGCCGAGCTCCCGCTGGAACTTGCCGATGGTCGCGTCGTCGAGGTGCTTGCGCCAGTTGAACGACGGTGAGCAGTTGTACGCCAGCAGCTGGTCCGGGTACTCGCGCTTGATCGCCTCTGCGTACCGGCGGGCGACTTCCAGGTCCGGCGTGCTGGTCTCCATCCACAGCAGGTCGGCGTGCGGCGCGTAGGCCAGGCCTCGGGCGATGCACGGTTCGATGCCGTTGCGCACCCGGTAGAAGCCTTCGGCGGTGCGCTCGCCGGTGACGAACGGCCGGTCCCGCTCGTCGATATCGGTGGTCAGCAGGGTGGCGGCCTGCGCGTCGGTGCGGGCGATGACCACGCTCGGCACGCCGGCCACGTCGGCGGCCAGCCGGGCGGCTTCGAGGGTACGGAGGTGTGCGCCGGTCGGGATGAGCACCTTGCCGCCGAGGTGGCCGCACTTCTTCTCGGCGGCCAACTGGTCCTCCCAGTGGACCCCGGCCGCGCCGGCGGCGATCATCGCGGTCATCAGCTCGTACGCGTTGAGCACGCCGCCGAAGCCGGCCTCGGCGTCGGCGACGATCGGGGCCAGCCAGTCGGTCGCCGGGCCGTGCCCACCGCCCGGCCCGGCACTGTCGGGTCCGGCGCCGTCCGTACCGCTCTCGGCGGTGCTGATCTGCGCTGCCCGTAGCAGCGCGTTGTTGATCCGGCGGACCACCGCCGGCACCGAGTTCGCCGGGTAGAGGCTCTGGTCGGGGTAGGTGTGCCCGGCAAGGTTGGCGTCGGCGGCCACCTGCCAGCCGGACAGGTAGATCGCCTTCAGCCCGGCCCGGACCATCTGCACCGCCTGGTTGCCGGTGAGCGCGCCGAGGGCGTGGACGTAGTCCTCGCTGTGCAGCAGCTGCCACAGCCGCCGAGCCCCGTGCCGGGCCAGGGTGTGTTCCTCGGTGATGGCGCCGCGCAGCCGCACCACGTCTTCGGGGCGGTAGCTGCGCCGCACCCCGTGCCAGCGCGGATCGGTGTCCCATTCGTGTCGCAACTGATCCACTGCGCTCTGCACGGTCTCTACTGCGGTGTGCATCGTCGTCTCCTTCGGGTGGCGTGCGACCAACGGTCACATGACGCCGGCGACTGGTCGAGAGACGAAAGTAGCCAATTATTGGAAAGTCTCCGGCCCATTCTGCCAACTTGTGAAAGCAGCGATTCGCAGCCCTGCTAATGCAGGCCGGTCGCGTGTTAACGTTGGCGGATCACAGCTGGAACGAGCGTGGAGGTGAGGGCGATCGCCAAGACCTTCGCCGGTGCCAGACTGCGCCGGATGCGTGAGGACCGGGGGATCAGTCAGACCGAGTTGGCCCGGCAGCTCAACATTTCAGCGAGCTATCTCAACCAGATCGAGCACGACTCCCGGCCGTTGACCGTCGCGGTGCTGATGCGGATCACCGAGGTCTTCGGCGTCGACCCGACCAGCTTCGCCCCGCACGACACCCCGCGACTCGTCGCCGGGCTGCGCGAGGCGCTCGGCTCCCGCACCGGCATCGGCGACCTGACCGAGTTCGCTTCCCGGCTGCCGGAGGTGGCCGAGGCCGTGCTCGACCTGCACCGTCGTTACCAGCAGGCCGACGAGCAGCTGTCCGAACTGGTCGGCGACCGGGAGCGGATCGGCCACAGCCCGCACGACCAGGTCACTGAGTTCTTCTACCGGCGACAAAACTACGTTCCGGCGGTCGACGAGGCCGCCGAGCGGCTGTCCGATCAGATCGGGATCCGCCGGGGCGAGGCGCGGGCGGCGCTGCAGGACCGGCTGGCGCAGCGACACGGCGTACGGATCTCCCGCGACGACGCCGACTCCCTCGGCGGCGAGCTGCACCGCTACCGGCCGCAGACCCGCACCCTGCACCTGTCCACCTCGCTGCGCCCCGGGCAGGAGGCGATCCGGATGGCCGCGCAGATCGCCCTGCTGGAGTACGCCGACGTGATCGACGAGATCATCGAGGAGGAAGGGTTCGACGATGTCCAGACCCAGATCCTCACCCGGGTCGGCCTGGCGAACTACTTCGCCGCCGCGCTGATTCTGCCGTACGAGCGGTTCCTCTCCGCCGCCGAGACTCGCCGCTACGACATCGACCTGCTCACCGAGCACTTCGCGATGGGCTGGGAGACGGTCTGCCACCGGTTGAGCACCCTGCAGCGGCCCCGTTCGCGCGGGGTGCCGTTCTCGTTCGTCCGGGTCGACCGGGCCGGCAACATGTCCAAGCGTCAGTCGGCGACCGGGTTCCCGTTCTCCCGTACCGGCGGCACCTGCCCGCTGTGGAACGTCTACGAGGCGTTCGGCTCGCCGGGCCGGGTGGTCACCCAGGTCGCCGCGATGCCAGACGGCCAGCGCTACCTGTGGATCGCCCGGACCGTCATCCGCCACCACGGTGGCTACGGTCAACCCGGCAAGGTGTACGCGATCGGTCTCGGCTGCCAGACCCGCCATGCCGGTCGGCTGGTCTACTCGGCCGGGATGGACCTGCACGCCGCCGACGCCGCCACCCCGATCGGCCCCGGCTGCAAGACCTGCGAACGGATGACCTGCCCGCAGCGGGCCGCTCCGCCGATCAGCCGGCGGCTCGACGTCGACGAGAACCGCAGCACCTTCATCCCGTACCCGCTGCGGGACTGATCCGTACCTGCTGCGGGGACCGACCTGTGACGTTGCGGGACCGGGCGGCGATGCCACGCCGCCCGGTCCCGCGGCCTGGCCGGCACCGGTCTCAGGAGACTCCGACCCGCTGCCACTGCTGGTTGCCGCCGGTACCGCAGGTGTACTGGATCACCCGGGCGCTGTCGGCGGTGGAGTACCCGGCGACGTCGAGGCACTTGCCGCTGTGCCGGGCCACGATCCGCTGGTAGCCGGAGCCGGCGTCGACCAGCTGCCACTGCTGGTCGGTGCGTCCCGGCTGGCAGGCGTACTGGGCAACGGCGGTGTGGTCGGCGGTGGAGCCGTTCGACACGGTCAGGCAGCGGTCGCTGTGCCGGGCCACCAGCTGGTGGTAGCCGGTGCCCAGGTCACGCAGTTGCCAGTGCTGGTTGCCGCCGTTGTGGCAGCCGTACTGGGCGACGCCGGCACCATCCGTAGTGGACTCGTTGAGCACATCGAGGCACTTGCCGCTGTGCCGGGCCCGTAGCGTCTCGTAGGCGTACCCGCCGCCGACGCCAGTGACCTGCCCGGTCGCGGTGTCGATGCTGATCTGTGGGTGCCAGCTCATGCTCAGCGACGTGTCCGACGGGAAGGTCAACGGCAGCCAGACGTAGCGGGACTCGTTGACCCGGCCGCCCCAGGCGCTGGCCCAGCGGTCACCAAGGTACAGGTATGAGGTGGTGGCGGTGCCCTGCACCGGCAGGACGTAGGCCGGCTGGGAGCCGTAGGTGATGCTGTCAGCGAACGCGGTCGGCGCGGTCCAGGTGCCGGTGATGCTGTAGGCGGTGGCGTACCGGGCCTGGTTGGGCTGCCAGCCGGTGGCGCCGGAGGTGACCAGGAAGTAGACGCCGTTACGTTTGAACATGGCCGGCGCCTCCCGGTAGTTGCCCGGCCACAGGGTCTGCACCAGGCCGGCGACGCCGGTGTAGTCGGAGGTCAGCCGGTAGATGTTCAGGTCCGCGTTGACCCGGGTCGAGGAGATCAGGTACGCGGTGCCGTCGTCGTCGCGGAACACGGTCATGTCCCGTGAGTCGTAGCCGAGTGGCCGGAAACTGCCCAGGTACGTGTAGTTGCCGTCGACGGTGTCGGAGGTGGCCACCGCCACCCGGGCCTGGCCGTAGTCGACGCCGTTCTCCCAGTGCATCCAGAGTACGTACTTGCCGGTGGCCGGGTTGTAGAGGATCTTGGGACGCTCGATGTTGGCGACAGCGAGCTCCGGGCTGCTGTTCTGCCGCAGCACGTGGTTGCGCAACTCCCAGGTGCGCAGATCGGTTGACCGGTAGACGGAGACGTACCGGAAGGTATGGTCGTCGTGGCGGTTCTCACCGAACCAGTAGTAGTACCCGCCCACCTTGATCATGCCGCCGCCGTGGGCGTGGACGCCGGCGCCGGTGGTGTCGGTGAACTGGGTGGCATTGGTGACGGTGACCGGTGCGGCGGCGGCCGGCGGGGCAGCCAGCGCGAGCGCGGCGACCAGCATGAGCGGGACGGACAGAGCGGCGCAGGCGGTGCTGACCAGACGCCGTCGGTGGGGGCGTCGCCGGGTGCGGGGTGCGGCAGGCATCGGGTGCCTCCTTCAGGTGGCCGGGTCTGGTGTCGCGGACGTACGACACCACGTATGTCGACTCAGACTAGGCATAGAAGCGACATAAATCGATATGCTGGGTCGCCGGTCACCTGCGGATCGTCGTACGGTCGTACCGACCGCCGATCCTCGACACTCGACTCTCGACCTCGAGCTTGACAGGAGCACCTGGTGTCCGATCTCGCGAAGACCGCGACCACCTCCGAGCCGCTGCACCCGCTGCTCGCCGACCGGTGGAGCCCGCGCGCCTTCGACCCCGAGCACCGGCTCACCGACCGGCAGCTGACCGCGCTGCTGGAAGCCGCACGCTGGGCACCCAGCCCAGCACGAAGGGCTCGCCGTGCACCAGCTCGGCGGCTTCGATGCCCACGTCGGTCCCCGACCCGGCGTAGCTGTCACCCTGGTTGACCTGGGTGGCTAGCATTTCGCCGGACCGGTGCGCCGAGTTGCCCGAGCCAGGCGCCGACCGAGATCTACGGAAGGGGAACCGTGTCACGGGTCCAACAGGGTATACGCAAGGCTGCCTCTGCGATCGCTGAAGGTAATGATCCTCGCCAGCTGGCCATGGCCGAACTGGGCCGCCGTGGCGGTGTCGTGACCGGTGGGGCTGGTGGAGGTCAGTCGGTCGAGGACGGGATGGATCCGGTCGACTTTCCGGCTGCCCGCGACCTCGGCGGCAGCATCGACACCGTCATGGAGCAGCGCCGGGTGCCGCTTGACGACGCGGGTGAGGTGCTCAACCGCAGCGAGCAGCGGCGCGGCGAGGGCGGGGCGGCGCACGTCATCTGCCCGATGGTGATTCCGCGCGGTCGTTCGCTGGTCACCATGCTGCCGGTGTCGCTGCTGCTGGTGCTCGGCGTACTCGGCTCCGCGGTGGTCTCGGTCGGCGGTGGCAACCTGTTTCTCAACCCGCTGTTCGGAATCCACTACTGGGTGCTGTCGCTGTTCGCCGTCGGTTTCGTCTGGTGGCGCCAGGGCATGGTCATGGTGCCGGACGGCTGCGCCGCGTTGATCACCCGGTTCGGCAAGCTGGAGCAGGTCGTCGGCCCCGGCCGGGTGATCCTGCTGAACCCGTGGAAGCGGGTGTCGTACATCGTCAACACCACCCGCGAGTACCCGTTCAACGCACCGGTGCGTGAGGCCCCGACCAAGGGCGGCGTGAAGGCGTCCATCGACCTGTTCATCCAGTTCCGGATCAGTGACCCGGTGGAGTTCGTCTACACCCTCGGCGCGGTCCGCGGTTTCGAGGAGAAGCTCAGCAACGCGGTCAGCGAGACCATCCGTAGCCTGATCTACGAACAGCAGGCCGCCGACATCTACAACATGGTCGGCGAGGACACCGGTCGCCTGCTGGAGCAGCTCAACCAGCAGTTCCTGCCGGCTGTCGAGCTGACCAACGCCAATATCACCCACGCCGAGCCGGCCGACCGGGAGTACCGGATGGACCTCGCCGCGCCCGAGATGGTGCGGGTCGCCAAGGACGCCTACACCCACCAGTACGCGCTGCAGCTACGCAAGGAGCAGGACGAGGGCGACCTGGCCAAGGAGCTGGCCACCCTGCACGAGACCCTGTCCGGCATCCAGGCCGAGATCGCCCAGTACCAGGCGCAAATGGACACTGCGGTGGAGCGGGAGACCAACCGCGCCGAGGCACTGGCCCGCCAGCGGTACGTGCTGGCCGAGTCCGAGGCACGGGCCAACGCCGCCCTGCTGGAGGCGCAGGCCCTGGACATCCGGGCGGTCACCGCCGCCGAAGCGCCGGAGATCCTCGACTACCGCTACCAGCGGGAGGTGCTGGACACCCTGGAGGAGGTCGCCGACCACCTGCCCCGGCTGGTGCGCATCGGCGGCTCCACCGACCCGAACGGTGCGGTCGGGGTGGACCTGCTCAAGCTGGCCCGTGAACTGGTCGGCGAGCGGGGTGCCGACCTGTTCAGCGAGACCGACATGGCCGCGATGCGCACCCGGCTGGCCGAGGTCGCCGCCCGGATCGCCGGACGTGAGCCGGAGATCGCCGCGCTCCGTGCGGCCGACCAGCCGACCGTGCCGGGCACCGATGCCGGCGTTTCCCTGGCCCCCGGTGCGCCGGAGCCGACCGACGACGACCCGGAGGCACAGTGGTGATGAGCAAACTCAGTGGCGGCAGGTCGGTCATCTCCGAGGCGGTAGCGCCGTGGAGCGAGCTCGCCCAGCTGCTGCGCGGCGGTGACGCGGGCAGCCTCGTACCGGTGGTGATTCCCAAGCACCGGCGACGGCTCGGCTGGATGGTGCCGCTCTGGCTCGGTCTGCTCGCCCTGCTGTCCGGCGTGATGTTCACCCTGAACGGTGTCGACGGGCTGATCGGCGCCGCGTACGGGGCCCTCGCCGGTGCCAGCTACCTGGCCGGGGTGGTACTGCTGCTGATCGGTGCGCTCTGGTGGTGGCGCTCGTCCATCGTGGAGATCGAGCAGGGCACCCACGGGGTGCTCACCCGCTACGGCGCGGTCACCCGCACCCTGGAGCCGGGCCGGCACTACCTGTGGCACCCCTGGTCACGGGTCGACTTCGTCGTCGACGTCGCCACCGAGATCCCGTACTCGGCGCCGGTGATGGCCTGCCCGACCCGGGAGAACGTGCCGCTGCGGTCGATCGAGTTCTTCATGAAGCTGCGGATCACCGACGCGGTGCTGTTCGTGCGGACCATCGGCGCCGGCAACTTCGACCTGGTGCTGTCCAGCGCCGTGCAGGACGCCATCCGGCAGCGGGCCCGCCAGGTGCAGACCGAACGGGCGTACGACCTGCGTGGCTCCGACGTGGCCGACATGCAGGACCTGCTCAACCGGCAGCTGTCCCGCTACGGGGTGCGGATCACCGGCTGCAACATTCCCGACGTGCAGCTGCCCACCCAGTATCAGCAGCACCTGGCCACCCGGGAACGGGTCGCCAAGGAGCACGCCGCGTACGAGCAGGAGTGGGGGCTGACCCGCAAACGGCGCATCGACAGCCTGCAGATGGACATCGAGCGGGCCAAGAAGGTGCGAGATGCCCGGTTCGTCGAGGTCAAGGCGGCCCTGAACAAGGCTCGTGAGCAGGTCGCGCAGCTGCTGGAGGAGCAGGAAACCAACGCGCAGCGGGTCCGGTTCGAGATCGAGACCCGGGGCCGCAGCGGGCTGATCGCCGCCGAGAACGAGGCCAAGGCGCAACGCCGGCTGGCCCAGTCGTACCGGGACAACCGGGCGGTGCTGCAGTACGAGCTGGCGCTGCGCCGGCTCGAGGTGGGCGCGGCGCTCGCCGGCAAGGCCCCGCAGCCGGTGGTGGTACGCACCGACGGTACCGGCGGCGGCGACGTCTCGGCACTGTCCACCCTGCTCACCGCGCAGTTGCTGCCGCGTACCGTGGCGCTGCCGGCCCGCGGTGCCACCGCAGGCGGGGACGACGACGGCTGACCCGACACAGGTCCGACCCCGGTCCGGGTACGGTGCATCCACCGCACACCGGACCGGGGAGGCCGACATGACAGTGGACGGATGGGTCGACGGCGGGTTCACCAACCCGGTACTGCCCGGCTTCCATCCGGACCCGAGTGTCTGCCGGGTCGGCGACGACTACTACCTCGCCTGCTCCAGCTTCGAGTACTTCCCCGGCGTACCGATCTACCACAGCCGCGACCTGGCCAACTGGGCCCAGATCGGCAACGTGCTGGACCGCCCCGGGCAGTTGGCCATCCCCGCGTCGACCCTGTCGTCCGGCGGGGTGTATGCACCCACCCTGCGCCACCACGACGGCCGGTTCTGGCTGATCACCACCAACGTGGCCAACGGCGGCGGCAACCTGCTGGTCACCGCCGCCGACCCGGCCGGGCCGTGGTCCGACCCGGTGCGCCTGGCCGGCGTGGCCGGCATCGACCCCGACCTGGCCTGGGACGACGACGGTCACTGCTGGTGCACTACGGCCGGAGTCCACCAGGTGCGGATCGACCCGCGGACCGGTGCCACGCTCGGGCCGACCCGCCGGTTGTGGTCCGGCACCCCCGGCGCCCAGGCGCCGGAGGCCCCGCACCTGTACCGGATCGGTGCCTACTGGTACCTGCTGATCGCCGAGGGCGGCACCGAACGCGGCCACGGCATCTCCGTCGCCCGGGGCCCGGCGCCGGGCGGCCCGTTCGAGCCGTGCCCGGCGAACCCGATCCTCACCCACCGCGGTACCGACCGGCCGATCCAGAACACCGGCCACGGCGACCTGGTTCAGGCACCGGACGGCTCCTGGTGGCTGGTGCTGCTCGGGGTCCGGCCGCGCGGCGGCACCCCCGGCTGGCACGTGCTCGGCCGGGAGACGTTCCTCGCCCCGGTCGACTGGGTCGACGGCTGGCCGGTCGTCGGCGCGCTCACCGGGCGAATGACCGCACCGCGCTGGCCTGCGGCACCGGTGACGCCACCGCCGACCCGGGACGACTTCGACGCCGACCGGCTGCACCCACGGTGGCTGTCGGTGCGGTCCCGGCCTGACGACGTGTGGTCGACGACCCGGCCGCCGGGCTGGCTGACCCTGCAGGCGCGCGGTGCGTCGCTCGGCGACGCCGACGTCACCTTCGTCGGCCGCCGCCAGCAGCACCTGTCCTGCCGGGTCCGGACCCTGATCGACCCGGGTGCCGGCCGGGGCGGCCTGGCGGTGCGGATGGACGAGAACCACCACTACACGGTCGAGGCCGGCGGTGGCGAGGTGCGGGCCGCGGCCCGGATCGGCCCGCTGCGGCCGGTGCTGGACTTCCAGCCGGTACCAGCCGGGCCGGTGGTGCTACGGGTCGACGCCGTCCCGTCGCCGACCTGGCATCCCCGGCAGGGGCCGGACGTGCTTCGGCTCGGCTTCGAAACCGCCGACGGTGAGTTCGCCGTACTGGCCGAGCTCGACGGCCGTTACCTGTCGACCGAGGTCGCCGGAGGCTTCACCGGCCGGGTGATCGGCATGTACGCCGCCGCCGGTACGGTCCGCTTCGACTGGTTCGACTACGAACCGGATGTGGCTTGCCAGATCTGAATACCACTGGTGTCCGGGCAGGTCACAGCCGGGGTGGCAGGTGTGACGGGCGTCCTTGGTACAGATGATCACCGGTGGTTAGCGTGGCCGGATGGTCTCACCCGGCGCGGTCCCCGTCGACAGGCCGGCCGGGGTCCCGCGGCCGCAGATCCCGCTGCTGCTCGGCGCGGTCTTCCTGGTCTTTCTCGGCCAGATGTCGATGAGTCCGATCATCGCCCCGTTGGCCCGCGAGATCGGTCTCGCCGAGTGGCAGGTCGGGGTGACCATCAGCATCTCCGCGTTGATGGTGGTAGCGACCAGCCAGCTGTGGGGACGTCGGTCCCAGTCGTGGGGTCGCAAGCCGGTGCTGGTCGCCGCGTTTACCCTGGCCACTTTGACGATGGCGCTGTTCGCGCTGCTCGCCGACCTCGGCATGCGGGGCGTCGTCACCGGCACCACCATGTTCCTGCTGTTCGTGGTGTTCCGGGGCGTCGGGTTCGGCACCGCGATGGCTGCTGTGCCACCGACCGCGCAGGCGTACATCGCCGACGTCACGGTCGACCAGTCCGCCCGGGTCAGAGGGATGGCCGGGATCGGGGCGGTGCAGGGCGGGGCAATGGTCGCTGGCGCGTTGGTCGGTGGCCTGCTCGCCGGTTTCGGGCTGATGGCTCCGCTGGTGGTGGTGCCGGTGCTGCTCGCCGTCGGGCTGGCCGTCGTCGCGGTGCGGCTGCGCCGGGAGAGCCGTACCGAGTTGATCGAGAAGCCGGTCCGGGTCAGCCCGTTCGACGCCCGGGTGTGGCCGTACCTGCTCGCCGGGTTCGGCATGTTCACCGCGCTCGGTTTCGTCCAGGTGGTCAGCGGGTTCCTGGTCCAGGACCGGTTCGGGTTGGACGCGGAGGCCACCGGTCTGGTCACCGGTGCGGCGCTGCTTGCCGCCGGTGTCGGGATGGCGTTCGCGCAGACCGTCGTGGTGCCGCGCAGCGGCTGGCGGCCGGCGAGGCTGCTGCGGGTCGGTGGGGCCGTCGGGCTGGTCGGGTTCGTTCTGCTGGTGCCGGACACGCACATCGGGTTCCTGGTCGCCGCGATGGCCATGATCGGACTCGGTCTCGGTATCGCGATGCCCGGCTACGTCGCCGGTCCGACGCTGGCGGTCCGCCGCGACGAGCAGGGCGGGCTGGCCGGAGTGATCGGCGCCACCAATGGGCTCACCTTCGTGCTCGCGCCGACCGCCAGTACAGCGCTGTACGCCGTCTGGGTGCCGCTTCCGGTGCTGATCGGCGCCGCGCTGATGGCCAGCGTGACCGGCTTCGTCCTGATCCATCCCACGTTCCGTTGACGCGTCGCGGGCCTTCACCCAGCCGGGCCCGGCCCGGTCGTGGTTGCGCGGTCCCAGCCCTGGTGTGAGCGAGCAAGGGCCCACCCGGTCGACGCTGTCGGGCAGCTGGCTCCCGGCTGTTGACGGGATGACATCTATCAATATGATGTGTGGAAAGCGCTTTCACGCACCTCACCGCAGGCCGTCGAAGTCCAGGAGGTGACTCGGCCGGCCGGTCGGCACCGGCCCGTCGGCTTGCTCGTCGTCGAACCTCACTCACCAGTGATCCCGGTCGTCAGTGGGGCGTGCCGCCCGCCGGTGACCGCTGGACCGACCATCAGGAGAACTCATGACTCGACACCTCCAACGGCCGGCGTGGCCGGTGGCGGCTGTGGCCACCGTGGCTCTCACTGCGGGAATGACCGCGGTGACCACCCTGTCGGCCAGCGCTGCCAGTGGCTGCCAGGTCACGTACACCGTCGCCGCGCAATGGCCGGGTGGCTTCGGCGCCAACCTCGCCATTACCAACCACGGTGCGCCGATCAACGGCTGGACGCTGAGCTGGACTTTTGCTGCCGACCAGGCCATCACCCAGTCCTGGGGATTTACTGCCGACCCGGCAAGTGGCACCGTCGTCGTGCGAAACGTCAGCTACAACGCGTCGATCCCTACCGGCGGCACTGTGACCGGGGGATTCAACGGCACCTGGAACAACTTGTCGAATCCAGTGCCGACCACTTTCACTCTGAACGGCACGGTCTGCAACGGACCCGCTCCCACCAGCCCGCCGCCGACGACCGTGCCGCCGCCGACCGTGCCGCCACCGGGCAACACGCTTATCGTCGCGACCAACGGAAACGACGCGAACCCTGGCACAGTCGGGGCTCCGCTGGCGACCCTGGCTCGGGCGGTGACCTTGGCTTCCCCCGGCACGACGATCGCCATGCGGGGCGGCACCTACCAGTTCAGCACCAACGTGCGGATCATGAAGGACGGCACTGCGGCCAACCCTTACACGATCACCAGCTACAACCGGGAGCGGGTGGTTCTCGACGGTGAGGACCTGCCGCACACCCCGGCGCCGGTCGGTGGCAGCATCCCCAACCTCGAGCGTGGCGTGCTGCACATGGAGGCCGACTACTGGCGGGTACGGGACCTGGAGATTATTCACGGGCCGTACGCCATCTTCTGCCGCGACTGCAGCAACAACGTCTTCGAACGCCTCGTCACCCGCGACAACTACGAGTCCGGCCTGCAGATCCAGGGCGCCGCGAGCAACAACCAGGTGATCGACCTCGACTCGTACGGCAACCGGGACCCACGCAAGAACGGCGAGAGCGCCGACGGCCTGGCCATCAAGGAGGGCTCCGGCACCGGCAACGTGGTACGCGGAGTCCGGCTGTGGAACAACTCCGACGACGGTTTCGACGCCTGGGAGTTCGCCTCTCCGATCCTCGTCGAGGACTCTGCGGCCTGGGGCAACGGCTTCAACCGGTGGGATCTGCCCAACTACACCGGCGACGGCAACGGGTTCAAGATGGGCGGCGGTGACCCCGACCCGGCCGCGAACCACACCATCCGTAACAGCTTCTCGTTCAGCAACGCGGTGAGCGGGTTCATCGACAACGGCAACCCGGGCACCATCACGGTGGACCGCACCACGGCCTGGAACAACGGCGGCAGCGGGTACAAGTTTGCGAACTCGACCTCGCGGTTGACCGCGAACCTCGCGGTCGGCAACGGGGCGGGGGTGTCGCTGGGCAATTCCACGGCGACCAGGAACTCGTGGAACATCAAGAGTTCCTGGAGCAACTCGGATCTGCTCAGCACGGATCCGTCGGTGCTGATCGGACCGCGCGACACAGACGGCGGGATCCGGAGCTCTGCCTTCCTGCAACCACGCAGCTACCCGAACCTTGGGGCCCGCAGCTGACCACGAAAGCGACAATTAGCGGTTCTTACCACAAAGTTCCACTGCATCCCGATGCGCCTGACGGGCCTGTACGCCCCGTCAGGCGCATTCGTGTTGTCGATGACTGGTCGGCGATATATCGTCAAAGTATCGACAACGCATTTGGAGGCAGACATGAAGTTCCACCACCGGTTCCACGGCGGACGGCAGGCATGGATGCGGGGCGGATTCGGAGTCCCGCCGTTCGGCCCCGGCCTCGGGTTCGGTCCCGGCCCAGGCCCCGGCTTCGGCGCAGGGCCGGGCGGCGGCCCGCGGCGGGGCCGGGGCGGCGGCCGCAGCCGCCGGCCGAACGTGCGTGCCGCCGTGCTCGCCCTGCTCGTCGAAGGACCGATGCACGGGTACGAGATGATCCGGGAACTCGACTCCCGCACCGGCGGTGCCTGGCGACCGAGCCCGGGATCGATCTACCCCACCCTGCAACTGCTCGAGGACGAAGGGCTGGTCGTCGGGACCGTGGACGCGGCCGGCGGCAGCCGCCGGCAGTACGCGTTGACCGACGCCGGCCGCCCCGAGGCCGAGCAGGCCGCCGAGCAGGCGCCGTGGACGCAGTTCGCCCCGGAAACCGTGGAGAGCTGGCATGACGTGCGCGAATCCGGTATGCAGACGTTGCACGCGCTGCGCCACGTGATGATGAACGGCACCCCCGAGCAGCGGGAGCGGGCCCTGGCCGTACTCGACGAGACCCGCCGCAAGCTGTACGCCATCCTGGCCGACTCCGAGTAGGTCCCGGCAGGATTCGCAGGGATCAGCTGTCGAAACGGCGGTCCGCCGATCGTCGTCAAGGCGTACGACAACACCACCACCTGCGAGGAGCCCGACATGAAGTACATGCTGTTGTTCGTCAGCCCGCCGACCGACGGCCCGGACCAGCCCGGGGCGCAGTGCACCGTCGAGGACTGGATGGCCTACGACAAGCAGATGAAGGACGCCGGCATCTGGGTCAGCGGCAACGCCCTGGCCGACCTGACCACCTGCACCTCGGTCAAGGTCGACGTCGACGGACAACGAATCGTCACCGACGGTCCGTTCGCCGAGAGCCGGGAGGTGCTTGGCGGGTACGACGTCATCGACGTACCGGACCTGGACGTCGCGCTGGACTGGGCGGCCCGCTCGCCCGGCGCTCGGGACGGGGGATCGGTGCAGGTGCGTCCGATCGCCGAGTTCGGGCTCTGACACCGGATGATCGGCGGCGAGCCGCAGAACCACCCGGCCGCCCGGGCCCCGGAAACGGACCCGGCGGCGGTACACGCATCGGTGGCGGCCGTGTTCCGCGAGGAACACGGCCGGCTGCTCGCCACCCTGGTACGCCGCTTCGGTGACCTGCACCTGGCCGAGGAGGCAGCCGCCGAGGCCATCGAGGCGGCGCTGACGCACTGGCCGGTCTCCGGGGTGCCGACCCGGCCCGGCGCGTGGCTGCTGACCACCGCGCGCCGCCGGGCCGTCGACCGCATCCGCCGCGACCGGACGTTGGCCCTGCGGATCGCGGTGCTGCAGACCGAGGCGGACCGGGCCGACCCGGCTCAGGCGGCGGACGTCGACCGGGACCTGCCCGACGACCGGCTCGCCCTGTTCTTCACCTGCGCCCACCCGGCGCTGACCGCCGAGGACCGGGTGGCGTTGACCCTGCGCTGCCTCGGCGGGTTGACCACCGCCGAGGTGGCCCGGGCCTTCCTGATGCCGGAGGCGACCATGGCCCAGCGGATCGTCCGGGCGAAACGCAAGATCCGCGACGCGCGTATCCCGTTCCGAGTGCCCGGTGCCGACGAGTTGCCGCAGCGGCTTCCCGGTGTCCTGCAGGCGGTGTACTCGATCTTTACCGAGGGGTACGCGGCCAGCTCCGGCCCCCGCCTGCAACGCCTGGACCTGGCCGAGGAGGCCATCCGGCTGGCCCGCATCCTGCACCGGCTGCTGCCCGCGCAACGGGAGACCGCCGGACTGCTCGGCCTGCTGCTGCTGGTGCACGCCCGCCGTCACACCCGGACCGGACCGGACGGGGTGCCGGTACTCCTCGACGAGCAGGACCGGCGTCGGTGGGACCGTCCAATGATCGGGGAAGGCTGTGCGTTGGCCCGCACGGCGTTGACCGGCGGCCCACCGGGCCCGTACGGGCTGCAGGCCGCCATCGCCGCGCTGCACGACGAGGCGCCCGACGTCGCCGGCACCGACTGGCCGCAGATCGTCGCCCTCTACGACGTACTGCTGAGGGCGGCACCGTCGCCGGTGGTGGCGTTGAACCGGGCGGTGGCGGTGGCCATGCGGGACGGCCCGGCAGCCGGTCTGGCCCTGCTCGACGAGCTGGTCGCCGATCCGCGCCTGCGGTCGTACCACCCGTTGCCGGCCGCCCGGGCCGATCTGCTGCACCGGCTCGGCCGGTACGCCGACGCGGCCGACGCCTACCGGCAGGCGGTGGGCCTGGCCGGCACCGAACCGGATCGGGAACATCTACGGCGTCGGCTAACTGCCGCCGAGGCGGCGGCCACTGTAGCGGACTGACCATCTGGCTGTCAAAGGTATGACTTTTACTTGCAAGCAGCCCATCAAGCTAGAAGCCGGAGTGGACGGAGTCGTTGACACCACTGACATTCATAGGTCAGACTTTTGGCGGGAGGTCGACATGAGTGAGCTGCGACGATTGGCGGTCATCAACTCCGACGCGAAGCGGGCCCCGGTGCTGCCCGATCCACCCGGCCTCGTCACCGAACTCGTCGAACCACGGCTGCGCCGATTCGCCCGTACCCCGTACGAGCATCTACTCACCGAGGTCGACACGGTCGACGTCGCCGAGGCGGCGATCGTCGCCGGCTGCGACGCCGTTTACATCGATACGTTCGGCGACTACGGCGTGGGCCGGCTGCGCGCCGCCACCTCGGTGCCGATCGTCGGTGCCGGCGAGGCCTCCCTGGCCTGGGCGGGCCAGCTCGGTCGGCGGTTCAGCATCGTCACCGTCTGGCCCGCCTCGATGGACTATCTCTACGCCGAGCGGCTGAGCAGCTGCGCCGGCGGTGCCCTCGCCGCCGGGGTGCACTACCTGTCCGACGAGACGGAACTGCACCGGGTCGGCACCGACGCCGGGGTCAAGGCACGGATGGCCCGGGGCGAGACCGACGTCGTCGACGCCATCTCCGCCGCGTGTCTGCGGGCCGCCGACCGGGACGGCACTGACCTGATCCTCTTCGGCTGCACCTGCATGACCCCGGTGGCCGCCGAGGTGGCCGGCCGGGTCGGCATCGAGATCGGCGACCCGTCGGTCGTCGGACTGGCCGCCGGGCACGCCGCGGCCCTCGCCGCGACCCGACCGGCACCGCCGACCGGCCGGCTCGGCGCGGTCAGCGCGCTGGTCGACGCCTACCTGGGCGTCGCGGCGCAGTCGGGCTCGAACTGCACCGTCGAGGACGACGGCTGCGAGGTCTGCGCGGTGACCCTGGGCACGTCGTCGTGACCCCGCTGTGTCGACGGATCGGCATCGACCTGCCGGTGATCGCCTTCAGCCACTGCCGCGACGTGGTGGCGGCGGTCAGCCGGGGTGGTGGGCTCGGGGTACTCGGCGCGGCCTCGATGTCCCCCGACGACCTCGAACAGGATCTCGCCTGGCTTGATCGCGAGTGCGGGCGTCGCCCGTACGGCGTCGACCTGCTCTTTCCCGCCAGGTCCGCTGGTGACGACCCGACCGACCTGCTCGCCCAGATCCCGGCCGGGCACCAGGACTTCGTCGCCGGGCTGCAGACCCGGCTCGGGATTCCGCTGCGCCGCAGTGAACCTGGCCGGACCCGGCTCGGCGGGATGCCGACCGAGATCGACCACCTGATGACCCACGCGAACGCGTTCGCGCTGTGGGAGGTCGTGCGGGCCCACCCGGTGCGGCTGGTGGCCAGCGCGCTCGGGCCGCCTCCCGCCCAGGTGCGGGCCGCCGCGACGAGACTGGACATGCTGGTCGCCGGCCTGGTCGGCGACCCACGACACGTACGCCACCAGCTGGCCGCCGGCGTCGACGTGATCGTCGCCCAGGGCTACGAGGCGGCCGGACACACCGGTGAGATCACCTCGATGGTGCTGGTGCCGCAGGTGGTGGCTGCCGCCGGCGACGTGCCGGTGGTCGCCGCCGGTGGCATCGCCACCGGCCGTCAGGTGGTGGCCGCGCTGGCACTGGGTGCCCAGGCGGTGTGGACGGGCTCGATCTGGCTCGCCACCGCCGAGAGCGATCTCGACCCGGTCGTCAAGGACAAGATCGTGACGGCGGCGGCCACCGACACCGCGAAGACCACGGCGTACACCGGCAAGCCGACCCGGCAGCTGACCACCGCGTGGACCCAGGCCTGGCGGCAACCGGACGCTCCGGCGCCACTGGCCTCCCCGGTGCAGCAAGTGCTGGCCCGCGACGCCGTGGTCAGCTCCTTCGAGCACCAGGTCACGCCGGTGATGGGTTCGGCGGCGGGTCAGGCGGTCGGTCTGGTGGACCGGGTGCGTTCCGTCGCCAGTGTGCTGGACGACCTGCGTACCGGCATGGCCGACGCGGTCGGCGATCTCACCGCCCTGGCCAACTCCGACGACACCAGCGACAACATCGGCGTCCGCGCCAGCGACTGACGTGCCGTGGCTCAGCGTGGTGCGCGCCCGCGACGGGCGTGGACCGCGCCGGCGACCAGCGTGTACGCGCAGAGTAGGGCGATGACGCCGGTCGCGACGGTCAGCACCGCCGGCAGCAAGGCCCCGGTCAACGCGAGGCCGCTGAGCAGCGAGCTGCCGCCGAGCGTCGCGAAGGCGGCCACCATCCACGCCGCGAAGATCTCCGCCCGCCGGTGGGTCGGCGCCGACTCGCCGATCAGTCGGGTGGCGCCGAGTAGCGTCAGTCCGCCACCGAAGCCGATCAGCGCGGCCCCGGTGACGGTGACCGCCGGGCTGCCCAGGTGCAGGGCCAGCGCGGTGGCGCCGGCACCGGTCGTGATCGCCACGACGCCGAAGCAGACCGACCGGATGGCGTCGAGTCGGTTCAGCAGCAGTTGGGACAGCAGGGTCATGCCGATCAGCAGGGTGAGCAGTCCGCCGGCGCCACCGGCGGCGGTGACGCCGGCGCCTTCGGCGAGGATGCGGGAGCCGAAGGTACCGAACAGCGCCATGCAGCCGTTGAGGGTCATCAGCGAGCAGGCGGCGATGCTGAACGGCAGCAGGATGTCGCGGGGGACCCGGACCGCCCGGACCAGTCGGACCCGCTGCGTCGTCCGGCGGTCGGCCGGCGTGCGGAACAGCAGGACCAGCGGCACCAGAGCGGCCGCGCCGATGACGACGAACGGTAGCACCAGCGGGTACCGGGTATGGTCGGCCAGCAGCCCGGACATCAACGGTGCGAGCCCCATACCGAGGGTGGTGCAGACCGCGTGGGTCAGGGTGCCCGCCCGGGTGCCCCGGGGGTGGAAGTCCAGCAGGGCGGCGGCGGTGGTGGCGCTGACCATCCCGGTCGCCATCCCCTGCACGATCCGCCCGGCGACCAGCGCCGGCAGCGACGTCGCGGTCGCGGTCACCAGGCACGCCGCCAGCACCAGCGCGACGCCGCCGAGCATCGCCGCCCGCCGGCCGATCCGGTCGGACAGGCCGCCGAGCAGCGTGACGACCAGGACCACCCCGACGGGATAGCCGGCGAACGCTAGAGCGATCTGCGCCGGGGTCAGCTGCCAGCGGTCGGCGTAGATCGGGAACAGCGGTGAGGCGGCGAAGCTGCCCAGTACGGCGACGAGGATCAGCGCGCCGGCGGCGGCGGCCATCCGCGCGGACGGTAGGTACGCCGATCCGGTCGTCGGGGCCCGCCGGTCGACGATGACCGGGCTGTCGGTCGCGTCGCCGCGCCGTGGGGGTTCCTCCAGCGGAGAGGTCGACACCGGCCACCGCCTTCCGGGCAAAAGTCTGATGAATAAGGATGGCGGCTGTCAAGGTCTTGCCAGACCGAGTCTCCCGCCGGCAGAGTGTGGTCGGGAAGTGCTGATGTGTTGGCGGTTCCTGGTCTACCAGGTGGAAACAGAGCCGGCTTCGGATGTCCGACGCCGATATCTACCCGACTAACGTCAGACATATTAGGCTGAGACCGTGGGCGCACTCGCCGGTGGCGGCGGGAGGTGGAGGTACCCGGATGACAGTCACGATCGTCGACGCCGAGGACGTGCCGTGGGTCAACGGCGAGCAGGTGTACGACTCGATGGAGCCCGCCTTCCGCGACAACTTCGGCGGCGACCCCGACCAGGTGCGTGAACTGCTGTCCCGGTACTGGATGCGGTCGTTGTGGCTGGACCGTGACAGCACCCGACGGATCGATCACATCCGGGCGGTCGCGGGCTACCGCGATCTCAGCGAGGCGTACCACGACAGCGTCGAGGAGGCGTACTTTCTCGACGGTGCCGCCGAACTCAGCGCCGAGGGGCGGCTGATCGCCGGAGACTACTTTTGGCGTCCGCCGGGTTGGGTGCACAAGGCTTGGAGCGACGAGGGATTCGAGAACATCCTCTGCATGGAGGGTGCGGTCGCCAGTGAGGGCAGCGACCGGGTGACCCGGGTGGTCTGCCCGGACCACCAGGCCGGAGAGCAGGCCCTCGCCGCCCTGGTAGGAGAGACCGGCTCGCCCGCCGGCGGCGTCGGACCGCGCGGCTACCTGCGCCGGGTCGAGTCCCGGCATCTGCCCTGGGCACCGATCGACGCCAACTGGTCAGGCCTCGACCCCGGCGTACTCGGTCTGCCGGCGGGGGCGGCCGCAGCGGTGCGGCCGGCGACGCCGGGCGCCGGCCCGGCGGGCGTCGCGTCACCGACCGTGCCAGTCGGCAAGCCGCTGAGCCGCAACGTGGCCACCGGGGCGTGCAGTGCGTTGGTCCGGTTACCGGCCGGGTACACCGGCACGCCGCAACCGGTCGACCGGGAACGGTTCCTCGTCACCACCAGCGGGACGGCGACGGTCGCCGGGTGGACCCTGACCGCCTGCTCGCTGGTGCACGTACCGGCCGGGGCACCGGCACCCACGTTCGTCGCCGACACCGACGTCGAACTGTTCGTCAAGGTGGGGGAGGCGACGACGTGACCGACGTACGGTTCGCCACCGACGACCAGGTGATGACGATCGTCCTCGACGGCCCGGATTCGATGAACAGCCTGACGCCGGCGGCGATCGCCGGACTGGACGCCGCCCTGGCCGCCGCCGAGGTCGATCACACCCTGCGGGCCGTGGTGATCACCGGAGTGGGGGACCGGGCGTTCAGCGTCGGGATGGACATCGACTTCCTGGAATCCTGCTTCGACGACCCACAACGGATCTTCCTGCCGTTCCTGCGCTCGTACCATGCGGTGCTGCGTCGCATCGAGCAGCTCGGCGTACCGGTCGTCGCCCGGGTCAACGGCCTCGCCCGAGCCGGTGGCTTCGAGCTGATCCTGGCCTGTGATTTCGTGATCGCCGCCGACGAGGCGAAGGTCGGCGACATCCACCTGGAGTTCGGCATGCCGCCCGGTGCCGGCTCCAGCCAGCGCGCGCCGCGCAAGCTCGGCGACCAGCGGGCCAAGGCGCTGATGCTCACCCCGCTGTGGCTGCGTGGGCCGGAGCTGGTGCAGTGGGGTGTCGCGTTGGCCAGCGCACCCCGGGCGCAGCTGGACGACGAGGTCGGCAAGCTGCTGTCGTCGCTGCGCGGCCGGTCCCGTCCGGCGATGGCGATCACCAAGCGGCTGCTCAACTCGGTGCACACCATGACGCTGGAGGAGGGCCTGCGCTACGAGCGCGAGATGTTCTCCCGGCTGCACGAGGAGGTGCCCGAGGCGGCCGAGGGCTACCGGGCGTTCGTCGACAAGCGCGAGCCGGTCTGGGGGGACGTCGATGTCCGCGGCCTTGCCTGAACCGTCGGCCCCGCCCTCGCCGTCGGCGGATCCGCCGTTGGTCACCGTCACCGCGGAGCTGGTCGACACCCTGATCAGTCGGGGCGGCTACACCCATCCGTTGTTCAACCCGCCGGACCCGGGCAGTGGCGGTGGCCCGCCGCTGCCCGGCCAGGCGGTGCTGCTACTGATGGGCGGCCTGGCCGAGCAGTCCGGGCAGCTCGACGACGCGATCGCGCTGCTGGAGCTGCGCCGGATGCGGTTCCATCAGCTGGTCCGGGCCGGCGCCACGCTGCGGGTGCGGATTGAGCGCCTCGCCAGCCGGAGCACCTCCAGCGGCAAGGTCGTGGCCGAGCTGCGGTGGACCGCCGTTGACGCCGACGGTGCGCCCGTGGCCGAGGCCGAAGCCGTCATGCTGATGAACGAATCGGGAAAGGCGGACCAAAGGTGACGGGTGTGCAGCTCAACATGGCGGCCGGGATCCGGGAGTTCGGCCGCGCCACGCCACGCCGGGTCGCGGTGGTCGACGGCGACCGTGAGGTCACCTTCGGTGCCCTGCACCAGCGGTCGAGCCAGCTGGCCAGTGCGACCCTGGACCGGGGGTTGGCGCCCGGAGAGCGGATCGCGGTGCTGAGCAACAACCGGTACGAGTACTTCGAGATCTCCGCGGCGATGGCCAAGGCCGGCATCCCGACGGTGCCGTTGAACCCGCGCAACAACGTGACCGACAACGCGTACATCCTGGCCCACTCGGCCGTCCAGGGGATCATTCTGGCCGACGACCTCGCCGATCGGGTCGACGGGCTGCTCGACGGCCTGCGGCTGGTGCTCAGCTTCGACGGCGGGGTGGGCGAGCACTACGGGAGGTTCCTCGACGGTGGGCGGGCGGTCGACCCACAGGTGCCGGTCGACGAGCTGGACCCGTTCTGTGTCACGTACACCTCCGGCACCACGGGACGGCCCAAGGGTGTGCTGCTCACCCACCGGGGCCGGGTGTTGACCGCGTTCGGGGTGGGGCTGGACTACGGGTTGGGCCCGAACCGCAGCACGATCGCGGTGGCCCCGATGTACCACGGCGCCGGCTTCGAGTTCGCGTACGCGGCACCGATGCTCGGCGGCTCCTGCACCGTGCTGCCGACCTGGGATCCGGAGCGGCTGCTCGATCTGATGGTGAGCAGCCGGGCGGAGACGGTCTTCCTGGTGCCCACGCACGCCCAGCACATCCGCCGGTTCTGCCCGGAGCCGGTGGCCCGCTACGACCTGTCGGCGCTGAAGACCCTCTACTTCAACGCCGCCGCGTTGCCGGTCGCGCTCAAGGAGTGGGTGATCGAGGCGTTCCCCGGCGTGGAGGTGCACGAACTCTACGGGTCGACGGAGTGTTCGATCGTGACCAACCTGCGGCCGGAGTTCGCGCTGGACCGGGCGGGCAGCGTGGGCCATCCGTGGTTCTGGAACGAGGTACGCCTGGTCGACGAGGACGGGGCGCAGGTCGGTCCCGGCGAGCCCGGCGAGCTGTACGCGCGTTCGCCGCTGTTGCTGACCGGCTATCTCAACGACGAGGAGGCCACCCGGGCCGGGTACGACGCCGACGGGTTCTTCTCGGTCGGCGACATAGCGGTCCGTGACGAGGAAGGCTTCATCTCGATCGTCGACCGAAAGAAGGACATGATCATCGCGGGTGGGGTGAACATCTTCCCCCGCGAGATCGAGGAGGTCATCGCGCGGCACGGGCCGGTGGACGAGGTCGCGGTGGTCGGCGTTCCGGACGAGGTGTACGGAGAGCGGATCGCCGCGTTCGTGGTAAGCCGTTACGGCCAGCAGATCGACGTCTCCGCGCTGGACGGCTACGTACGGGAGCACGTGGCTCGGTACAAGGTCCCCCGGGAATGGCACTTGGTCGATCAGTTGCCGCGCAACCCGAGTGGAAAGATCCTCAAGCGGACGATCCGTGACGAGTACGTCAGTCAACCTGGAAAGGGTTGATTGCGTGCCTCTACTTTTAATGTCTGACCAATTCCGGTAAGTGGCGGTTCTCGCTGTCGTTCCGCTGTGGGACGTGGTGCCTGCCGCTCGTTGGCTGCTGCTAGCAGTGGCGAGTATGTCAGTACGGTAAAACTCTGACTTTTAGTGGACTGGCTGCTCAGGGGCCGTTAGTGTCATCCGCACCAAGGTCCCGATGCGGCTCGCGGCTCACCCGTCGGCCGCACGGACTTCGTGATCAGGAGGCCATCGTGTCCCACTTCAATAGTTCCGGTGCCGCCCTCTCCCGTCGCTCCGTGCTCGCCGGTCTCGGCGGCGCGTTCATGGGCGGCGTACTGCTGACCGCCTGCGGTAGTGGCGACTCCGACTCCGACTCCACCGGGGCCGCCGACGGCGGCCTCACCACGATCCGACTCGCCGGACTACCGGCCTCGGCGCTCGCCGCGTTCAAGCTCGCCATGTCCGACGGTGCCTTCGAGGCCGCCGGCCTCGACATCCAGTACGAGGAGTACGCCGAGGCGGCCGCCGTTTACACCGCGTACCGGGCCAACGAGGTCGACGGTGGCCTCGGCGGGATCCCGTCCACCGCCAACCTGGTCGCCACCGGCGTCGACCGCAAGGTGGTCTTCGCGCTGCAGCGCACCACCAACGGAATCCTGGTGCGCGCCGACAGCGACATCCAGTCCCTCGCCGACCTGCGCGGGCGCAAGCTCGGACTGTTCGGCAGTGCCATCGGTTCCTCCACCAACCAGTTCTTCGCGCTCTGCCGCGAGTACCACGGCTTCAACCCCACCACCGATTGCGAGGTGCAGTACGGCGCCCCGAACCTGATGGCTGAACTGCTCGGCGAGGGCGACGTGGACATGGCGCTGGTGATCGACCCGGCCGGCGCGGACCGAGTGGTCAGCGGCGAGTACCGGTCGCTGGGCGACCTCGGCGTGCTGCTGGAGGAGGCCACCGGGCTGCAGGCGTTCACCGCCGGCTGGGACTTCGCCACCGACTTCATCGACGCCAACCAGGAGGCCGTGCAGGCCTTCGTCGATGTGAACCTCGAATACCAGACCCGGTTCAACAGCGACCAGTCGCTGTGGGACGCCGCCCTGCGGGAGCTGTACGACATCGACGACCAGGCGGTGCTCGACGTGATCTGGGAGAACCAGCGCGGCCGACTCGTCGAGCAGTGGGGCGAGCAGGAGAAGCAGCAGGCCGCCGAGCTGCTCACCTTCCTGAGCGAGAACGGTGAGCCGGAATTCCTGCCCGAGGTGCCCGACGGACTGTTCGTCTGACCTCGACCACCCCGCCTCGCGAGGAGACGCACGATGACCCTGTCCGAAACCACCCAACCGGCGCTCGCGACAGCCGGCGCGGCGGATCGTGGCGCGGCGGGGGGCCGTGGTGGCGGTGGGCGCGGTGGCGCCCACCGCTTCCTGCGGCACGGCGTCTCGCTGCGGATCGCCTCCGTGTTCATGCTGATCGTCATCTGGTGGCTGGGTTCACTGGCCGTCGGGGAGCGGATCCTGCCGACCCCGTGGACCACCGCGTCGGCGTTGGTGACCAGCGTGCAGGAGACGGTCTTCTGGACCGACCTGCAGGTCACCATGGTCCGGATCCTGATCGGCTTCGCCGCCTCCATGGTGCTCGGTGTGCTGGTCGGTCTGGTGATGGGGCTGTCCCGGATCGCCGAAGGGCTGCTGGACATCTGGATCGCCGTCGGCCAGACCATCCCCAGCCTCTGCTGGGTGATCGTCGCGTTCATCATGTTCGGCCTCAACGACACCGCCACCGTCGTGGCGATCACCCTGACGTCCTTTCCGATCATCGCGATCAACATGTGGTCCGGGGTCAAGGCGATCGACCCCCGGCTCGGCCAGATGGCCCGCACTCTCGGTGCGTCGCGGGGCCTGCGTACCCGGGAGGTGACCCTGCCCCAGGTGCTGCCGGCGGTGATGGCCTCGGCCCGGTTCGGGTTCGGCATCGTGTGGAAGGTCGTCGTCCTCGCCGAGCTGCTCGGCCGCACCGACGGCATCGGCTACCGGCTCAACTACTGGTTCCAGCTCTTCCGGATGGAACAGGTCTTCGCACTCACGCTGTTCTTCTCGATCCTGATGGTGGTGCTGGAGTTGGCGGTGTTCAAACCGATCGAGGCCAAGCTGTTCCGCTGGCGTCCGGAGGGGGCCCGATGAGCGCCGACGCCCGGATCGTCATATCCGACCTGGTCAAGGGCTTCCACACCCGCAACGGCTTCATCACGGTCATCGAGCGGATGAACCTGGAGATCGCCGACGGCGAGTTCGTCGCGCTGGTCGGACCGTCCGGCTGTGGCAAGTCGACCGTGCTGAACATGCTCAGCGGGCTGGACACCGACTTCACCGGCACAGCCGAGATCCGCAGCGGGGCACCGGGGGTGCAGTTCAGCTACGTGTTCCAGGAGCCGCGGCTGCTGCCCTGGAAGACAGTCCGGCAGAACGTCGAGTTCGCCCTGAAGGCGACCGGGGTGGACCGGGCGCAGTGGTCCGACCGGGTGATGCCGGTGCTGCGTCGGGTCGGACTGGCCGGCTTCGAGAACCACTATCCGCACCAGATCTCCGGCGGCATGCAGCAGCGCACCGCGCTGGCCCGGGCGTTCGTGCTGGACGCGCCGGTGATGCTGATGGACGAGCCGTTCAGCGGGCTGGACGAGTTCACCGCCCGCAGCCTGCGTCAGCTGCTGCTGGAACTGCGTACCCAGACGGCGGGCAAGGCGTTCGTCTTCGTCACCCACAACGTGTTCGAGGCCGCGGTGCTCTCCGACCGGGTGGTGCTGATGTCCAACCGGCCGTCGACCGTACGCCGGGTGGTCGACGTCGAGGTGCCGTTGCCGCGCAGCTACGACGATCCCCGGCTGTTCGACGTCAGCCGCGAACTCACCCACGAGATCATCTCGACGATGACCGCCACCGACGACGGTGGTCTCGTCGTCGACGAGGCACACACCCGACTCGCCGGGCCGGGTGCGTCGTGACCGGCGCGCTGCGACCCCGGCTGCCGACCGCATTCGCGGCCGGGGCGGTGCTGCTCACCCCGGCCCGGACGCTGACCGACGGAGACTTCGCCGCGATCGTCAACGTCTCCTGGGAGAACGGCCCGCTGCACACCGACGCCGAGTACATGCGCGGCACCGGGTTCGGCCGGCCGATCCTGGGCGGGCCGTGCCTGATCGCGCTCGCCGCCGGGCTCACCTCGACCACCATGTACGCCGCCTGGTACGCCGCCGGCCTGGACTGCCACGCCGCGCTCGGCATCGACGAGATCCGGTACACCGGGCCGGTGTCCGCCGGTGACACGCTACGCGTGCGTATCGAGGTGACGCGGTTGGAGCCGACCCCGGGCGGGCGGATGTACGTGGGCGTGGTGCACGACGACGTACGCAACCAGCGGGACGAGACCGTCCTGCGGATGACGCGTTCCTACCTGCTGCGCCCACTGCCCGAGTCCGAGTCCGAGTCCGAGTCCGATTCTGCGCCGGGCGTCGGCGCGGCAAACCCGGAGCAGCCGTGAAACCGCCGTCGACCAGCACCCTCACGCTGGCCCGGCACGGGCGGGTGCTGCTGGTCACCCTGGACCGGCCGCACCGGCTCAACGCCTACGACCGGGTGATGGTCGACGAACTGCGGCGTACCTGGCGCTGGTTCGGTGCCGACGACGGCCTGCACGTCGCCGTGCTGACCGGAGCCGGCGAGCGCGGCTTCTGCACCGGCTTCGACGTCGACGACACCCTCGACGCCGGGGTCACCAGTCCGTCGCTGGACCACGCCGGCCGGGTCGCGTTGACCGCCCGCGACCTGGGCGTCTACAAGCCGGTGGTGACGGCGGTCAACGGGCACTGCTGCGCCGGTGGCTGGCACTTCGTCAACGACGCCGACGTGGTGCTCTGCACCGAGACGGCGACCTTCTTCGACACCCACCACGACGTGGGCCTGGCCAACCCGGTCGAGGCGGTCGGCGCGCTGGGGCGGCTGCCGCTCGGCGAGCTGATGCGGATGGTGCTGACCGGGCGCGCGTACCGCATCGACGCCCGCCGGGCGCTGGAGCTCGGTCTGGTGACCGAGGTGACCGCTCCCGCCGATCTGGTGGACCGGGCGTTGGCCATCGCCACCGAGATCGCCCAGCATCCGCTCGACGTGCTGACCACCACGGTGGAGACGGTGTGGACGGCGGTGCAGGCGCAGCGGTCCGCGGCCGAGGCGTTCGGGTTGGCGATGCTGGCCCGTTCCGACGCCTCGACCGCCCGGCGCGGCGAGTCCATGCGGGAATTCCGGCACTGAGGGGCACGATGGACTACGGGATCTTCAGCCACATCGAACGGCTCGACGACCTCGAGCGTGACCTGCGGGCCGCCGACGCCGACGGGATCGCCAGCTACTGGCTGACGCAGGGCTTCGGGCACGACGCGCTGACCGTGATCGGCGCGTACGGTCGGCAGCTGAGCCGGCTGCGGATCGGCACCGCCGTGGTGCCGGTCTACCCGCGTCACCCGATGGCCCTGGCCCAGCAGGCGCTCACCACCAACATGCTGCTCGGCGGCCGGTTGGTGCTCGGCGTCGGGCCGTCGCACCCGCAGGTGGTCGAGCCCTGCTGGGGGATGTCCTACGAGCGGCCGGCGCGCTACATGCGCGAGTACCTGACCGCGCTGACCGGCGCGCTGACCCAGCGGGTCCGCTACACCGGTGAGGTGATCACCGCCCGGGGTGACCTGACGATCAGCGGCGACCCGCCGGCACCGGCGGTGATGGTCTCCGCGCTGGGCCCGAAGATGCTGGAGCTGACCGGTGCCCTTGCCGCCGGCACGATCACCTGGATGGTCGGCCCGCGCACGCTGACCGAGCTGACCGTACCGGCGATCACCGCCGCCGCGCGGACGGCCGGCCGCCCTACCCCCGAGATCGTGGTGACCGCCGCGGTCTGCGTCACCGACGACCCGACCCGGGCCCGCGCGGCGATCGACCCGGTGCTCGGCTGGTACGACGACAAGCCGTCCTACCGGGCGATGCTGGACCGTGAAGGTTTACAGCGGGCCAACCAGATGGCGATCGTCGGTGACGCAGACGAGGTGCGGGCCGAGATCGACCGCTATGCGCGGGCCGGGGCGAGCACCTTCGCGGCCCAGTTCTACGGCACCCCGGAGGAACGGGCGGCAACGCGGGCGCTGATCGGCGAGCTGGCCGGGACCACCCGTTCGACCGGGGATGGCCGACAGTGACGCGGATCGGCGTCCGCCATGCCCTACCGTGGTGGTTCGCGACGAATCCGCACTGCGGTGTGCGGGTCCGAAAGGATGCGGAGCCGAAGTGACCATGGCCAAGGACGTGACGCACGAGCCGGCGAGCCGGTCGGAAAAGGCGATCCCGGGGCACCGCCGGGATCCTGGGGTGCTCGGGGTGACCCGGGTCCAACCCGCGTACCAGCAGGTCGCCGACCAGTTGCGGGAGCGGATCCTGGACGGGTCGCTGACCGCGGGGGACCGGTTGCCGACCGAGGTCGAACTGTCGGAGATCTTCGGGGTCAGCCGTAGCACGGTACGGGAGGCGTTGCGGGTGCTGGCGTCCAAGGATCTGATCCGCACCACCCGGGGAACCACCGGCGGCACCTTCGTGGCCCGGGTGCAGTTCGACCAGGTGAGCGAGTATCTGGAGATGAGCTTCGGGCTGATGTCCGGGGCCCGGGACATCACGTTGGACAACCTGCTGGAGGCGCGGGAGTGCCTGGAGGTGCCGGCGGCCGGGCTGGCCGCGCTGCGCCGCGCCGACGAACATCTGGTGCTGATGCGTCAAGCGGTGGAGCGGGAGAAGTCGACTCGGGCCCGCGGCCGCAAGTTCCGTGAGCACCGGACCTTCCACGGGGTGCTGGTCGAGGCGACCGGTAACCAGCTGCTCGGGGTGATGGCCGAGCCGGTCTTCCGGGTGCTGCAGGCGCGGACCGCCGACCGCGACATGCCCGCGGAGTACTGGAGCCAGATCGACGCCGAACACACCGAGATCTGCGGCTATGTCGAGGCCGGTGATGTCGAGGGTGCGCAGGCGGCGATGCGGGCCCACCTGGGTACCGTCCGCCGGGCGTACGACGGACACTGAAGACAATCTCACAACTAAATACCTGATGTTTCGGAACTACGCCCTGCTGTCGTGCTGAGCAGGGCGTTTTCGTTGGCCTGGTTGAGTTGCTGACCCTTGACTCGTAAAAGTCAGACAAATAAGCTGGTGGCAGTTCACGGGCGGGCGAGAGGATCGGTCGATGTCGGTACGGCAGGGGTGGACCGGACGCTTCTTTGAAGACTTCGGCGTCGGCGACGTCTACCAGCATCCCCTCGGGCGCACCGTGTCCGAGGCGGACAACACCTGGTTCACCCTGCTGACGATGAACACCAGCCAGATGCACTTCAACACCGAGTACGCCGCCCGGTCGGAGTTCGAGCGGCCACTGGTCGTCTCCACCCTGACCCTGGCCATCGCGGTCGGGCAGAGCGTCACCGACCTCACTCAGAACGCCTTTGCCAACCTCGGCTGGAACGAGATCGTCCTGCCGCACCCGGTGTTCGCCGGCGACACCCTCTACAGTGAATCGTTAGTGCTCGACAAGCGTGAATCCGGGTCTCGCCCGTACGCCGGGATCGTGACGGTCCGCACCCGCACCCTCAACCAGGACGGCGCACAGGTCTGCGCCTTCAAACGTACCTTCTACGTCTACAAGCGTGGCGCCAAGCAGGTCGAGGGGATCTTCCCGGCCGCCGCCACCCCGCTGTCGCTGGAGAACGAGGCGACCGGATGAGCCTGCGCCTGACCTACCAGCCCTGGGGAGAGACCCTCGCCGAACTCGCCGCCGCCGGCCGTCGCGCCGAGCAGGCCGGCGCCGAGGTGCTCTGGGTCTCCGAACTGCACCGTAGTGCCACCGGCACCGCCGCCGCGCTGGCCGGCACCACCACGACCGCCCGGATCGGCACCTCGATCGTGCTGGCCTTCACCCGCAGCCCGATGATCACCGCGCTGGAGGCGCTCGACCTCGACGAGCTCTCCGATGGACGGTTCATCCTCGGCCTCGGCACCGGCGTCCGGCGACTCAACGAGGACTGGCACCACGTCGACTTCGGCAAACCCGTCGCCCACCTGCGGGAGACCGTCCGTAACATCCGGCACTTCTGGGCCAACTGCGCCACCGGCGAACCGATGATGCTCGACGGCGAGCACGAGCCGATGCGCATCCGCGGCTACGAACGCCCGTTCCCGGTGCCGCCGGCCGGCATCCCGGTCTACCTGGCCGCGATGGGGCCGCTGATGACCCGGCTGGCCGGGCAGATCGGCGATGGCTGGATCAGCCACGAACTCTGCTCTCCGGCGTACCTGGCCGGGCAGATCCTGCCCGACCTGACCGCCGGCATCGATCGGGCCGGCCGGACCCGCGCCGACCTCGACGTCGTCGTCTCCGCCTGCTGCTCGGTCGCCGACGACCGGGCGTTGGCCCGCCGCCGCGCCGCCGGCCTGGTCGGCTTCTACGCCACCGTGCGCACCTACGCCGACTTTTTCGCCTTCCACGGCCTCGCCGACGACCAGCAACAGGTGATCGACGCGTTCCGGGCCGGCGCCGGCGCCGACCACCTCGCCGACTCCGTCAGCGACCGGATGGTCGACACGCTGACCCTGGCGGGTGACCGCGCCGAGGTTGCCGAGCGGATCGCCGGGTACGCGGGCATCGCCGACTCGGTCAAGTTGAGTCCACCCACCCACGGGCTGCCCGCCGCCGAGACCCGCGCCGCCCAGGACGAGATCATCGCGCTGATCGCCGAGCTGACCGGAGCCGCAGCATGACGCCGCTGGCCGACATCCGGATCATCGCCGTGGAGCAGTACGGCGCCGGCCCGTTCGGCACCGTACACCTGGCCGACCTCGGCGCCGAAGTGATCAAAATCGAGGATCCACGGGCCGGCGGCGACGTCGGCCGCTACGTGCCGCCGTACGCCGAGGACGAGGACTCGCTGTTCTTCGAGACGTTCAACCGCAACAAACGCAGCCTGTCACTGGACCTGACCACCGACGCCGGCCGCGAGGTGTTCGAGAAGCTCGTCGCCGTCGCCGACGTCGTCTACTCGAACCTGCGTGGCGACGTGCCGGAGAAGATGCGAATTCGCTACGACGACCTCAAGCACATCAACCCGCGGATCGTCTGCGTCTCGCTGACCGGCTTCGGGATGACCGGCCCGCGTCGGGCCGAACCCGGCTACGACTACATCCTGCAGGGACTCGCCGGCTGGATGGAGCTCACCGGTGAACCCGACGGACCACCGACCAAGTCCGGACTGTCCCTGGTCGACTACTCTGGCGGGTTCGTCGCCGCCATCTCGCTGCTCGCCGGGGTGCACGCCGCCCGCCGCGACGGCGTCGGCATGGACTGCGACGTCAGCCTCTACGACACCGCGATCTCGATGCTCACCTACCCGGCCACCTGGCATCTCAACGCCGGCTTCCAGCCGGCCCGCACCCACCACTCGGCGCACCCGTCGCTGGTGCCGTTCCAGGTCTTTCAGGCCAAGGACGGCTGGATGGTGGTTGGCTGCGCCAAGGAGAAGTTCTGGGGAAGGCTCGCCGACGTCGTCGGCCACCCCGAATGGGCCGCCGCCGGATCGCCGTACGGGACCTTCGGCACCCGCCGCGACAACCGCGACGAGCTGCTCGCCGAACTGGAGCAGATCTTCCGGCAGCGCACCGTCGAGGAGTGGCTGACCCAGCTGTACGCCGCCGCGATCCCCTGCGGGCCGATCAACGACGTGCCGGCGGCGCTGGCCGAGGAGCACACCGCCGCCCGGGACCTCGTGGTCACCACCGAACACCCCCGGTTCGGCACCGTGGCGCAGCTCGCCAGCCCGGTGCGGGTCGGCGCCGAACCGCCCGCGTACCGCCGCGCGCCGCAACGCAACGAGGACTTCGCGACCGTCACCGGCGACATCCTCGGGCTCGACCCGCAGACCCTGGCCGAGTTGACCGCCGCCGGCGCGTTCGGCGCCCCCCGTAGCCCCGGCCCGGCCGCCGCCGGCTCCGAGGACACCGCACGATGACCGGCCCGCGATGATCGCCGCAGCCCTCGCCGACTGGGCGACCGGACCGCTCGACCCGCCGGCGGCGGTCCGGCGGGCCGCGCTACGGCACCTGCTCGACGGCCTCGGCACCGCCCTGGCCGGCCGGCGCGGCGGCACCGTCGACCCGGCGCTGCACGTCGCCCGCGACCTCGGCGGCCCACCGGAAGCCACCCTGCTCGGTGGCCGGGACACGATCGGTGCCCCCGCCGCCGCGCTGGCCGCTGGCGCCATGGTGCACGCGCTCGACTTCGACGACACCCACGCCGCCGGCCTGGTGCACGCCACCGCCGTGGTGCTGCCCGCGGCCTTCGCCGTCGGCGAGCAGATCGGTGCCAGCGGCCGCGACGTACTGCACGCCGCCATCGCCGGGTACGAGACGGTCTGCCGGGTCGCCGCCGCCGCCCCGCACGGCTTCCACGCCCGCGGCCTGCACGCCACCATGGTCGCCGGGGTCTTCTCCAGCGCGCTGGTCACCGCCCGGCTGCTGCGGCTGGACACCGCCCGCGCCACCGACGCGCTCGGCATCGCCGGCAGCCAGGCCGGCGGGCTGCTCGCCTTCCTGCACACCGGGGCGGCCACCAAACAACTGCACCCCGGCTTCGCCTCGCACGCCGGCATCCTCGCCGCCCGGCTCGCCGCCGCCGGCGCGGCCGGCCCGGCGAACGTCTTCGACGGCCCGCACGGCGTCTTCGACGCCCTGGCCGCCGGCCCCGTCGACCCGGCGTCGATCATCGCCGGCCTCGGCCAACGCTGGGAAACCCTCCGGATCGGCATCAAGCCCTACCCGGCCTGCCAGCTGTCGCACGCCGCGATCGACGCCGCCCGCGCCGCCCGCCGCCAGCCCGGTTTCCCCGCCGACCCGGCCGCGATCGCCCGGATCGACGTCGACGTGCACCCCGACTCGGCACCCACGGTCTGCGGGCCCGGCCGGGACCTGACCCGGCCGGCCACCCCGTACGCGGCGAAGTTCTCGCTGCCGTGGAGCGTCGCCGCGACACTGCTCGACGGCGACCTGACCACCGCCAGCTACCGGCCCGACGCCATCGACCGCGCCGACGTGACCGCCCTCGCGGCCCGGCTGCACTGGCGGATCGTCGCCACCGGCGGGCATGCCGCCGACGCCCCCGGCTCCGTCGTGGTCACCCTGGCCGACGGCACGACCGTACGCGGCGTGGTGCCGCGCAGCGGCGGCGGCCCGGACACCCCGCTGACCGACGACGAGCTGGCCGCCAAGTTCCTCGGCAACGCCGGCCCGGCCGGCGCGCCCGTCGTCGACCTGCTGCGCCGCCTCGACGACCTCGACGACCTCGACCCGATCATGGCGGCGCTGGCCGCCGCCGGTGACTGACCAGGGAGACGCCCGTGCCGCCCGCCGCGATCCGACCCGCCGACTTTCCCTGGTTCCCGTACGACGGGTTCACCTTCTGCCTCGGGCTGGCCGACGGCGACGCCGCCTGGACCTCCGGGCACACCGCCGCCGCGCTCGACACCACGCTCGGCAAGATGACCGTCGGCGGTGACCTGGCCACCCAGACCGCCACCGCGTACCGCAAGGTGCTGACCATCCTGGAAGCCGCCGGCTACGGACCGGCCGACGTCACCCGGGTCACCGAGAACGTCACCGTGGCCGGCCTCGACGACTACGCCGCCGCGGCCGCTGCGCGCGCCGAGGTGTTCGGCGAGCACCAGCCGGTGGTCCGTACCGTCGTGGTCGAGCGGCTGGTCCGCCGGGCCGCGCTGATCGAGATCGAACTGCACGCCGTCGGCGGCGGCGGCCAGTTGCTTGTCGCCAGCGAACCGCGAGCCGCCGGCAGCTGGGTGCCCTCACCGGTGCGCGGCGGCCACGACGGTGCCGTCTACCTGCCGACCATGCTGCCGGTCGACGCCACCGGCGAGGTGGTCCACCCGGGCGACTTCGTCAGCCAGTACGCGTACTGCCTGGACCGGGCGCAGGACCTGCTCGTCGCCGCCGGTCTGTCGCTCGACGCCGCTGTCACCACCTACGACTACTCCACCCCGGCGACCCGAGAGGTGTACCGCAGGACCCACCGGGTCCGCGCCGAACGGCTCGGCGGTGCCGGCGTCTACCCGGGAGCCGGTGGCATCCTGATGAGCCGGCTGCACCATCCCGATGCGCTGGTCGCGATCGACGTCACCGCGTCGCGGCATCCGCTGGAACTGGTCAACCCCGGCTGGTCGCGGTACGACTCGCTGACCTACGCCCCCGGGGTGAAGGCCGGCCGGACCCTGTACATGTCCGGTTTCGCCGCCCTGGACATGCGGACCCAGCAGGCGCTGCACCCCGACGACATCGGCGCGCAGGCCGAGGTGACCTACGGAGCGATCCGCGAACTGCTCGACCACGCCGGGCTCGGCCCGCAGGACCTGGTGGAGACCACCGAATTCTGCGTCGCCTCGGCGATCGGCGACTACCGGGCGGTCGCCGGGGTACGCGAGCGGCTGCTCAGCCCGCCCTGGCCGGCGTCGACCGGGGCGATCTGCGCGGCGCTGCTGCGCCCCGAGTTCCTGCTGGAGGTCTTCCCGACCGCCGTCTACCCCGAGCCCGCCGACGAACCGGCCGAGCTGGCCGTCGACCGGGTCGAGCCCGCCGACGGGCCGAGCACCGCTGGAGGTAGCTGATGGGCCTGCTCACCGACGAGCTGCGGGCGCTGCTCGGCACCCGCAAGGTCTACACCGCGCCGGAGGCGCTCGGTGCTGCCGCCGGGCGCTACTTCGCGATGGCGGTCGGCGACGACAATCCGATCTACCGCGACGGCGACTACGCCCGGGCGCACGGCCTGCCCGGGGTGACCGCCCCGCCGACGCTGATCTGCGAGACCGGCCAGTACACCGGGCTGCCGATGGCCTCCGACGGCTACGCCGGCCACTCCTGGCACCTGGACGTGCCCGGCACCCGGCAGGTACGCGGCGGCAACACGTACACCTTCCACCGGCGGGTCCGCCCAGACGACGTGATCACCGCGACCTGGGAGATCCACGACCTGACCGAGAAACGCACCCGGGGCGGCGACGACATGCTGGTCGTCGGCTCCCGGGCCACCTACACCAACCAGCACGGCGAACTACTGACGGTCAACGAGGAAACCATCATCCTGGTCGCGATGGGCGGTGATCCGACGTGATCGCGCAGGTCGGTGACACCCTGCCGGGGCTGGAACGCACCATCGCCCTGGCCGACATGGTCGCCTACGCCGGCGCCACCTGGGACTGGTACCGGTTGCACTACGACCCGGAGTTCGTGGCGGCCGCCAAGGTGCCCGGCCCGGTCGTCGACGGCCAGGTCTTCGGCGCGCTCTTCGTCGAACTGGTACAGGACGCCTTTGGGCCGTACTGCTTCGTGCGGCAGCTCTCCTTCACCTTCCGCAACCTGATGTTCGCCGGTGAGACGGTGCGTTGCACAGGCACGGTGGTCAAGGTCGACGGCGACCGGATCGAGGTCGAACTGGCCGCCGTCATCGCCGCCAGCGACTACGGCCCCGAACGTCCGGCGGCCCGGCCGGCCCGGGCTGTCGTCCTGCTCGGCACCGCCGACGGACCAGGCGCGGGCACCGCCGACGGTGTGCCGTGACCGGGCGGGACCGGGCGGCGGTGGCGATCGTCGGGGCGGCCGAATCCGACCTCGGGGTCACCACCGCGTCGACGCTGACCCTGCAGACCCAGGCGGTCACCCGGGCGTTGGCCGACGCCGGGCTCACCCTCGCCGACGTCGACGGGCTGGCCACCACCGGCATCTCCCGCTTCTCGACCACCGCGCTCGCCGACCACCTCGGGCTGCGGCCCCGCTGGGTCGACGCCAGCTTCGTCGGCGGCAGCGCCGCCGAGATGATGGTGGCCCGCGCCGTGCAGGCCATCGACGCCGGCCAGGCCAGCGTCGTGGCAATCAGCTTTGCCTCCAACCAGCGGTCGGCACGGTCGCGCAGCCTGGCCGGGGTGATCGAGGAGCACACCCCGGAGGCGCAGTTCGAGACGCCGTACGCGCCGCTGTTCCCGATCTCCTACTACGCGATGGCCGCCCAGGCGTACCTGCACCGCTACGCCGGCAGCCCGGAGCAGCTGGCCGAGATCGCCGTCGCCGCCCGCGAATGGGCCCGGCTCAACCCGGCCGCCTACCGTTACGGTGCGCCGCCGCTGACCGTCGACGAGGTGCGGGCCGCCTCGACGGTCTGCACCCCGCTGACCGTCGCCGACTGCTGCCTGGTCACCGACGGCGGCGGCGCGATCGTGCTGACCAGCGCGGACCGGGCCCGTGACCTGCGCCGGGTGCCGGTCGCGGTGCTCGGCTACGGCGAACGCTCCACCAACACGTCGATGACCGCCGCCGACGACATCCTGGACACCGGGGCACGCGAGGCCGGCGCGGAGGCGTTCGCCCGGGCCGGGATCACCGCCGCCGACGTCGACGTGCTGCAGGTGTACGACTCGTTCACCATCACCGCCGCGCTCAGCGTCGAAGCTCTCGGTTTCTGCGGCGAAGGCGAGGTGCTCGACTACATCGCCGGCGGCCGGATCCGCCCCGGTGGTGACCTGCCGCTGGACACCTCCGGCGGCGGGTTGTCGTACTGCCACCCCGGCCAGTTCGGGGTGCTGCTGCTGGTCGAGGCGGTCCGCCAGCTGCGCGGCGAGGCCGGTGCCCGGCAGGTGCCGGGCGCGCGGATCGCCGTCGCGCACGGCACCGGCGCGATCCTGTCCACCCACGCCACCGTCGTGCTGGGGGTGTCGTGATGAACCCGCTGCCCGAGGTACCACCCGCCGACGACCTGACCGCCGACTGGTGGCAGGCGACCTGTGAACACCGCCTCGTGCTGCAGACCTGCACCGGCTGCGGGCACCATCAGCATCCGCCCCGCGCGGTCTGCGTCCGCTGCGGCGACACCACGCGGCTCGGCTTCACCGAAGCCAGCGGCGACGGCACCGTCGACACGTTCACCGTCGTGCACCGGGCGCCGCGCCGCGACCTGGCGGTGCCGTACACCATCGCCCGGGTCCGGCTCGCCGAAGGCCCGCTGCTACTCACCCGCCTCGACGGCCTCAGCCCCGGCACCGAACCGGACGATGACGCCGACGATGCCGGCTGGCGGATCGGCGACCCGGTCACCGTCGACTGGGTCGACCTGCCCGACGGCCGCGCCCTGCCGGTCTTCCGCCGACCCACGCCACGCCGACCCACGCCACGCCGACCCACGCCGGCCGATCCCCGCTGAGCCCGCTTTTCGCTGAGCCCGCCGACCACCCAGGAGGCCCCGATGGACTTCACCCTCACCGAGGAACAGCGCGAGTTCCAGCAGCTGCTGCGCTCCTTCGTGGACCGCGAGATCATCCCGGTGGCCCGGGCATGGGAGCAGACCGGCCGCTATCCGACGGAGATCGTCAAAGGCATGGCCGACATGGGCCTGTTCGGCGTCACCGTCCCCGAGTCCTACGGCGGCCTCGACCTCGACCCGGTGTCATTCGCCCTGGTCTTCGAGGAGATATCCCGGGGATGGATGGGCATCGCCGGCATCCTCGGCAGCCACTCGCTGGCCTGCCGCATGATCGTCATGCACGGCACCGAGGAGCAGAAGCAGGCGTACCTGCCCGCTCTGGCCAGCGGTGAACGGCGCACCGGCATCGGGCTGACCGAACCCGACGCCGGCACCGACCTGCAGGGCATCCGCACCACGGCCCGCCGCGACGGCGACCACTACGTGGTCAACGGCACCAAGATCTGGATCACCAATGCCCGGTACGCCGACCCGCTGCCGGTCCTGGTCAAGACCGACCCGCAGGCCAGCCCGGCACACAAGGGCATGAGCATCCTGCTGATCGACGCCGACCTGCCCGGCTTCACCGTCACCAAGGACATCCCCAAACTAGGCTACAAGGGCACCGAGTCCTGCGAGATCCTGCTCGACGACGTCCGGGTGCCCGCCGACCGGCTGCTCGGCGGAGTCGAAGGGATCGGTCTCAAGCAGGCGCTGTCCGCCCTGGAATGGGGCCGGGTCAACATCGCCGCCCGGTCGGTCGGCATCGCCCAGCGGGCCCACGAGGAGGCCCTGGGTTACGCCCGCCAACGTAAGGCGTTCGGCAAGCACATCGCCGAGTTCCAGGCCATCCAGCTCAAGCTCGCCACCATCGCGACCCAGGTGCAGGCGGCCCGGCTGATGGCGTACTGGTCGGCCGACGCGGTCCGCCAGGGTCGCGCCGACGCGCAGACCGGCATGGCGAAGATCTTCTGCTCGGAGGTCGCCCTGGAGGCCGCCATCGACGCGATGAAGATCCACGGAGGTTACGGCTACTCGACCGAGTTCGAAGTGGAGCGGCTGTACCGCGACGCGATCCTGATGAGCATCGGCGAAGGCACCAACGATGTGCTGCGTACCGTCGTGGCGAAGGCCCTCGTACGTGGCGAGGTGACCGTCTGATGGGCGACCCGGTGCCACCCCGGTCCTACCTGTACGTGCCCGGCCACGCCGCCGACAAGCTGGCCAAGGCGGCCCGGCGCGGCGCCGACGCGCTGATCGTCGACCTGGAGGACGCGGTGCCGCTGGCCGGCAAGGCCGCTGCCCGCGAGGCCGTCGTCGGCTGGCTCGCCGCCGGACCCGGCGACCTGCCGATCTGGGTACGGGTCAACTCCGGCCCGCTGCGCGACACGGACCTGCGGGCCGTCGCCGGCCAGCCGGCGCTCACCGGCGTGGTACTGGCCAAGGTCGGCACTGCCAGCGAGGTCGCTGACGCCGCCCGGGTGCTCGCCGACGCCGCTGACCACGACACGCTGCTGATGCCGATGGTGGAGACCGCCGCCGCGCTGCTCGACATCGCCGCCATCGCCCGGCAACCCCGGGTGTACCAGCTGCAGCTCGGTGAGGTCGACCTGGCCGGCGAACTCGGCCTGGAACCGGGCGCCGACGACGCCGAGTTCGTCCCGACCCGCAGCCAGGTCGTGGTGGCCAGCGCGGCCGGTGGCATCCATCCGCCGGTCGGCCCGGTGTCGCGGATCACCGCCGACGACGCCGCACTGGACGCGTCGACCCGGCGGCTGCGCCGGCAGGGCTTCGTCGGCCGGGCCTGCATTCACCCGAACCAGCTGCCGGTGGTGCATCAGGTCTACACGCCGACGGCCGCCGAGGTCCGGGCGGCCAGTGACACCATCGCCCTGCTCGAGACGGCCACCGCCGCCGGCACCGGCGTGGTGCTGGACACGGCCGGCCGGCTCGTCGACGCGGCGGTGCTGCGCGGCGCCCGCCGTACGCTGACCCTGGCCGAACGGGCGGGCCTGGGATGAGCGGCGGCAACCGTGCCCCACGCGCTCCACGGCCGGAGCAGGTCGACCTGACCGCGGCACGGCATCCGTGGCAGGAGGTGCCGATGCCCGGTGCCAACCTCGGTTTCCACCTCACCCGGCTGGCCTCCCGGTCGGGGGCGTTCGTCGTGCACGGCCACTTCCCGCCCGGTTTTGCCCGCGACGTCGCTGGCGGCTACCTCGTCGACGAGGAGTTCGTCGTGCTCGCCGGGGAGCTGCACCTCGGTGACGCCACCTACCGGCGCGGCGACCTGACGTTCATCCCCGCCGGCGCAGTCCGGACCCGGATGTGGGCGCCCAGCGGTGCCACCGTGCTCGCCTGGTTCGGCGGCCCGGCGGTGTTCCATCCTGCGGACCAGCTGCCGGCCGGTGCCGCCCCGGTCGCCGAAACCGTTCATCTCGGACCGGACGCCGCGCTGCCGGACCTGCCCGGTGCCACCTGGGCGCCCGGCGACCAGGTCCCCGGCGGGGCCGCCGGAGACGTGGTCAGCGCCGACCTGTCCGGCTGGCGGCGGCTCGGTGCCGGACCGGCACCACGGCCGGGCGACTACGTCCGCGTGGAGAAGTAGCCGGATGGGCGCTCCGGTCTTCACCCAGCGGTGGCTCGGCATGCAGGGCATCTTCGGCGGCTTCGTCCTCGGCCGGATCGTCGACGTCGCCGACAGCGTCGACGGCTTCGCCCCACAGGCCGTAACCATGCACTTCGTGGCCGGCGTCCGACCCGGTCCGGTGGAGCTGACCACCGAGACGCTGCACCGGGGGCGGTCCACCACCAGCCTGCGGATCACCCTGGCCCAGCAGGGTCGGGCCCGGGTACACGCGATGGCGTCCCTGGTGCCGGTCGGGCAGAAGTTCAGCTGGCGTCGCCGCGAGGATCCGGCAGCGTGGGGCGACCCCGAGCAGTTGCCGGCGTACGCGCCCCGGCACCGGCCGCTGGCCTACAGCGCCCAACTGGACGTGCGGGCCGCCGGGCCGCCGAGCCTCACCGACGGCACCGCCGCCTGGGTCCGCATCTCGCCGCAGACCGATCTGGGTGGGACGCTCGGCCCGCACGCCGTCGCCTCGATCTACCTCGACGCGCTGCCGCCGGGGCTGTTCGCCCTGTCCCAGCCGCCGCATTTCGTGCCGTCGGTGGACTTCACCATTCACTTCGCACCCGACCTCGGTGACGTCGCCGGCCAATGGCACCACGTGACCAACCGGACGGTCTGGTCGACGGCCGGCTTCTGTGTCGACGAGTCGACGCTGCACGACCGGGCCGGTAATCCGATCGCCCAGCTCCGTCAAGGCCGGGCGATTCAGTGGCGGGATCCGTACCGGGACCGAGCGGCCGACGGCGCCGTCCCGCCTGGCACTCAGCCGGGGTGATCCTGCGGTAGGTGGCAGGCGGCCAGGTGGCCGTCGCCGCGTGCGGTCAGCACCGGATCGTCGACGGCGCACCGGTCGAACGCCGCCGGGCAGCGGGTCCGGAAGTTGCAGCCACTCGGCGGGTCGGCGGGAGACGGCACCGAACCCCGCAGGATGATCCGTTCCCGGGCCCGCTCGGCGACCGGGTCGGGCAGCGGCACCGCGGACAGCAACGCCCGGGTGTAGGGGTGCGCCGGCCGGGCGAACAGCGTCGCCCGGTCGGCCACCTCCACGATGCGGCCGAGATACATCACCGCGATCCGGTCACTGAGGTGCCCGACCGCGGCCAGGTCGTGGGCGATGAACAGGTACGCCAGCCCGAGTTCGTCGCGCAGGTCCTCCAACAGGTTGATGACCTGCGCCTGGATAGACACATCGAGGGCGGCGATCGGCTCGTCCGCGACGATCAGCTCGGGCTCGCAGGCCAGCGCGCGGGCGATGCCCACCCGCTGGCGCTGCCCGCCGGAGAACTCGTGCGGGTGCCGGTGCGCGTGGTCCGGGTCGAGGCCGACGAGTTCCAGCAGTTCACCGACGCGGTGCCGGCGGGCCCGCGACCCCCGGTGCAGGCCGTGCACCGCCAACGGCTCGGCGACGACCGAACCGATCGTCATCCGGGGGTCCAGCGACGCGTACGGATCCTGGAAGATCATCGTAAGGTGCCGGCGCATCGCCCGCAGGTCGCGTCGGCGCAGCGCGGTGACCTCGGTGCCCCGCACGCTGACCCGCCCACCGGTGGGTTCGACCAGTCGCAGCAGGCCCAGCCCGGTGGTGCTCTTGCCGCACCCCGACTCGCCGACCAGCCCCAACGTCTCGCCGGCCGCGACAGTGAAGCTCACCCCGTCGACCGCCCGGACCACCGCATTCTGCCGGCGGCGGAGCCCGCCACCGGCGACCGGGAAGTGCACCCGCAGGTCGGTCACGCTCAACAGCGGCTGCTCAGTCATCCCCACCGTCCGTACCGGTGGCGGTGCCACCGACGACGTCGTAGAAGCAGGCCACCCGGTGGTCCGGGCCGACCGTGCGCAGCGGCGGCACCTCGGTGGCCGCCCGTGGGTCGTGCCGGTAGCCGCAGCGCGGATGGAACGCGCAGCCCGGCGGCAGCGCCGTCGGATCCGGCGGCTGGCCGGGGATCGTCGTCAGCCGGCGCGGCCGATCGGCGCCGACCCGGGGCACCGCCGCCAACAATCCCATCGTGTACGGGTGCCGGGGCGCGGCGTACAGCTCGTCGACCGGTGCCTGTTCCAGGATCCGTCCGGCGTACATGACCGCCACCCGGTCGGCGATCCCGGCCACCACCCCCAGATCGTGGGTGATCCAGACGACCGCGAGACCCAGCCGTCGTTGCAGCCCGGCGACCACTTCGAGGATCTGCGCCTGGGTGGTGACATCCAGCGCGGTGGTCGCCTCGTCGGCGAGCAGCACCTTCGGCTCACAGGCCAGCGCCATCGCGATCATGACCCGCTGGCGCATCCCGCCGGAGAACCGGTGCGGGTAGTCGCCGAGCCGCTCGCGGGCGTCCGGCAGCCCGACCTGTTCGAGCAATTCCACTGCCCGGTCGCGGGCCGCCGTGCCGGTGGCCACGCCGTGCAGCTCAATCGGCTCGACCAACTGCGACCCGATCGTCTTGACCGGGTTGAGGGAGGTCATCGGGTCCTGGAAGACCATCGCGATCTCGTTGCCACGGATCCGCCGCAGCTGGCGCTCACCGGCGGCCAGCAGGTCCACACCGTCCAGCAGCACCTGCCCGGTGGCGGTGGCCGCCTCGTCGAGCAGGCCGAGGACCGCCAGCGCGCCGACGGACTTGCCGGACCCCGACTCGCCGACGATGGCCAGCGTCTCACCCGGGCGCACGTCGTAGCTGACCCCGTTGACCACCTTCGCCACCCCTCGCCGGGTGCCGATGCGCACCGTCAGGTCCCGTACCGACAGCACCGGGTCGCCGGCCATCAGCCCTGCCCCCTCGACTCGATGACCGACCGCTGCCGTGGGTCGAGCGCGTCGCGCAGCCCGTCGCCGACGACGTTGAACGCCAGCACGGTCGCGAAGATCGCCAGACCGGGGAAGACGCCCATCCACGGTGCCTGACTGACGAAGTCGCGGCCCTCGGCGAGCATCCGGCCCCAGGCCGGATCGGGTCGCTGCACGCCCAGACCCAGGAACGACAGCGCCGCCTCGGCCAGGATCGCGAACGCCAGGCTCAGCGACGTCTGCACGATCACCGGCGCGGCGATGTTCGGCAGCACGTGGCGGAGCAGGATCCGCAGGTCGCCGGCGCCGACGGCGCGGGCGGCCCGGACGTACAGCTGGGCCGAGACCACGAGCGTCGCGGCCCGCACGATCCGGGCGAAGATCGGCGTGTAGACGATGCCGATGGCGATCATCGCGTTGGTGATGCCCGGGCCGAGGATGGCCAGCACCGCGATCGCGAGCAGGATCGCCGGGAACGCGAACAGCACGTCCATGGTGCGCATCAGCAGCGCGTCCGTCGCGCCGGAGTAGAAGCCGGCGACCAGCCCGATCAGCAGCCCGGCGGTCAGCGAGATGCCCACCGCGACGAACCCGACCTGCAGCGACACCCGGGCGCCGACCAGCACCCGGCTGAGCACGTCCCGGCCGAGATTGTCGGTGCCGAACGGGTGCGCCCACGACGGGCCCGCGAGCCGGCCCGGCACGTCGACCGCGTTCGGGTCGTACGGGGCCAGCCACGGCCCGACCACGGCGACCGCCGCCAGCACGGCCAGCACCAGCAGCCCGGCCAGGGCCAGCCGGTTGCCCAGTAGCAACAGGAACAGGCGGCGGGTCATCGGCGCCGTACCCGCGGGTCGAGGTAGCCGTACAGCAGGTCCACCAGGAAGTTGACCACCAGGAACATCAACGCGATGGCCAGCACCGCGCCCTGCAGCAGGCTGTAGTCACGCCGGACGACCGCGTCGTACGCCAGCCGACCCAGACCGGGCCACTCGAAGATCACCTCGACGATCACCACCCCGCCGAGCAGGAATCCGAGCTGCAGACCGACGGCGGTCACGATGGAGATCCAGGCGTTGGGCAGCACGTGCCGGCGGACCGTCTGCCAGCGGGACAGCCCCTTGGCCCGGGCGGTACGGGCGTAGTCCTGGTGCAGCGCCTCCAGCACCGCCGAGCGGACGAACCGGGTCAGCACCGAACCGGAGATCAGCCCCACGGTCATCGCCGGCAGCACCAGGTGGTGGGCCGCCCGGGCCGGATCGTCCAACGGCGACACGTAACCGGAGGCCGGCAGCCAACCCAGCAGCAGCGCGAAGAGCAGGATGTACATGATCCCGCTCCAGAAGTCCGGCACCGAGATCCACAGCTGGCTGAACCCGGTGGCGATCCGGTCCACCAGTGACCCGGAGCGCACCGCGGAGACGATGCCCAACGGCAGCGCGATCGCCAGCGCGACGGCGAGCGCCGCGCCGGCGAGCAGGCTGGTCGGGCCGAGCCGGGCCAGCAGCAGTCGGGTGACCGGCTCACCGCTGCGGAAGCTGACCCCCAGGTCGCCGGTGACCGCGCGGGCCAGCCAGCCGCCGTACTGGGTCAACAGCGGCTGGTCCAGCCCGGCGCGGGCCCGCATCGCCTGGTACAGCTCCTCATCGAAGCGGGTGCCCAGGGCCAGCCGGATCGGGTCGCCGGGCACCAGCTGGACGATCAGGAAGACCGCGACGCTGACCCCGAGCATCGCGACGACCGTCTGCAGCGCCCGCCACAGTAGGAAACGCGCCATCGCGCCGGCTCAGTCGGTCAACCGTACGGTCCGCAGCCGGGTCTTGCCGTCCGGGTGCATCTCCACGCCGGACACCTGCGGCGCCCAGGCCAGCGTGGCCTGCGGGCTGTACAGGTAGCCGTAGCTGACCTCGTCGATGATCAGCCCGGCCGCCTGGTGGTAGAGGTCGCGCCGTTCGGTGTCCTCGACGCTGGCCCGAGCCTGGTCGAGGTACTGGTCGACCTGCGGGTTGGCGTAGCCGTGGAAGTTGAACGAGCCGGCGGAGTGGTGCTGGGCGTAGTAGGCGTACTCGCCGTCGAGGTTGTTCAGCCAGCCGAGGACGTAGCAGTCGTAGCTGCCGTTGCCCTGCTCGTCGAGCCAGCTGGCGAAGTCAAGGGTACGGATCTCAACGTTGACGCCGGCGTCGCCCCACTGGCTGGCGATCACCTCGGCGGCGGCCAGGGTGTGCGGGTACTCGTTGGTCAGCATCAGGTCGACGGTGAGGTCGGTGACGCCGGCGTCGGCGAGCAGCTCGCGGGCCTGGTCCGGATCGTGGCTGAACGGGGCGTAGTCGGTGGCCCAGAAGTTGCCCGGCGGCATCGCCGACTGCACCGGCGTCGCGGCGTCGAAGAAGGCGGCCTGGGCCACCTGTTCGCGGTCGATGGCGAACGACAGCGCCCGGCGTACGTCGATGTCGTCGAACGGCGGCCGGTCGAAGTTGCAGGTGAAGTACCAGTAGTCGTTGCTGGCCTGCTGGCCGAGCTCGACGTCGGGGTCGTCGCGCAGGGTGGCGATCTCCTGGGCCGGCACGTTGTTGGTCAGGTGCACGGCACCGGTGCGCAGATTGGTCAGTGCGGTGGTCGGCTCGGAGACGAACCGGAACTCGACCCGGTCGACGTACGGACCGGTGCCCCAGTAGTCCGGGTTGGCCTCCAGCACGATCCGGTCACCGGGGGTGTAGCTGACGAACCGGAACGGCCCGGTGCCGATCGCGTCGGTGGTCAGCCCGTCGCCGTCGATCAGCTCGGGGGCGACGATCGCCATCCCCTTGAACCCGCCGATGTTGGCCAGCAGGTTGGGGGTCGGCTGGTTGAGGACGAACTCCACCGTACGGTCGTCGACCTCGCGTACCTCATCGACGGTCTCGAACCGCCAGGCGTTCGCGGCGGTCTCCGCGTCGGTGATCCGTTCGAAGCTGGACACCACGTCGCTGGCGGTGAACTCCCGCCCGTTGTGCCAGGTGACGCCGTCGCGCAGCTGGAAGGTCCAGGTGAGCAGGTCCTCGCTGACCTCCCACTCGGTGGCCAGCGCGGGTTGGAAACTCAGGTCGGGGGCCGGCTCCACCAGGGTGTCGTAGACGTTCTCCAGCACCAGGAAGGTGGACGACGCGGTGGAGACGTGCACGTCCAAACTGTCCGGCTCGCTGGAGATGGCCACCACCAGGGTGCCGTCGGAGGTGGGGGTCCCGTCGTCGGTCTCCAGGGACTCGCCGGCCGAGCAGCTGGCCAGCGCGAGCGCCGCCGCGGCGGCGAGGCTCGTCGCCAGCCCGGCCGACCGGGTGGTACGCGCGGATCGCTGCCGGTGCGGGAACGCTGGGGAGGGATTCACCGTCTGTCTCCTACCTCGTTGTCGCCGTTACGGGCTTGACGGGCCGGGTTGCGTCGACGGGATGGTGCACGTCGGGGCTGGTGCACATCGCCAACTGCGTGGTGCCGCCGGATGTTGCCGCGACTGGCTGCGGATCGGTGCACCGACCCTAGTCGATCGCCGCAGGGGTCACAACTCGATGACCTTAGGTGACCGTGGTCCACGTCGGGTCGGTCCACAGTCCGAATGGAACGGTTCATTCAGCGACAGCTCGCCTTGACACACTGGCAAACACATTCATAGCCTTCAGTTTCTTGTATCGTTTCATCGACTGTCACGGGTGCCTGACACCGTCCTGCGGCCGGCCGGTCGGCCAGAGCCGGCCACGCCGCCCGTCGACCGAGGAGATTTCCGGATGAACCGTCGTACCCGACGTCGCCGTCCCCACCGTCCACCCACCGCCGTGGCGTTGCTCGTCGGCGTCCTCACGCTGACCCTCGGCCTACCGGCCAGCGCCGCGTCCGCCGATCGGGCCGACCCTGTCCGCGGCCCCGCCAGCGGACCGACCGATGGTGGTCGCCCCGACGCCGTCCAACTCGAACATCTCGACCGCGGCCTGGTCGCCGCCACCACCCACCAGGGCGTCTTCCTCAGTTGGCGACTGCTCGGCCACGAGGCGACCAGATCCGGTGCCACCGGCATGACCGGTGCCGACTTCCACGTCTACCGGGACGGCCGGCGACTGGCGACCGTGACCGACAGCACCAACTACCTGGACACCGACCCCGTGACCGGCGCCGGCTACCAGGTCGCCGCCGTGGTCGACGGCGTCGAGGTCGACCGCAGCGGTCCGGCGCACCCGTGGTCGCAGGCCTACCTCGACCTGCCGCTGCGTCGGCCCGCCGACGGGGTCACCCCGGCCGGTGAGGCGTACACCTACTCCGCCAACGACATGAGCGTCGGCGACGTCGACGGCGACGGGCGGTACGAGTTCGTCGTCAAGTGGGATCCGTCCAACTCCAAGGACGTCTCTCAGGTCGGCTACACCGGACCGGTCTACCTCGACACGTACCGGCTGGACGGCACCCTGCTGCACCGCATCGACCTCGGGGTCAACATCCGGGCGGGCGCCCACTACACCCAGTTCCTGGTCTACGACTTCGACGGCGACGGCCGCTCGGAGATGATGCTGAAGACCGCCCCCGGCACCAGGACGATCAGCTACCGGCCCGACGGCCGGGTCGCCGACGAACGCTACGTCACCATCCCGGAATCCGACCGGCGGGCCGGCTACTCGCACCGCGACGACTACCGGATGTCCGCCGCCGACTACCACGACCACCTGGTCGACATGTTCCAGGGCTGGCACGCCCACCCGGAGGTGATCGCCGGCAACTGGCCGGCCACCCTGGAAGCGGCGTTCGGCATCGACCCGGCGTACGAGTATCCGCTGTCGCGGACCGACGCGCAGGCCCTCGCCGACCACTTCATCGACGTCTACGCCCCGGCCCGCAGCAGCCGCAACAACCTGCGTGCCTTTGAGGGCTTCATCGTCGACGGCCCCGAGTACCTCACCGTGTTCGACGGCGCCACCGGGCAAGAGCTGCAGACCGTCCGCTACCAGCCCGGTCGGCACGACGACGGCCTGATGTGGGGCGATTACGCGATGTCGCGGATCGAGCCGGGCAACCGGGTCGACCGGTTCCTCGCCGCGGTGGCCTACCTGGACGGCCGCCGTCCGTCGGCGGTCTTCGCCCGCGGCTACTACACCCGCTCCACCCTGGTCGCTTACGGGTGGGACGGGCGCAAGCTCACCGAGCAGTGGTACGTCGACAGCGGCTGGACGCCGATGACCAACCCGTTCAACGACTCGCCACACGGTCGCGACGGCACCGACGACGAGTTTGCCACCATCACCACCCAGGGGCAGCACTCGATCAGCGCGGCCGACGTCGACGGCGACGGCCGGCACGAGATCGTCTACGGCGCCGCCACCATCGACGACGACGGCAGCCTGCTGTACAGCGCGTTCGCGCAGCTGCCGCCGGGCAGCGCGGCCCCGGGCACCTTGGCCCGGCTCGGCCACGGCGACGCCATGCACGTCACCGACATCGACCCGCATCGCCCCGGCTTGGAGGCGTACCTGGTCTTCGAGGGCGGGCGGTGGGCGCCGTACGGGCACGGACTGCTCGACGCCGCCACCGGCGAAGTGATCTTCGGTGCCTACTCCGGAGTGGACACCGGCCGGGGCATGATCGGCGACATCGACCCGCAGCACCCCGGCCACGAGGCGTGGGCGGTCAGCGGACTCGGCCTGCACACCGCCGCCGGCGAGCCGCTCGGCTCACAGATCCCCGGCACCAACATGAGCATCCGGTGGGCGGCCGACGGCACCACCCAGATCGTCGACGGCGCGATCGACCAGACCCCGACCATCGACGACTGGCGCCGGGGTCGGCTGCTCACCGCCGAAGGCACCCGGACCAACAACTACACCAAGGGCAACCCGGGCCTGGTCGCCGACGTCCTCGGCGACTGGCGGGAGGAGCTACTGCTGCGTACGGTCGACAGCACCGCGATCCGGATCCACCTGAGCACCGAGGTGACCGATCGCAAGATGTACACCCTGATGCACGATCCGCAGTACCGCGCCGAGGTGGCTCGCCAGCAGACCACCTACAACCAGCCGTCGTACCCCGGCTTCTACCTGGCCGCCGACACCGACTTCGGAAAGGTGCCGGTGCCGGACCTCTGGGCACCGGGCAGCCTGCCCGCGCTGCGGACCGCGTACGACGGGTTCCGGCGCGACGGCGCGATCACCGGACCGATCACCCACCGGCTGTCCGCCGCGCTGCATCAGGCACAGTGGCACCTCGACCGGGGGCGCACCGGCCCGGCGACGCAGGCCCTGCAGCGCTTCGTGCACCATCTGGCGCATCCGCACCGGCGCGACCGTGTCGACCCGGCCGCCGCGGCCGCGCTGACCCACCGGGCCCGGACAGTCATCGGCATGCTCGGCTGACCACGACTCGACAGACCGGGAGCCGACCACGGGAGCTGACCGGCGGTGCGCGACGGGCCGAGCCCGTCGCGCACCGCCGGTGGCGGCTACCGGTAGGGTCGTCGCTCGTGGGAAGACTGTGGCAGGGCGTGACCGCGACCGTCGGCCGGCTGGCCAGTCAACGCGTACCGGCGCAACGGCGCCCGACGCCGGCCAAGCTGGCCCGCCGCCGGCAGGTGGCCGCGTTGCAACGGCGGCAGCTGTCGTACGCACCCGAGCTGGACGGGCACGCCGATCCCGGCGAGATCGTCTGGACCTGGGTGTCGTACGAGGAGGACCCCCGGCAGGGCAAGGACCGCCCAGTCCTGGTGGTGGGCCGGCGCAGCCGCACGCTGTTCGGGCTGATGCTGTCCAGCCAGTCCGACCGCGACGGGCAGCGGCACTGGCTGTCGCTAGGTACCTGGGGCGACGACAGCCGGCCGAGTTGGATCCGGCTCGACCGGGTGCTCACTATGCGGGAGGACAGCATCCGGCGTGAGGGTGCCATCCTCGATCGGGGCCGGTTCGACCGGGTGTGCCAGGCATTGCGGGCCGGTTACGGCTGGTCCTGACCGGGCTAACGCCCGGCGGTTGCCATGCTGGCCGCATGGTGACGGCATCATGAGGATCGTTCGGCTGGCGATTTTCATCACCGGCAGCTCCGGTGGGTTACGGACCGGGTAGGCCGCCTACTCGCCGAGCTCGCCCCGGACCGGCTGGAGGTCTCCGACCTCACCCGGTTCCGCGTACGACAGCGCCGGGCGTGGGCATCGAGCTGCCCGCGCCCGGCGTTGACTGGCGGATCAGGTGGTCAGCACCTGGCCCAGTCCAGGTTGAACAGGGTGTCGACGTTGCCTTCGGTCGTGGTCATCGACATGCTGGCCTGGCCGCTGGAGGTGCCGGCGTCCACTCGCAGTTCGGTGTTGATGTTCAGTACCCGCTGCTGCCCACAGGGGACGTACACCAGCACTGGTGCGTGGTCGGCAGTGGCCCAGAAGCCGTTGTACGGTCCGCCGAACGTGGCGTCGGTACGGCTGTTGTCGGACGAACCCTGCCAGTAGTAGTTCGTCTGCTGCCGGCCGGTCGCTCCACTGGGAATCCGGGCCCGACCCCGGTAGTCCGCGGTGGCGACCGCGAAGGTCCAGCCGGCCGGCACCTTGACGAGCACACCGAGTTGGCAGTTCTTCCGGCTGTCCGTCGGGTCGGCCCCGTCACCGACGGTGGCGAGGAAGTCGTAGTAGCGAATCCGGAAGCCGGTGTTGTCGGGGTTGGCAACGACCCTGGCCGTGCCGGGCGCGCAGCCTGAACCACTGGCGGCCACCACCTCCACGGTGATGTCGCTGTCCGGCAGGGCGCTCGACGTTGCCGGGGAGGCATGGGCCGGAGCGGTCAGAGTCAGCGCGAGAACCGTGCCGAGTGCGGCGGACAATCCGTGTCTCGCGCCGGTGAGGCTTCTTTTCATTCCGTTCCCCTCGGGGCTCAGGTTATGACGGCTGGGGCACACACGACTTTGCGGAACAACCGCGCCGTTGATCTTCGTCTGCTGGGCCCTTTGGATCATGGGGATTGGGTCCAGAGTGTTTCGGCGGGGCGTCCTGCGAAAAGATGATAGCGACGCGCGTCGATTCATGCAAGTATCTTCTAGCGTCGAAATGTTGATATTGATTCCGCCCAGGTTGCACGTGGTGTGTTCGTTCCGGTGAGATCAACTAGCCGGTCATGGGAGGCAGTTTGAACGACCTATAGGCATGTTGTGGGTGATTTGTGCGGTTGGCACGGTCGCCGCCTGCTCCGTCTGTTGGGTCGGTGGTTGGTGGCGAGATGGCGTGCGACCAATTTCTGGAAGCCACTTCAGGGAATTAAATTTACGTTGACAACGATCAATGCTTGTACGTAGATTGTTGCGCACGCATCGTCGCATCACACATCGGAGGAGGTTTCATGCGCAAACTGCTGACGCGTGGCGGCGTGGTGCTTGCGTTGCTCGCCTCATCGTTGATCTCGGGCGCACCCGCGTCTGCCAAGGGGATCCTGGATGACCCACCGGATGACCAGGTCGTGATCGACCTGGTCGCGATGGCGGGTTCCGGTTGTCGGCCAGGTACCGCCGACGTCGCCGTCTCGCCGGACAACACCGCCTTCACTGCCATCTACAGCGACTACCTGGTGCAGGCGGGTCCGGGTATCTCGGTCACCGAAGGTCGCCGGAACTGTCAGCTCAACGTGCTGGTGCACGCGCCGGCGGGCTACACCTTCGCGATCGTGAAGGTGGACTACCGCGGCTACGGGCTGCTCAGCCCGGGTGCCATCGCCACACAGCGGGCCAACTACTACTTCCAGGGAATGACTCAGGGCACCTTCAGCAACCATCCGATTCCGGCTCCGCTGGACGACAACTGGATGGTGAGCGACGAGGTGCCGATCGCCTCCGTGGTCTGGCATCCGTGTGGCGAGATCCGTAACCTCAACATCAACACCGAGTTGCGCCTGAGCAAGGGATCGTCGACGGACGTTAGCTTCCTGACCATGGACTCGACGGACGGCAGCATCGAGACGATGTACCACCTGGCCTGGCAGCCCTGCCCGTGAACTGACTCTCCCCGTAACCGATGACAGAGGGTGGCCGGCGCGACCGGCCACCCTCGACCGGGTTCATCCCCGGGGCCGCGCCGTCGTACCGGCCCAGCCCGACGGCCCCTACCGGGCCGTCGGTACGTACTCCGGTCACCGTCAAGGAACGGTCCTGCCACGACGACCCACCCGGCTGCTGGTCGGACTGCTGCTGCGGGCCGGCCGGCGGGTGCCGGCGCCGGGCCGACAAACTGGCGTACGCGAGCCCGGCGTCGGGGTAGAGCTGGCTGACCGGGGGCTTCCGAATCGATGGTCCAGCAGTGCGCCGGTTCACCCGGCCCGGCTCCGGCCCACCCATCGGACGGACACCGGGAGAGCAACGGCGGTCCGCGAGCAGACCAGGAGCCGGGCGGCCCAGGCCGCCCGGCTCCTGATCTGCTGTTACCTGCTGGTCAGGGCTGGCTACGCGGGCTGTCGGGGCCCAGCGTGTCGATGAACTCGTGCGGTCCGGTCACCTCGGACGCCGTCCGGGCCTGCTGCGCCCGGGCAGACATCCGCTCGGCCACGGTCCCCGCCGGCACTCCGGCGCGCTCGGCAGCGTCGACGACCTTCCCGTACGCCTGCTCGGCCAGGACCAGCGCACGCCGGTAGTCGTGCCGGGCGAGCGCGTGCTCGGCCGCACCGATCAGTCGGTCGGCCGCCCGCAGGTCCCGATGGGCCCGGCCGGGGTGCGGACCGTCCAGCACCGACTCGGCGAGCCGGTTTGCCGCCTCGTTGTACGTGGCGGTGAGGAACCGGTCGCTGTTGTCCCGGTCGAACTGGCTGAAGTCCCAGTTCAGGTCGATGTAGCTCATCATCGAGTTGACCTGGTCGCCGGACCAGGCGAAGAAGAAGTCGTCCTCCGGGCCGTAGTCGATGCCAGTTTCGCTGTCGTAACCGTCGTGCGGATGACTCATGCCCAGGTGGTGTCCCACCTCGTGGATCAGCGTGGTGGTCAGCCCGTAGCCGCTGTCGACAATCTCCGGGGAGACGAACGCGAAGACGTACGACTGCGTACCGTCGGTGTAGTTGTCGTCGGCGAAGCCCAGCGCCGGCACCGGGGTGCCGGCCGGCAACGCGTAGCTGAACACCGGTAGTTCGTAGTCGACCCGGTTCTGATCGTCGAGCACCCGGTCTAGTTCAAAACTGTTCTGCAGATAGAAGTTGGCGAACGGCGGGTAGCCCAGCTCCGGGTAGCAGGACTCGTCGTCGAGCAGCACGGCGTAGTAGCAGCGTTCGGCGTCACCTTCGAACGCGAGGTTCTGTCCGTCGTAGTCCAGCACGTTGCGCCACCGCAGTTCCCGCAACTCCAGCTGCAGTAGCTCCTCGTCGATGTAGCGGACCGAGGCGTTGACGCCGTCCCAGCCTTCGTAGACGTTGCTGTCGATGTTGATCGTCTTCGGCGGCGCGGCACTCGGCAGCTCCGCCGGGTACAGCGGCGACGTGGTGAACAGCAGGTTGATCGCCACGTAGCGGGTGATCAGAGCGAGATCGCCGGTGAGCGCTTCGGGGGAGCGGTAGCCGGCGGCGGCGTACTCCCAGACCGGCGGCATCCGGTAGTCCTCGATGCCGTTGCCGTCCAGATCGGGAGCGTCGACGTTCCAGTTCTCGGTCCACGACTCCGGCCCGGCCGACAGGTCGTGGAACCACACCCGGCGGGTGGAACCGAGACCGTTCTCCTCGTCGTCGGCGGTGGTGCCGCCCCACGCGGAGATCTTCCGGCTGTCCCGCTCAGCGCCGAAGTTGTGCCCGGTGTCCGGATCAGGTTCGTCGGTTTTGGTGTAGACGTGGAATTTGAAGTCCGACCGGCCGAACCAGTTGATGAAGAATATGGTGTTGCGTCGGGTGTCGACGCCGGCCGGTGGGTTGAGGGCCAGCCACCGCTCCACGCTCGGTGCGTCGATGTGGTGGTTGTCGGTGATCGTGGCGACGTTGCCCTGCTGCTCGTTGTAGAGCTCCTGGTAGGCGGTGAGCGGTGCAGGCGTGGCCAGCCGCTGCAACTCGGCGAAGAACCGGTCCTCGTACCGCTTGTTCGCGTACCGGAGGTGGTAGTCGTAGGTGTAGGTCAGGCCCAGCTTCTCGACCTGGTCGTACCACAGCCGGGAGCGGACCACCGGCTCGTAGCGCTGTGGCAGTTCGTCGAGGTACGCCGACCGGTCCACCTGCGTCCGGCTGTAGCCGAGGAAGACCACGTTCACCGGAACCTTCTCGGTGAGCGCCGGCGCGCCGCCCGGATCAAGATGCGAGAAGTGCGGCGTCGCCGCCTGGCTGGCCGGTGCCGCGGCGACGAGCATCAGTAGTGCCGCCGCCGCCGCTGTCAGGGTTGCCGCTGTGGACCTCGTCGTTGTCCTTGTCGACATTCAGTTTCCCTCCATAGACGACAGGCGGTCGCCGGTTCGGTCAGCCACCCGTGGCAGGGGCGTTTGCCCTCCGCTGTGGACACGGTGTCATCGATCATCAGCGCTGTAAATCCGTCGCCGGTAGAACCTGACGAACCCGCCGGGGGTGTGTGCCCGGTCGGTTGAACCGGGCATCCGTCGGAGCCGTATCCCGGGTTGACGGCGGGCGGTCCGCTGGGTACGGCGATTCGGGAGGCCACGTGGGGGAGCGGGAGCTGGGGCTGCGGCGGGTAACAATGATCACCGGCGGGCTGGCCGTGGCGAGCATCGCCGGCACGCTCGGCGTCGCTGTGGTGGCGCACGCCGATCACACGGCGGACCAGGACGCGAACACTCCGGCGGACAGCGTGCAGGGCGAAACCGCGCCGCAGCCGGCCGGTGTCGACGGGCAACCCGCCCCGGGTCTGGCGGGTACCGATCCGGCGGCGACGGCCGGCGACGGACAACCTGCCCCGGACGGCGCGACCGAGCCGGACCAGCCGGTCGGCCAGGCCCCGCCGACGGCGGAGTTTCCGCCGGTGACCGGCGGTGGTGGCGAACCCGGCCAGGCCACCTCCGGCGGGTCGTGAGGCGATGCCGCTGCTGGAGACCATCCCGGTCGGGCCGGACTGCGCGCAGTGGCAGGTGTGGGGGACGCTGGCCCGGGTGGTGGTGAGCGACCCTGCGGCGGTGCCGGCGGCCCGAACGATCGTCGACGACGTGCTGGCCGCCGTCGACACCGCCTGCAGCCGGTTCCGCGCCGACTCCGAACTGGTCCGGGCATGCCGCAGCGGAGGAACGCCGGTACGGATCAGCCCGCTGCTCGCCGGCCTGGTGTCGGTGGCGCTGCGGGCGGCCCGCGAGACCGACGGCGACGTCGACCCGACCGTCGGGTCGACGCTGTGCCGGCTGGGCTACGACGAGGATCTGCGCTGGGTGACCCTGCATGGCCGGCCCGCCGTGGCGCGGACCGTCCTGCCGGCCGCGGATTGGCGTCAGGTCCGGCTCGACGGGACCGAACTGACCGTACCGGACGGGGTGCAGCTGGACCTGGGCGCGACCGCAAAGGCCTGGGCAGCCGATCGCTGTGCTCGGGACGTCGCCCGCCGGTGCCGGGTCGGTGTGCTGGTCGCCCTCGGCGGCGACATCGCCACTGCGGGGCCGGCCCCGGACGAGCGTTGGCGGATCCGGGTGCAGGACCGTCCGTCGGATCCGGCGTGCGTGATCGGTCTGCCGGCCGGTGGCGCGGTGGCCACCTCGAGCACGGTGAGCCGGCAGTGGACCGCCGGAGACGCCACGATGCACCACATCGTCAACCCCCGCACCGGTACGCCGACGGGCCGGGTGTGGCGCAGCGTCTCCGTGGCGGCGTACAGCTGCGTGCGGGCGAACACGCTGAGCACCGCGGCGCTGGTGCGCGGTGCGGCCGCCGATCGGTGGCTCGCAGGTCTCGGGGCACCGGCCCGGCTGGTGGCCGGGGACGGCACGGTGCGGACCGTCGGAGGCTGGTCCGCGGAGGAGGAGACACAGTGACGGAGGCAGGGTGGTTCGTCGCGCGCGGCACCGGGGTGACGGCGCTCGTCCTGTTGTCGGTGGTCGTGGTGCTGGGAGTGGGCAGCCGGTCGGGCCGGCCGGTGTTCGGGCTGCCCCGGTTTGCGGTGAGCCTGGTCCACCGCAACGCGGCGCTGCTGGCGGTTGGGCTGCTGACGGTCCACGTGGTCACATTGCTCTTCGACCCGTACGCCAAGCTCCGGGTGTACGACCTGTTCGTGCCGTTCGGCGCCGAGTACCGTCCGCTGTACATGGGGCTGGGCACGCTCGCCAGTGACGTGATGCTGGTGCTGGTGGTGACCAGTCTGCTGCGTCGGCGGATCGAGGTGCGGTTGTGGCGGGCGCTGCACTGGCTGGCGTACGCCGCCTGGCCGGCGGCGCTCGGCCACTCGGTCGGAACCGGTACGGACAGCGGCCAGACCTGGATGGTGGCGGTCAACGCCGGATGTCTGGCGGCTGTGCTGGGCGCGCTCGGTTGGCGCCTGCTGCTGTGGGTGCGGCCCCGGTCGCGACGGCGGGCCACCGACGACGCTCCCCGACCCGGGGGGCGGGCCCCCGGCGGATCGCACCGGCGGTCGGGACCCACAACCGACGAGGCAGCCGTCCGCCCGCCGACCGACTGGCTGCCCGCCGATCCGCCAGGCGACCGCGCGCCTGTCTGGTACCCACCTGCCGCTCTCGCCGGGTACCCACCCGCCGGCTACCAACCTGCCAGGTACCAGCCGACCGGGCCGATGTGGGACCGGCCGCCTGCGGCGGCAGGTCAGGCAGAGCACCCGGTCGGTTCCTACGGAGGCGGACGGGCCGCCTCCGTACCGTCCAGCCTGCTGGACATGTACCGCAAGCCGGGATCGGTCTCCCAGCCGGCGGACCCGCCGGGCTGGCTGCCCGACGCTGACGCCGATGGTGACTTCGTCGCCCGGCGACCACCCGAGGCCGGTGCCATCCCGCCGTCCGGTGACTCCGACGGCTATCGGATTGCGGGCCAGCGTTCCGGCCCTCAGGGCGGGGTGAGAGCCCGGACACGTCCCGCATGATCGCCTCAATGCGGGCCGGGTGCCGATCGCCGAACACCTCGTGCGAAACTCCGTCACGAAGACCAAGTGGGCATGCATCGCGAAACGCAATGTCTGCCGGTACGGATGCCTTCGTGTTCAGCCATAGACCTACACGGTACGTGTAACTCGTGCAGCTCTGTCCTTCAGCTTCAGGGCGGATAGGATGCCAGCGTGAAGAGGATCCACACCCGGGCTCACCGGGTGACGTCGTTAGGAGTGACGACAGGTGAACGATCCGCACGGTGCACGGTTGCAGATTGACTGGGCTCGCTGTGACGGTCGGGGTCTCTGCATCGAGCTGCTGCCCGAGCTGCTGATCCGTGACGACTGGGGCTTTCCGATCTCCCGGGACGGCAGCCGGGAGCCGGCGGTGCCTGCGGAGCTGCGCCGGCACGCCGACCGTGCCGTGGCGAACTGCCCGGAGCTCGCGTTGCGGTTGACCTCCGCCCAGCCGGCGCGTCGGCGACCCTGACCGGTTCTGCCGTCGGCGCCGCTGACCGCGTGCCGCTGTCGCCGCGCTGACCCACACGTACCGCCGCCGTCCTTCCCTGGTCGACAGGCGTCTAGCATGGGCAGGCCTCGTCGGTCGCGGCGTGGCGAGCAAGCCAAGGACACGACCTTGACATCTTCCTCTGCTGAAGCGGGGAGATTCGACTCTCACGGGTCGAATCTCCTGCCGTCACCGGAAAGGCAACGTGGACGTCGATGCGCTCCGGCGGCGAGTCGACTCTCCCTGCCCTGCTCCGCAGGAGTCCGTATCCTCCCCTGCCTGAAAGGCCGCAGTATCCACGGAAGGCATCTGATGACCAACGACGACGTCCGGCAGCCCTGGCTGCGCCCGGTTCTCAGCCTCGCGGAACACGCTGCGGGCGTTCGGCGCGGCGAGCTGTTCGACCGTGCCGGCTGTGTCATCGTGCCGGGCCGGCGACTCGGGCAGCTGGTAGGTGGACGTCCGCCGGGTGTTACCACCCGGCAATGGAGTGTGGCCACTCGGGCGCGGTTCGATTTCGTGGTCTGTGCTGCCGACGACTACCGTCCGGTCTTCGTGGCCGACTTCGTCGACCCCGCCGACCGGACCGCAGAGCAGCGACGCGACGAACGAATGACCGACGCCGTGTGCGAAGCGGTGGGCCTGGCGGTGCTGCGGGTCGAGTCGGCGGCGTTGACGGCGACCGGTCCGGGCCGGCGGGTGGTGGAGTACGTGCTCGACGCACGAACGTTCCAGCAGAGCGCGGCCGGGTTGTGGTCCGGCGAGATCGTCGGGGAAATCAGCTACCGGGACATCGTCGGCCGGTTGCCAGACGGTCGGACCGGCCGGGTCAATGATCTGGGCGCGGTGGCCCGCGTCCGGGCAGTGGAGGCCTTCGTCAGCCGGCAGCTGTCCGATCCGCTCCTACGTGGCCTGCACCTCGAATGGAAGGACGGCGGCGCAGAGGGCTGGGCCTGGCTGACTGCCGGCGAGGGTGGGCTGCTGTTCGAAAGGGTACGGATCTGGCCGCACCGGCTGCACTTCGGGATAGCGCCCGGACGATTCGCTGAAGACCTGGCGGCGGCGGCCGTCGGGGAGCGGTTGACGACACTGGAACTCAGTGAGCCGCAGTTGTGTAAGCGTCACGAGCTGGCCGGCGAGTTGCGGGCCTTGCTGTCCCGCCGTGCCGAGATGAGTGGCGAGTTCGCGTTCGACCATGTGTCGTTCGACTGATCGCGTGCCTCCCGGCCATCTGGCCGATGGGGCGGTGGCGCCGGCGGATGTCCGCCCTTCCGCTGGACAAAATCGTCCGGCGGTGCCGCCGGCGCCGATAACCTAGCTGCCCGAGTGACGCGTGGGCAACTCTGCCGGGAATGTGACCGACGGGTGGTCAGCCCTTGTGGTACGCGGCGATCACGTTTGCCGGGATGCGGCCGCGTTCGGAGACCGGGTAGCCGTTCTTAGCTGCCCATTCGCGGATGGCGCGGTTCTGCTCGCGGTCGGAGCGGGCCGGCGCGGCCGAGTAGCTCCCGCGGCCGCCCCGGCCGCCGGCGCTGCTGCGGCTCACCCGGGTGCCGGCGGCGATGTACGTGTCCAGGGCTTTGCGCAGCTTGCCGGCGTTCTTCTCGGACAGATCTATGGTGTAAGTGACACCGTCCAGCGAGAACTCGACCGTCCGGTCGGCCTCGCTGCCGTCGAGGTCGTCGGTCAGCAGAGTAATGACTTTCTTGGCCACAGATGCTCACTCCTCGGGATACGGCCGTGTTCGGAATTGAGTCTGACGCATTGGCCATCGATTCCGCAACACTTCGGCCATTGTCGGTGGTCAGGCGGTCGGCGTTCGCCGGCTCCGGATCTCGATCCGGACACCATTTGGCGCTGGCCAGGGGGCGGTCGGTCGAGGAAAACCGGCATCCGGGCGCGGGGGTCAATGCCTGCCCGGCGGGGTCACTGATCATCTGGTCCGCCGGCACTGGCCGCCCACACCACGTGGGATGGCCCACAATCCATTACCGAACCGACGGCAGCTCTCTAGGATAGAGGAGCAGTGACGATCGCCTGGTTCAGGCGACGACCGCAGGAGCGGTGAGCATCCGGTTCGGATGCTCGGTAGCTGCCGTTTGATGGACGTGGGTGCCGGCTGCGGTGATCACCGCAGCCGGCGCTCATGTGCGATCCCTGCCGTCGAATTGCGCGGACAGCGGTCGGCCCCGCTGAGTTCACTCAGCGGGGCCGTGACGGTCGACCGACCCGGGTGGGTCAGCGGAGCCAGGCGTTGCGCCGTACCAGCGGCAGGTTCCGCCACCAGCTGGCAAGACCGTACCGAAAACCGGCGCCCGTCGCGGCCAGACCGAGCAGCACCAGGCCGTAGACTAGGTGGTCGTCCAGGAACGGGTTGGTGGCGATCGGCAGCGACGCCAGCCACATCAGGGTCAGCAACAACGAGCCGGATACTGCGGCGACCCACATTCCGACGCCGAGGATCAACGCCACGCCGATGCCGAGCAGGCCGACCATGAACAACCAGTCGGCCCAGGCCTGACCGGCCATGCCGCTGAAGAATCCGCTGAACGGGCCCTCCACGTTGCTGAGGTACCCGGTGGTCGGGGATCCGCCATTGATCCAGGCTCGCTCACTGGGGGTCGACTTGCCAAGACCGGCGAGTTTGTCGAGGAAAGCCCAGAGAAAGACGAATCCGAGGGCCAGTCTGGTCACTGCCCAGACGACCTCGCCGAACCGGGTCTCGGCTGGCGTGGCGGCGAATCCCCTGTCGGTGGTGGCTGGTGCCGGGTGTGTGGTGCCTGCCATCTCGATCCCTCCCCTGTCGTTGACCGGTGTCGGTGTCCGGCGCTCTCTCCGACACATCGATTGTCAGGGGATTTCCCGGCAGGGCGGCAGGGCCGGAAGTCCCGCCGGCCGGTGCCGGAGGTCGGTCGGGCCGGCGGCTATCAGGGGCGGCTATCCGACTGCAGCCGACCGGCGCGAGTAATCCCGGGCGTGTTCCAGCAGCTTCACCAGGACCTCCTTGCCGGACTGCCGTTGCCGGGCGTCGCAGAGCACCACCGGCACGTCCGGATCGAGGTTCAGCGCCAACTGGACCTCGCCGAGCGCGTACTGCCGGGCACCGTCGAAGCAGTTGACCGCGACGATGAACGGGGTTCCCCGCTGCTCGAAGTAGTCGATGGACGGAAAACAGTCGGCCAGCCGCCGGGTATCGGCGAGAACCACTGCTCCGAGCGCGCCCGTCGCGAGCTCGTCCCAGACGAAGAGGAAGCGCTCCTGGCCGGGGGTGCCGAACAGGTAGAGAACCAGGTCCTCGCTGAGGGTGATTCGGCCGAAGTCCATCGCCACCGTGGTGGTGGACTTCTCCTCCACGCCGGAGACGTCGTCGACGGCGACCCCGACCTCGGTGAGCAGTTCCTCGGTGCGCAGTGGCCGGGTTTCACTGACCGAACCGACCAGGGTCGTCTTGCCCACCCCGAAGCCGCCGGCGATGAGCACCTTCACCGCGGTCGGCGCGATCGGCCTGGTGCCGGCCGGATCAGAGCGCTCGTAGTCCATTGATAACCGCCTCGAATACGCTGTCGTCAGTCGGGTTCGACGCCGAACGGGGTTCCTGTACCTCGACCAGTGCGTGTTCGAGCAGGTCGCCGAGGAGGACTCGGACGGTGCCGAGGGGCAGATCCAGGTAGGCCGCGACCTCGGCCACCGACAGCGGCTCGCGGCAGCGGTCCAGGATCGCCAGGTGCTCCGGGCCGAGACCGGCTTCCCCCGGTGGGGTCCGTGGCCTGGCCAGCACCAACGAGATGAGGTCGAACCGGCCGCGGCGTGGCCGGGTGCGGCCGCCGGTCATCGCGTACGGCCGGACCACCGGCCCGGCGTGGTCGTCGATCCACCGGTCCTCACCGGATTCGTCGGACTGGCTCATCGTCGCCGGGTCACTTCTCTGTGTGGTTCTCGGCCGGGCGGGTGCGGGAGGCCAGGTACTTGCCGGCCCTGGTCACCAGCATCGCCATCTCGTAGGCGATCAGTCCCACGTCGGTCTCCTCGCTGGCCAGTACGGCGAGACAGGCACCATGCCCGGCCGCCGTGACGAACAGGAACGAGGACTCCATCTCGATGATGGTCTGTCGTACCGGTCCACCATGGAACCGTTTGCCGGCGCCGCGGGCGAGGCTCTGGATTCCGGCGGCCAGTGCTGCGAGGTGCTCGCCGTCGTCGCGTCCCAGGCCGGCCGAGGCGGCCATCAACAGGCCGTCCACGGAAAGCACGATCGCATGCTCGGCCTGCTTGACCCGACCGACCAGATCGTCGAGCAACCAGGTGAGGTCCGCGATCGAGGCGGTCTGCTGCATCAGTGGTTCTCCTGTTCGTGCCAGCCCTAGCGCTGAGGCTCACGCCGATGGTGGGTTCCGGTCGTCGCTGACCGGTGCGGTGGCCGGTGACTGTCCTTGCGGCGCCGTCGCAGAGTCCTCGGGCGGCGGCGCGTCGGGCAGTCGTGCCGCGTCCGATCGACCTTGCCTCGTTCCGCTCTGGTATGCGCTCATCATCCGTAGTACCTGCTCGGCCGGGCGGGCAGGGGGATCGGCCGGCTCGCCGTCCGGGTGCCGGTCCCGCTGCGACCTGTCGGGCCGGTTCGCACCCGGTCCACCGGCGGATCCGGCGGCTGCGGAGCGTACCCGGACCGGTAGCCCGGACGGGGTGTACGTCGAGGTGTGTGGCCCGGCTGGCGGGGCGGCCCGGACGCGGTCAGGCTGGGGCTCGGGCTCCGCCGGCCCGGCCGGACGTCCCGCCGGTGCGGCCGTCGCCGGTGTGTCGCCGTCCGGTGCCGGTCCGGGCTCGGAGCGGGCGGTGGCGGCCACCGGGGCGACCGCCCGCACGGTGGAATGCCGCTCGGCGGCCCGACCCGGGCCGGCTGCGGCCGCCAAGGGCAGCGTATCGATGGTGTCGGAGGTAGCAGGCACCGTCGCTGGGAGCCGGCCGCTGGAGCGCAGATCCGGGTCGGTGGCTTCGTCGCCCGGCACCACCAGTTCCCGTGGGATCAGCACGACAGCGGTGGATCCGCCGTACGGCGACTCCTTCAGGTGCACCCGGATGCCGGTGCGTTCGGTCAGCCGGCTGACCACGAACAGGCCGAGCCGGACCGTGCTGGACAACCGGAACTCCGGATGCTCGGTGATCCGTTCGTTTGCGGCGGCTCGCTCGTCGTCGCTCATGCCCAGCCCGCGGTCCTCGATCTCCACCACGTAGCCGTTGGCGACGAACTGTCCCTTGACCTGGACGGTGGTGTGCGGCGGGGAGAACGACAACGCGTTCTCGATGAGTTCGGCGAGCAGGTGGATCACGTCGGCGACGGCCCGGCCGGCCAACGAGACCTGCCCGATCGGAGCGACGGTCACCCGGGTGTAGTCCTCGACCTCGGCGATGGCACCCCGGACTACGTCCACCATCGGCACGTCGCGGCGCCAGGTCCGGCCGGGGGTCGAGCCGGAGAGCACGATCAGATTCTCTGCGTTGCGCCGCATCCGGGTGGCCAGGTGGTCGACCCGGAAGAGCTCCTCCAACTTGTCCGCGTCCTCCTCCCGGCGTTCCATCGAGTCGAGCAGGGTGAGCTGCCGGTGGACCAGCGCCTGGGTCCGGCGGGCCAGGCTGAGGAACACGTCGCGTACGCTGCGCCGCAGCTCGGCCTGTTCCACGGCGGTGCGCACGGCGGTTTCCTGCACCCGGTTGAACGCGCGGCCCACTTGCCCGATCTCGTCGTTGCCGAACTCCAGCGGCGGTGCCTCGGCCGCCACGTCGACCTCCTCGCCCCGGCCGAGCCGGTCGACCACGCCCGGCAGCCGATCCTCGGCCAGCCGGTGCGCCGCGTCCCGGAGCCGTTCGAGCTGGGCGACGATCGCCCGCGCGGTGGTGATCGACATGATGATCGACGCGACGACCGCGAGCATGCCGAGACCGGCCGCGAGTAGCAGCCGGAGCAGTACCAGCAGGGCCACCGGCACGGCTCGGTCGACGAGGTCGTCGCCGCCGGCCAGCACGATCGTGCGTAGATCGGACATGGTCGTGTCGGTCGCGGGCCGCCACTGCGCCTCGGTCAACGGTGCCGACGAGGAGGACGGCCCGCTCGCGACGATCCGCTGCTGAGCGTTCCGGAAACGTTTGTAGCTGTCGCTGTCGACCAGTTCCGCGTACCGGGCCCGGTCCGGTTCCGGCAGGTTCACCACGGTGGCGTTGACGAGGAATTCCTGTGCGCCGACCAGCTGTACGAACCGGGTGTGCTCGGCCGCGGTGAACCGCTTCGCGACGATCACACCGGCGATCAGCGCATCCTGCTGGGCGACCAGTTCCTGACTCCGGTTGAGATCGGTCAGGGTCGCCGTGTCGTCGGCGATGTCGCGTTCGTCGAGATTGCCCAGCGCACCGAACAGTTGGAAGAACGCGGCGATCGTGTTGGTGTAGTCCTCGTGTGCGCTGCCCCGGTCGACTTCCCGTGCCTCGACGGCGTCGCGGGTGACACGCAGCTCGGTCAGCCACTGCACGGTGTCGGCGACCTGCTGTTCCAGCTCGGCGCCGGCCGCGAGGTCCGCCCACCAGTGCTGGGCGGATGCCCGGAATTCGTCCGCGAGCCGTTCGTTCGCCTCGCGCAGCTCGACCAGTTCGCTGCGGCGTTCGTCGGTCGGCCCGGCCAGGTATGCCATCGCCAGGCGCCGCTCGGACTGCAGCCCGAGCAGCAGCGGCTCGCTCGGCTGGTAGATCTGGCTGTCGTAGGTCTGCACCCACAATAAATTCAGGCCGTCGCGCAGGGTCACCCATGCGGCGAATGCCCACAGCGCGCTGAGCGACAGCAGCAGCGCGACAATCTTGGTACGCAGGTGAAATCCGCGTGACACCATTACACCGTCCCCGGCCTGACCTGCGAATGTCTCGTCATCTGCCTGCTACTCCTGGCCGTACATGCGCGGACCGCGCCGCGCCTGTTCATGAGCGCATGGGCACGGCGCACGCTAGCAGCGTCGCGGTCCGGTGCTCAAGCGTGCCTGTTGGAGCCGGTGACGCGTGCCCGGTGAACGAGTTTGCCGGCGGCCACGATCTCTGCCGCGACCACTGTGATCGGTTGGTAGAGGTCCTTGTCGTGCCAGAGGGCCGGCCCCTGGTCGGCGGTGGACGGTACGAGATGGGCGGCACCCCGGCGGGCGGCCCGTAGCATCCGGTCACTGGGCGGGTCGGTGGTGGCGAGCAGGATCCGTACCGCGTACGCGGTCTCTTCGGCGGTGCCGTGCCAGCGCCCCCAGGAGCCGTCCGGCCGTTGGGTACGCAGCACCCAGTCCACCGCCCGCAGCACGGCGGCTGCCGGCCGGGCCCCGGTGCCGGCGGCGGACAACGCCAACGCGCAGGCGGCGGTCGCGTAGTACGGCGAGGCGTGCCAGCGGTCCTGCCAGGAGCCGTCGGGTTGCTGCTGGTCGCACAGCCAGGTGCTGATCGACCGGCGGAGTACATCCAGGTCGGCGGCGCGCCGGCCACCCCCGACCGCCTGAAGGGTGTCGAGGGCGTGCGCGTTGGTGGTCACCGAGGCGCCGTCCTCACCCGGCCAGGTGGCAATGTGGTCGCCGGCCCGGAAATCGAGCAGCACCGCCGGATCGGCTGGCTGTCCGAGCAGCGCCAGACAGTGCAGGACCACGGCGGTGGTGTCGGCGTCCGGCGGCAGGCCCGCCCCGGTCGCCGCACCGGCCGGGGTGAGCGCCGCACGCAGGGATCCCGGCAGTTCGGGCGGCACCAGCATGGCGACGTCGGCGCGCAGCAGGGTGGTCAGGGCCCAAGCCCGCTCGAACACGGCGACGGGCGTGGCACACGGCACCGGACCGTCGTGTTCGCGTACCACCGTTTCCAGGTAGCGGCGCGCGGGCACCGGGTCGATTTCGGTGCGGATCGGGTCGATGGTGGCGAGCCAGGCCGCGGTGGCGGCCGGCGAACCGCCGACCGTGCCGGCCCGTCGGCCCGTCCCGGATCCCGTGAGCGGGTGTGCCGGCACGGGCGCCACCACTGGACGGCTCAGCGGCGCCGCCTGGTGGGCGAAGGTCTCGTACGCGTGCAGCAGCTTTGTCGGCACCGGCCGGCCACCGGCGGACAGCCGGCGTACCGCGTCCAGCCGGCCGGAGTCGAGTTCACCCCGCAGCCGTAGTAGGGCGTCGGGCGCCGGGTCGTTCGCGGGCGGGTCGGGGCGGTGCCGTAGCCGTTGGTTGATCCGGTCGACCAGCGCCGGCACGATCAGGTCGACGGCGGGGGTGTCGGGCAGTGTCCCGCCGGTCGTCGCGGCGAGGATCCGGTGCGCGGCGGTCAGCCCCCGCATCGTCGCGTCGGGCAGCGGCGTGGCGGTGGACCGGACCGCCGCCGGTACGGCCGCGACGCCGAGCAGCGCCTCGACGGCGCTCAACGTCGGGACCAGCGCGTAGCCGCCCGGACCGCCCCAGCTGCCGTCCGGCTGCTGGCTGGCCAGCAGATGTCGCACCCGAGTCCGGTGCCCGGTCAGCCAGGGGGCGAGGCTGACCAGGCGGGCTGTCTCGTAGACGGAGACGTCGGTGTGGCCCCAGGGCTGACCGGGCAGCCGGTCCACGACTTCCTGCGCGGCCCGGTCCCAACTGTCTGTGACGGGGCCGGCGTACCGTCGGGCACGGCCTGGGACCGGGCCGGTCGTGGCGGGCCCGCCACTGGGCGCGGCCCGGCTTCCGGTGACCGTCACAGCTCGCCCCAGAAGTCGGTGACCCGGTAGAAGCCGCTGGTGTATCCCAGCTGCCGGGACAGGTAGGCGGCCTGGTTGGGGCAGCGGATCTCCAACGGCCGCAGCAGGTCGCGACACCGGTCCACCAGATGTCCGATCTGGTCCTCCACGACACCCCGGTCGGCGGTCACCAGCAGCGCGTTGAGGTCACCCCAGGTGGTGTCCCGCCTGATCGAGGCGAGGTCGTTGACCAGTCGGAGCACCCGCTGCACCTCCCGACTGACGGTGATCAGCTCGGTCAGGTGCGCGAGCGTCGGGCCGTCACCCAGACGCAGCCAGTGCGTCGCGTTGACGAAGGTCGATCCAAAGTTGTCGGCGTTGTCGAGGTAGTCGGCGAAGGTCGGGCCGGCTTCCGCCGGGGCGGTGCGGCGGGCCGCCTTCCACCGCCATTCCCGGTGCATGGCGGTGAGCGTCCGGTCCAGCTCGGCCCACCAGCGGTCCCGTCGGGCGGCGAAGGCGGGTGCCTGGTCGAGTTCGGCGACGAGGTCGGCGAGGAATCGGCCGAGTTCGTCGTCGGGTCCGGCCGCGGCGCCGTGCGCCACCGCACGGCACCGGTCGACGAGGGCGACGATCTCGTCGTCAGTCGTGGCCCGGTAGTCGATCAACCAGTCGGCGGCGAACACCCACAGCGCGGCCCGGTTGGCCAGCCGTAGCTGCTCCGGGGTGCACCAGGGCGCGGCGAACGCGGTGGCCAGCGAGATCGCGGCGCTGACCGCCGGGTCGAACGGGCGGGCCGGGAACAGACCGGGGTAGGCCCGGGTGTGTTCAGCCAGGTCACGCTGACCGTGGATCGCGATCGCGCAGATCCGGCCGTTCTCGGCCGCGCTGTGCAGGTTCGCTGCGGCCGATGAGGACATCGAGTGCATCAGACCGTCCGGGAGAGGGCAGCAGGTTCCATCCGGACCCGTACCGGTGCGTCGGTCCGTACCGACGCACCGGCCTGCGGCGTGGGCAGCCGTCCGTCCGTCACCCGCACCCGGAACCGGCTGAGGACCGTGGCGACGATCAGCGACGCCTCCAGGTAGAACAGGTGCTGGCCGAGGCACTGGTGCGGCCCGCCGCCGAACGGGAAGTGAGCGTACCGCTGCCGGCGCCGTGCCGCCGCCGACGGACCGGTACCGGGGTCTTCCGTACCGTCGGGGTCGAACCGGTCGGGGTCGAACCGCTCCGGGTCCGGCCAGACCGTGGGCAACCGGTGGGTCAGGTACGGGCTCGCCACCAGTTGCGCGCCCGCCTCGATGCGGACCCCGTCGATCACGTCGGCGGCGAGCGCGGTACGTGGGATCAGCCAGGCCACCGGGTACAGCCGCAGCAACTCGTCCAGCACCATCCGGGTGTAGCGCAGCCGGGGCAGGTGGTCGCGGCGGACCGGTCCGCCGCCGACCACCTCGTCGATCTCCCGCTGCAGCCGGTCGGCGACCGCCGGGAGGCGGTGCAGCAGCGGCCAGAGCCAGGTCAGTACGCCGTAGGTGGTTTCGGTGCTGGTGGCGAACATGGCCACCGTGTCGTTGCGGATCTGCGCCTCGTCGAAGGCCCGGCCGTCACGGTCGCGGGCCCGGACCAGGGTCCCGACGACGTCGTCGGTGTCGTCGCCGTCGGCCCGGGCCTGTCGTACCACCGGCAGCACGATCTCGTCGATGGTCCGTACGGCCTGACGGAACGCGCGGTCGCGGGGCAGCGGGACCGAGTTGGGCACGAATGGCAGGAGCAGCCTCGGCAGTACGGCGGTGGCGATGGTGTCCTGGGCTGCGGCGATCCGCAGCGCCTGATCGGTGGTGAACCGGTCGGCGAACATGACCCGGACGATGGCGCGGCAGACCAGCCGGGCCAGTTCGGCGCCGATGTCGACGGTGTGTCCGTGCCGGGCCGCGTCGGCCAGCGGCCCGGTCGCGTCCGCGATCGCCGTGGCCAGGTCGTCGGTGAGGGCGTCCAGCCGTCGTGCGGTGAACAGCGGCTGCAGCGTACGGCGGCTGTCCGACCAGACCGGACCTTCGCTGAGGATGCCGTCGCCGAACAACCGCAGGATGGGCCGCCAGAGCAGGCCACGGCCGTCGCGCAGGTAGTTGGTCGCGTTGTCCCGCAGCACGTGCGCCACCTGAGCGGGATCACTGACCAGGTAGAGCCGGGCCGGTCCGGCGGACAGCCGGACGATGCCGCCGTCGGCGTCGGCGGTGAGCCCGACGAGGGTCCGCAGCGGGTCGCGGACCAGCCCGGGCAGGACGCGTAGCGCCGCGACCGGACGCATCGGGGCGGAAGAGGCACCCGGTCGGGGTGTTCGACCCGTCATGCTGTCACCCTGCACACGATCTCCGTTCCGCCACCTGACCGCAGGGGTCCACCGGGTCGACTAGTGACTGATTGAAAGCATAGGACGACGTTCGGCTGATCATGCCATGACGAACACGGCCAATCTAGGTTCATAGATGTTAAATTCTCCCTTGGTGCGCACACTTTTCGGCGCGCCAGCCGTCCGGTCGTCTGCGCCGGCATTCGACATGGCCTGGTGTGGTATGAGTGCACGGTGACCCAGACGCAGCCCGGCACCGGTGCCGACGACCCGAAGCCGAGCCCCCGACGGGCGTCCGGCTGGCCCTATCTGGTGGAGTTGATCGCACTCTGCGGGCTCGTGGTGGCCCAGCCGCTGCTCGACGTGATCGGTCGCAGCCCGGACTTCTTCTTCTTTCACGGTGCCGGACCGGCCGCCGTTCTCACCCTGGTCGCGGTGATCGTGCTGGTTCCGCCGGTGCTGTTGTGGGGTCTCGGCTGGCTGGCCGGGCTGGCCGGGGCGACGGTCCGGCGGTGGACCCATCTGGCCCAGCTCGGCGGTCTGACCGTGTTGTTCATCGTGCAGATCGGAAAGACGCTGATCGATGTGCGGGGCCCGCTGCTGGTGGTGCTCGCCGTCGTCGTCGCCACCGTGTTGCTCGCGGGGTTCGCCAGGTCGACGGTCGCCCGGCAGGTACTGCGGGTCGCCGCGGTCGGTCCGCTGGCGTTCGTGCTGCTGTTCGTCTTCGCCTCGCCGTCGTCGGCGGTGCTGCTCGGCCGGGGGGCGTCCGGCGCGCCGGTGCGCAGCATCGGTCCGCATCCGCCGGTCGTCATGATCATCCTCGATGAGTTCCCGCTGGTGTCGCTGCTCGACGAGCAGGGTGAGATCGACGCCGAGCTGGTGCCGAACTTTGCCCGGCTGGCGGCCGGCTCGACCTGGTACCGCAACGCCACCACGGTGAGCGGCAAGACCGTCAACGCGGTGCCGGCGATGCTGACCGGACGGTACCCGACCGGGGAGTTGACACCGCACTACTCACAGCACCCGGACAACCTGTTCACCCTGCTCGGACCGGCCTACCAGATCGAGGCCTGGGAGAACGTCACCCAGCTCTGCCCGCCGCAGCACTGTCGGGGACGTCCCGGGCAGGACCGGGGCAGCCTGCCGGTGATGCTGCGGGAAACCGCGGCACTGTACGGCCAGTTGATCTCCCCGGACGATTCGCTGGACGACCCGGCGGCGAGTTTCCGCGAACCGACGGTGGCCGACGACATTCGGGCCAACGACAAGTCCCCGGACGCCGGCCCCGGGTTTCGGATGAGCCGGTTGAAGGAGAACCAGCCGGCCAGGTTCACCGGGTTCCTCGATTCGCTGCAACCCCGGGACACCCCGACGCTGCACTTTCTGCACCTGCTGATGCCCCATTCGCCGTGGACCTATCTGCCGAGTGGGATGCGGTACGACGGTCCGGGCGGGCTGCCGTACGACGGACCCTGGTGGGCCCGGCTCACCCATCAGCGGCATCTGCAGCAGGTCGGCTACACGGATCTGCTGATCGGCGAGGCGTTGCGCACGCTGCGCGCGAACGGCCTCTACGACGACGCGCTGATCGTGGTGACCTCCGACCACGGCGGCAGCTTCAGCGAGGGGATCGCCGGCCGGGAGATGGACGACCAGTTCGCCGCCGCCGCCGAGCTCGCCTGGGTGCCGCTGTTCGTCAAGGAACCCGGCCAACAGGTTGGACGGATTGACGATCGTAACTGGGAGCAGGTCGACCTGCTGCCGACCGTCGCCGACCACGCCGGGGTGCAGGTGCCGTGGCGTACCGACGGCATCTCCGCGCTGCGCGGCGAACGGGAGACTACCGACAAGCGGTTCGACCCGCGACCAGGCGAGCCGGTGACGATCGACGGCCCGGTCCACTTCGCCGCCGTACGGGCGGGTGCCAGCGCCCGGCCGGTGTTCCCGCCGCTGCCGGCGGCCGACCTGATCGGCGCGGCGGTCGACGATCTGGCCGTGGTCGGCACCGGCCCGCCGGCGACCGTGACGAATCTGTCCGAGTACCAGGACGTCCGGGCGGAGCGCGGCAAGATCCCGGCGCTGGTGCACGGCACCCTGCCGGAGTCGGTGCCGGTCGGCGCCCCGCTCGCGGTCGCGCTGAACGGGCGGGTCGGCACCGTGGTTCAGGCGGCGCGCGACGGTGCCGGGCAGCTCCGGTTCGTCGGGCTGATCCCGGACGAGCGGCTGTTCGTCGCGGGCTCCAACCAGTTGGAGCTGTTCCTGGTCGTCGACCCGGCGGATCCGGTCGATGACGACCGGTCCGGTGCGGCGGCGACCGTTCGTCGCCTGCCCACCACCGGCTGATCCGAGCTGCCCGCCCACCTGCGGACGGTCCACCCGATGGATCGTGTCCAGCTCAGGCTTAGCGGAGCCGGCTGCTGGGTATGTGTCTGCCGACAGCACGCGCCGGAACCGTCGATACGGCACCAGCCAGGGTCGATGTCGGCGCGACGTGCGGGTGCCGACGCCGGACCGAAGGAGGCGACCATGGTCGGCAGGATGATCAAGCGTTGGGCGGTCGTCGCGGTCGCCGTGCCGCTGGCGGCGGCCGGGGCGCGCAAGCTCAGCTCGGTGGTGGAGTCCCGCAAGGGGCCGTCGCGCACCTCGAACCTGCTGCGGCGGGCGGGGGACGCGCTGCACCGGAACAAGCGGCACCGCTAACGGCGGCGAGCCGCGACAGGTTGCCCGGTTCGCAGCGCGGTTGGGTCCGTCGCTGCCGAACCGGGCCTCCGCCGGTCGAAGCCGGGCCTCCGCCGGCCCAGGGAACGACCGGCGGAGGCCCGAGGGTCAGGCCGGGCAGCTGCCGGCCGCCCGGCGCTTCTCGATCGCGTCGGCGGCGCCCGAGGCGTACTCGACGAGCACGCCGCCGCCCGGGTCGAACCGCCAGGTGTCCTGCACCAGCCGCAGTGAGCTGTTGCCCACGGTGTCCTCGCGGCGCCAGGTCAGGTCGACGGCCGTCTCGTCGACCGGTGTGACCTCCTGCAGCTGGAACTCGACGCCGTCCTGCACCGGGCACGTCTCGTTGGTCTCGACGAACACGTCCTCCGGAACCGACTGTTGGGCCTCGGTGGTCCACAGCCGCCAGGCACCCGACCAGTCGCCGCCAGCGATCAGGTCGAACTCCTGCTGAGCGACATTGAGCGCCTCGGCGACGTTGACCTGGATCGGCTCGCGGGTCTCGGTCGGCGTGTCGACGCCCGGGACCGACGGGGTGCCGGGGGACCCCGTCGGGGGCGGGGTGCAGCCGGCGACGAGTGTCAGGGCGGCCACCCCGACGAGTACGCTCGCGGTAGAGCGGCGCATGACTGTTCCTCCTCTCGGTGCGCCTCCGGCAGGGGACGGCTTTGGGAGCGCTACCAGAGGTCAATCTGGCAGCTTAGGCCCAGCATCAACTTTTGTCGATCACCTGCGGGTGGTCGGAGCGGTGCTGTGTATCAGGTGTGTGAAACTCTGTGAACAAGGTTGCGCGGGTGGACTCGGCTGTTTGGCTTCTCTGCCTCGCCATACGCCGGGACAGTCTCGGTGAACGGATTTCGCCTCTTGTTCACGAACGTTCAGCCTGATAGAACACGGGGTGGGCGCGTCGTGCTTCGCGGCCCGCTTCGCCGTTCGACCCGCTACCTGAACGCACAGCTACCTGAATGCAAGGTCACCCTCGCCGTTCACGACGGAGGTCTTCTCCCATGGCTGGTACCTCTCCGCGGGGCGATTCCGCCTCGCCCGCCCTCTCCCGCCGGTCGGTGCTCCAGTTCGGGGGCATCGGCGCGTTCCTGTTCGCCACCGGCGCCTGTGCCTCAGGATCGGGCACCGACGGCTCCGACGACGCCTCCCCGGGCACCTCCGCCGACACCCTGCGTATCGCCGTCTCCAGCTACCTGAGCAGCTGGGACCAGGACTTCGTCGGCTTCGACCCGGTCGCGCTCATGCTGTACAAGAACGTCTTCCCGTACATGATCGACTACGGGGTCACCGAGGTCGACGGCTCCCGGATCCTCGACACCGAGAACGTCATGGCGACCTTCGCCGAGTCGTTCGAGCCGAACGCCGACCAGACCGTCTGGACCCTCAAGCTGCGTCAGGGCGTCACCTTCGCCAGCGGCAACGAGATGACCGCCGCCGACGTCAAGTGGTCCAAGGACCGGGCGTTCGCCGCCCAGGCCAACGTCGCCGGCATCTACCGGACCATCGGCCTGACCGAGCCGGACCAGGTCACCGTGGTCGACGACTACACCGTGCAGTTCACCCAGGCGTTCCCCAGCGCGCTGACCCGGCAGATCCAGGCGATCTCGCTGTACGTCTTCGACTCCGAGGAAGCGAAGAAGCACGCCACCGACGCCGACCCGTGGGCCACCGAGTGGTTCACCAACAACGCCCCGACCGGCGGCTACTTCAACGTCGAGCGGGCCGTGCAGGGCCAGGAGATCGTGCTGACCGCCAACGAGGGCTACCCGGGCCCCGACCCGGCGCAGACCACGACCATCCGGATCTCGGTGGTCCCGGCCGCCGCCAACCAGCGGCTCCAGCTGGAAGCCGGCGACATCGACGTGGCGCTGGGCATCGGCCAGCGTGACATCGCCGATCTGAAGAACACCGACGGCGTCAAGGTCATCTCCGCGGCCAGCAACGAGCAGGTCGCCATCCAGATGTCGGTGACCACCGCGCCGTTCGACAACGTCGACGTTCGCAAGGCCCTCGCCCACGCGGTGCCGTACGACCAGATCATCAACAACGTGTACGGCGGCGACGCCCGCCCGACGAAGAGCCTGGTGCCGCTGGACATGCCCGGCTACGACGAGCGCGGCTACCCGTACGGCTACGACCCGGACGCCGCCCGCGCCGCGCTCGCCGCCGCCGGGGTCGACCAGATCAGCTCCGAGCTGGTCTACGCAACCGACAACGACACCCAGCAGCAGATTGCGGTCCTGGTGCAGAGCGAGGCCCGCAAGGTCGGCATCGAGCTGGAACTGGTCCCGCTGGACCCGGCCACCCTCGCCGAGCGGCGGCAGCAGAAGAACATCCCGCTGCAGATCACCGCCGGCCAGCTGTGGGTCAACGACGTCGAGTACATGCTGGCCACCAGCTTCGTCGAGGGTGCCAACCTCAACTACTCCAACTACGTCAACCCGGAGCTGGAGGAAATTTACGAGCGGTCGCACACCGTCGTCGACCCGGCCGAGCGCAACGAACTCTGGCTGCGGGTGCAGGAGATCCTCGCCGCCGACGTGCCCTGGGCGATCCTCTGCCAACCCAACTTCAACCTGCCGGTACGCGAGGACGTCGCCGGCTGGGTCCAGCCCATGGACGGACTGGCCCGGCTGCGCTACCTCCACGCCTCGGCCTGACCGACCCCGGCACCCACCCCTCATGCGCATCGCCCGTTTCGTCGCCCGCCGGCTGCTGCAGCTCGTACCGGTGCTGCTCGGCGTGATCGTCGCGACCTTCGTCCTGGTCCGGGTGCTCCCCGGGGACCCGATCCGGACCATCCTCGGCCCGAACGCCACCGAGGTCGAGGCCGCGGCGGCACGCGCCCGCTACGGGCTGGACCAGCCACTGTGGAAACAGTTTCTGGACTACCTGGGCGGGCTGCTCACCGGCGACCTCGGCACGTCGATCCAGAGCGGCAACGCGGTCGCCGGTGAGCTGGCCCTGCGAGTCGGTCCCACCCTGCAGCTGGTGGTGCTGGCGGTCGCCGTGGCGGTGCTCATCGCCGTGGTCGGCGGCATCTGGTCGGCGCGCCGCGCCGACCGGGCAGCCGACCACGGCATCCGGGTGCTGGCGCTGATCGGCAACTCGGTGCCGGAGTTCTGGCTCGGCCTGGTGCTGGTGCTGGTCGGATACAGCATGCTCGGCTGGTTCCCGGCCCCCAGCGGCCGGGTCGCCCCGGACACCAACCTCACCCCGATCACCGGCGCCGAGCTGGTCGACGCCGCGCTGACCGCCAACGGACCGGCGTTCACCTCCGCGCTGGCCCACCTGGCGCTGCCGGTGGCCACCCTGGCGATCGTGGTGGTCGCTCCGCTGCTGCGCAGTGTGCGCGCCTCCGCGCTGGAGGTGCTGCACTCCGAGGCATACACCGCCGCCGCCGCGCACGGGTTGCGCGACCGGCTGCTGCGCCGCGGCTACCTGGTGCGCTCCGCCCTGGTTCGGCTGCCGTCGCTGGCAGCCCTGGTCTTCGGCACCGCGATCGGGTCGACCGTGCTGATCGAGTACGTCTACTCGTGGCAGGGCTTCGGCCAGTGGGCGCTGCGCGGGCTGCTCTACCGCGACTTCCCGGTGGTGCAGGCCTCCGTGCTGCTCATCGCGGTCTGCTACGTCCTCGTCTTCCTGATCGCCGACGTGGTGCACGCGATCCTCGACCCGAGAGTGAAGATCTGATGGTTGACCTGCGCGCGGCCGGCGGACCGGCGGACAGCGCCGACGCCGCCGCCCCGGTGGTGGCCACCGGCACCGCCCGGGGCGGCCGGTTCGCCACCGTCCTGATCTCCGTCGGCGCGACGATCCTCGCCGTGGTGGCGCTGGCCGCGATCGCCGCGCCGCTGCTGTCGTCCTGGGGCCCGCAGGAAATCGACCCGGCCGGCACCCTGCTGCCGCCCGACGGCAGCCACCCGCTCGGCACCGACATCAACGGGATGGACGTGTGGAGCCGGCTGCTGCACGCCGGCCGGCTCGACCTGGGCATCGCGGTCGCCGCGGTCGCCCTCGCCGTGCTCGCCGGCACCACCCTCGGCCTGGTCGCCGGCTACTTCGGCGGCTGGATCGACGACGTGCTGATGCGGCTGCTCGACATCTTCCAGGCGTTTCCCACCTTCATCCTGGCCCTGGCGGTGGCCGCCCTGCTCGGCGGCGGCACGGTCAACCTGATCCTGACCATCGCCCTGGTCAACGCCCCCGGCTACGCCCGGCTGGTGCGGGCCGAGGTCCGCTCGGTACGCGAACTGCCGTTCATTGACGCCGCCGTCACCTCCGGCGCGTCGCACCTCGGCGTGCTCTGGCGGCACGTGCTGCCGAACAGCCTCACCCCGGTCCGGGTGATCGCCCCGCTGGGCTGCGGCTGGGCGATGCTCACCCTGGCCGGACTGTCCTTCCTCGGGCTGGGCATCTCGGTGCCGACCGCCGAATGGGGGTCGATGATCAGTCTCGGCTCACCGGACGTGGTCGCCGGCCGCTGGTGGACCTCGGTGCCGCCCGGCCTGTTCCTGCTGATCAGCGTGTTCGGCTTCAGCCTGCTCGGCGAAGGGCTGCAGGAACGCGCGGAAGCGAAACGGCGGTGACCGCGATGGACCCGACGACGATCACCCGGGACCTGCTCGCCATCGAGAACCTGTCGGTGCTGATCCGCCGGCCCGGTCGGCAGGTCGCCGCGCTCAGCGGGGTCGGCCTGCACGTCGACCGGGGCGAGGTGGTCGGCCTGGTCGGCGAGAGCGGCGGCGGCAAGTCCATGGTGGCCCGCTCGATCGTCGGCCTGCTGCCCGGCGGCGCGCAGGCCACCGGCCGGGTCCGCTTCCACGGCGGCGACGTCAGCAGTGACGCCACCGCCGACCCCGGCGGCGGGCCGGGGGACGGTGCCGGCAACACCGGCGGCCCGGTCGACGTGCTGCGGCTCGACCCGGAGCAGCTGCGCCGCCACCGCGGCCACGGCGCGGCGATCTGTTTCCAGAACCCGCGCGGCGCGCTCAGCCCCACCCGTACCGTCGGTCGGCAGTTGACCGACCGGCTCACCACCCATCAGGGGATGACCCGGCAGCAGGCCCGCCAGACGGCCCGGGAACTGTTCGCGGCGGTCGGTATCCGCAGCCCGCAGCGGCGGCTCGACGCGTACCCGCACGAACTGTCCGGCGGGATGGCGCAGCGGGTGATGATCTCCCTGGCCACCGGCTGCGCGCCCGGCCTGCTGATCGCCGACGAACCGACCACCGGCCTGGACGTCACCCTGGCCCGGGAGATCCTCCGCCAGTTCCGCCACGCGGCCGACGCCGACCGGCGCGGGGTGCTGCTCATCTCGCACGACCTGGCCTCGATCGCCGAGGTCTGCGACCGGGTGGTGGTGCTCTACGCCGGCACCGTCGTGGAGAGCGGGCCGGCGGCGCAGGTGCTGCGGGCCCCGGCCCACCCGTACACCCGGGCGCTGCTCGCCTCGGTGCCCGACGTGGACGGCCGCCCGGTCCGGGCCACCGGCGGCGGGATGCCGCTGCTGACCGCCCCGCCCGGCGACTGCCCGTTCGTCTCCCGGTGCGCGCATGCCACCGACCGCTGCGCCGCGCAGCGTCCGCCGACCGGCGCCGTGCCGGCAGCAGCGTCGGACCGCGTCGCGTCGGACCGTACTGCCGTCGGCGGTACGGCCGGTTGGACGCTGGCCTGCTTCCACCCGCAGACCGGGCCGTTGGTCACCGATCCGGCCGTCGTCGACACGTCGGTGGGCACCGCGTCGCCTGGCACCGCACCGCGGGCCGGTGCCGCCGAGCGGGCCGGTGCCGCCGAGCGGGCCGGTGCCGCCGAGCGGACGGTGCTGCGCATCGACGACGCGCATGTGGTCTACCGCAGCCGGTTCGGCCGCGGCGGGCACCACGCGCTGCGCGGCGTCGACCTGACCGTCGCCGCCGGCGAAACCCTCGGCGTGGTCGGGGAGAGCGGCTGCGGCAAGTCGACCCTGGCCAAGCTGATCCTCGGGCTGGTCGAGCCGGCCAGCGGCACCGTGGAAATCGGTGGCGCCCGGATGGCCGAGCTGCGCGGCCGGGCGCTGCGCACCCTGCGGACCCGCGCTCAGATGGTGTTCCAGGATCCGTTCGGCGCGCTCAGCCCGCGCCGCACCGTCGCGGACGCCATCGCCGAACCGCTGCGCGCGCTCGGCGTACCGGCGCCGCAGCGGGCCGAACGGGTCGGTGCCGCGCTGGACCGGATGGAGCTGGACCGGTCGATCCTCGCCCGCCGCCCGCATGAACTTTCCGGCGGGCAGGCGCAGCGGGTCGGCATCGCCCGTGCCCTGGTCGGCGACCCCGACCTGATCGTCTTCGACGAGCCGACGTCGGCGCTGGACGTCACCGTGCAGGCGCAGATCCTCGAAGTGATCCGCGACGTCGCCGCCGACCGGGACCGGGGCAGCGTGTTCATCTCCCACGACCTGGCCACGGTACGCGGCTTCGCCGACCGGGTGATCGTGCTCTACCTGGGCCGGATCGTCGAGGAAGGACCGGTCGACGAAGTCTTCACCAGCCCGGCGCACCCGTACACCCGGGCGTTGCTGTCCAGCGCGCCGAGTCTCGGCGCCGGGTTCGGCGGCGGCCGGGTCGACCTGCTCAAGGACCTCGACGAGACCGACGCCGCCGCCGGCTGTCCGCTCGCCGCCCGCTGCCCGTTCGTCACCGGCCGGTGCCGCACAGAGGAACAGCAGCTGCTGCCGTACGGGCGCAGCCGGGCGGCCTGCTGGCGGGCCCCGGAGATCCCCGACCTGCTGACCGCATCCGAAAGGTGACCTGAGACGATGCCCGCACCGCACATCCGGCTCGCCGTCGACATCGGCGGCACCTTCGTCGACGCGATGGAGCTGGACACCCGTACCAACCAGGTCCGGTTCCGTAAGGCGTCGACCACCCCGGCCCGCCCCTGGGAGGGGGTGCTCGACGCGGTGACCGCGCTCGGCACCGACCTGTCCGAGGTGGAGCTGTTCATCCACGGCACCACGTTGGGGCTCAACGCCGTGCTGGAGCGCCGGGGCGGGGCCACCGGCATCATCACCAACGAGGGCTTCCGGGACGTCTTCCTGCTCGGCCGGGGCAATGTGCCCGCCGACCACATGTACGACTTCCAGTACGAGCGGCCGGAGAGCCTGGTCAAACGGCGGTACACCGCCGGGGTGACCGGCCGGCTGGACTACCAGGGTCGGGTGGTGACCGAACTCGACCCGGACAGTGTCCGGGCGGCCGCCCGCACCCTGGTCGAGGAGCACGGGGTCGGGTCGATCGCGGTCTGCTTCCTGCACTCGTTCATCGACCCCAGCCACGAACGCGCCGCCGCCGCGCTCATCCGCGAGGCGTACCCGCAGGTCAGCGTCTCGGTGTCGACGGACATCGTGCGCGAGCACCGCGAGTACGAGCGGACCAGCACCACCGTGCTGGAGGCGTACATCCGGCCGATCTTCGAACGCTACGTCGACGAACTGGAGTCCGGGCTGGCCGACCGGGGCTTCACCGGCCGGTTCCTGATCATGCGTTCCGGCGGCGGGTCGATGACCTCGACGACGGCCAAGAAGTCGCCGACGCACACCGTGCTGTCCGGCCCGGCCGGCGGCATCGTCGGCGCCGCCTACCTGGCTGGCGCGCTGGGCCGGGACAACCTGCTCACCTTCGACATCGGCGGGACGTCGCTGGACGCCTGCGTGATCGAGGCGGGCAGCCCGGTCGCCGCGTACGAGGCGCAGCTGGAGCACTTCCCGCTGCTGATCCCGACGTACGACATCCGCACCATCGGCGCCGGCGGTGGCTCCATCGCCTGGCTGGACCGAGGGCTGCTGAAGGTGGGGCCGCAGAGCGCCGGCGCCGATCCGGGGCCGGTTTGCTACGGCCGGGGCGGGCAGCGGCCGACCGTCACCGACGCCTCGGTGGTGCTCGGCTACGTCGACCCGGACCGGTTCCTCGCTGGCACCATGGGGTTGCAGGCCAAGGCGGCGCAGGCGGCGCTCGACGAGCAGATCGCCACCCCGCTGGGGCTGAGCCCGACCGCCGCCGCGGCCGGCGTCTACGACGTGCTGCTGGCCCGCACCGTCGGCGCGGTCCGGCAGATCACCGTGGAACGCGGCCACGACCCCCGGGTCTTCTCGCTGCTCGCCTTCGGTGGCGCCGGCCCGCTGCTGGCCCCGCTGCTGGCCCGCGAAATGGGCATCCGGGAGGTGGTGGTGCCGTTCGCCCCGTCCGGCTTCTCCGCCTGGGGGATGCTGTCGGCCGACATCGTCGACGACTTCTCCCGGACGGTGCTGGCCACCCTGGACGCCGACGCGCCGGAGGGCAGCGTCGACCTGGCCGCGTTGGAGGCGATGTTCGTCGAGGTCGAGGCGGAGGCGGTCGGCTCCCTGGTGGAGCAGGGCGTCGACGCCGGCTCGGCGGTGCTGGAACGCCAGCTGGAGCTGCGCTACCTCGGCCAGGAACACACCCTGATCGTCACCGTCGGCGCCGAGCTGGACCGCGACGCGGTCCGGGCCGCGTTCGAGGAGTTGCACCGCACCCGGTACGGCCACGCGATGAGCAACCGGCTGCAGATCCTCAACCTGCGGGTGCGCGGCATCGGCCGGACCACCCGCCCGGAGCTGGTCCGCCCGCCGGCCGGCGACGGCGACCCGACCCGGGCGCTGCTCGGCCGCCGCGACGCCTTCGACTTCGGCACCCGCGAGGTGGCGTCGTTCGCCGTCTACGACCGGGCGAAGCTGGCGCCGGGGGACCGGTTCGCCGGGCCGGCCCTGGTCGACGAGGGCACCTCCACCACGGTGGTGCCCAGCGGGCAGCACGTCGAGGTCGACCCGCACGGCTACCTGCTGGTGACCCTGGAGGAGGCGAAGTGACCACGCTGGACGGAGCCACCGCCGAGGTGGTGCGCAGCTACCTGATCTCCGCCGCCGAGGAGATGCGGGTCACGTTGATCCGTACCTCGTTCAACCCGGTGATCTACGAGGTGCACGACTTCGGCATGTCGATGTACGACGCCGACCTGCGGCTGATCGCCGAGGCGACCGGGTTGACGTTCTTCCTCGGCGCCAACGACTTCTCGCTCGCCAAGGGTGTCGAGTACGTCGGCCGGGAGAATCTGCACCGGGGCGACATCGTGCTGCTCAACTACCCGTACTGGAACGCGGCGCACGCCTCGGACGCAACCCTGTTCGCCCCGGTGTTCATGCCGGACCCGGCCGACGCCGACCCGGACGCCGACGGCGACCTGGTCGGGTTCCTCTGCGTCCGGGCGCACTGGATGGACCTGGGCGCGAAGGACCCGGGCTACGTGCTCGACTCCACCGACATGCACCAGGAAGGGCTGATCTTCCCCGGCACGAAGGTGGTGTCCCGGGGCGAGCCGGTGCACGAGATCCACGAGCTGATCCGCTTCAACTCGCGGATGCCGGCCGAGGTCCTCGGCGACCTGCACGCCCAGATCGCCGCGCTGCGTACCGGTGAGCGGCGGTTGCTGGAGATCCTGGCCAAGTTCGGCCGGCCCACGGTGGCCGCCGCCGTCGACGCGATCATCGCCGACGGCGAGGCCCGCAGCCGGGCCGCCCTCGCCGCCCTGCCGCAGGGCTCGTGGACCGCCACCGACTGGGTCGACGACGACGGCATCACCGAGGATCCGGTGAAGATGCAGGTCACCGTCACCATCGCCGACGGCACCTTCACCGTCGACTTCGCCGGCTCGTCACCGGCGGTGCCCGGCCCGATCAACATGCCGTACGGGGCCACCGAGGCGATCTGCAAGGTGATCCTCAAGTCGTTGACCTCACCGGACCAGCCGTCGAACGCCGGCACCATCGCGCCGCTGCGGGTCAGGGCCGAGCCGGGCAGCCTGTTCCACGCCGTCTACCCGCAGCCGACGTTCACCCTGTGGACCGGCATCGTCGCCGTCGAGCTGATCCTCAAGGCACTCGCCCAGGGCATGCCGGACCGGCTGCCGGCCTCGTCCGGCGGCGACGTGCCCGGGTTCATGATGGTCGGCATCCACCCGGACACCGGCCAGCTCTTCGCGGTCAGCAACAACGACCCGGTCGGCTGGGGCGGCACCCGGGAGCACGACGGGATGAACGCCGCCACCCACGTCTCCGGCAGCACCGGCCGGATGACCCCGATCGAGGTGCTCGAGGCCCGGACCGGGATGTTCTTCGAACGGTTCGAGATGCGCACCGACTCCGGCGGCGCCGGCCGGCACCGGGGCGGCGTGGGGCTGCGGCGCGACATCCGGTTCGTCACCCCGGGCGAGTTCCTGTCGGTGATCAAGAAGACGAAGTCGGCGCCGTGGGCGCTCGACGGTGGCGGGCAGCCGGACCCGAACCAGGTGATCGTGCACCCGGGCACCGACCGGGAACGCCGGGTCAGCACGAAACGGACACCGGTGGTGCCCGGTGACCGGGTCACCCTGCTCACCGCCGGTGGCGGCGGGCACGGCGACCCGCGCCGGCGCGACCCGGCGGCGGTCCGCGAAGACGTCGCCGAAGGCTACGTGTCACCGGCCGCCGCCCGCGAGGTGTACGGGGTCGACGTCGATGACTGATACTTCCAGGGTGGACGGTGCGGCGACCGAGGTGGTGCGTAGCTACCTGGTGGCCGCCGCCGAGGAGATGCGCTCCGCGCTGGTGCGTACCGCGTTCAACCCGGTCATCTACGAGGTGTACGACTTCGGCATCTCCATCTACGACGCCCGGCTGCGGCTGGTCGCCGAGTCGACCGGGCTGAGCCGGTTCCTCGGCGCCAACGACTACTCGATCCGCAAGGGCGTCGAGTACGTCGGCCGGGAGAATCTGCACCCCGGTGACGTGGTGCTGCTGAACTACCCGTACTGGAACGCGGCGCACGCCTACGACGCCACCCTGTTCGCCCCGGTCTTCCTGCCGGAGCCGGCCGGTGCCGGCGGCGACGGGCCGGCCGGGGACGGCACGCTGATCGGGTTCCTGTGCGTGCGGGCGCACTGGATGGACCTGGGCGCGAAGGACCCGGGCTACGTGCTCGACTCCACCGACATGCACCAGGAAGGCATCATCTTCCCCGGCACCAAGGTGTTCCGCCGTGGTGAGCCGGCCAACGAGATCATCGAGCTGATCCGGTTCAACTCGCGGATGCCGGAACTGGTCATCGGCGACCTGCACGCCCAGGTCGCGGCGCTGCGCACCGGTGAGCGCCGGCTGATCGAGCTGGTCGAACGGTTCGGCCCGGCCACCGTGACCACGGTCGTCGACACCGCGATCGCCGCCGCGCAGGCATCCACCGCCGACGCGATCGCCGCGCTGCCGCAGGGCTGCTGGACCGCCGTCGACTGGCTCGACGACGACGGCATCACCGACGAGCCGATCAAGATGCAGGTCACCGTCACCATCGCCGACGGCACCTGCACGGTGGACTTCACCGGATCGTCACCCGCCGTCGCCGGACCGGTGAACCTGCCGTACGGATCGACCATCGCCACCGCCCGGGTCGCGTTCAAGGCGCTCACCACCCCGACCGAGCAGACCAACGCCGGGCACTTCACCGCGCTGCGGGTGGTCGCCGAACCAGGCAGCCTGTTTCACGCCGTCTACCCGGCCGCCACGTTCACCCAGTGGACCGGCACGGTGGCGATGGAGCTGATCTACCGGGCGTTGGCCCAGGGCATGCCGGACCGGCTGGCCGCCTCGTCCGGTGGCGACGTACCCGGGTTCATGATGGTCGGCACCCACCCCGACACCGGGCAGCTCTACGCGGTCAGCAACAACGACCCGGTCGGCTGGGGCGCCTCGCCCGACCACGACGGCATCGGCCCGGCCAACCACCTGTGCCAGACCCAGGCCCGCAACACCCCGGTCGAGGTGCTCGAGGCCCGCACCGGGATGTTCTTCGAACGGCTGGAGATCCGCACCGACTCCGGCGGCGCCGGCCGGCACCGGGGCGGACCCGGGCTGCGCCGCGACATCCGGTTCGCCACCGCCGGCGAATTCCTGTCCGTGGTGAAGAAGACCAGGTCGGCGCCGTGGGCGTTGGCCGGTGGCGGGCAGCCGGACCCGATCCAGGTGATCGTCCACCCCGGCACCGGCCGGGAACGGCGGGTCAGCACGAAACGCACGCCGGTGGTGCCCGGTGACCGGGTCACCTTGCTCACCGCCGGTGGCGGCGGGCACGGAGACCCGCGCCGACGCGACCCCGAGGCGGTACGCGAAGACGTCGCCGAAGGCTACGTGTCACCGGCCGCCGCCCGCGACGTCTACGGCGTACCCGTCCCCGCACCCGCAGAAAGGCCCGCGATGACCAATCCCGCTGACCGGACGCCGGCATGAGCGCCGCCACCCACCGCGAACCGGTCGACACCGTGCTGACCAACTGCACCGTCGTCGACGCCCGCGTCCTCGACGGCGTCGGCCCGGTCACCGACGCCGCCGTCTGGGTACGCGGCGACCGGATCGCCGCCGTTGGCCCGGCCGCCGAGGTGACCGCCGCCGCCCGCGCCGAGGCCGACGTCACCGAGGTTGACCTCGGCGGTGCGTACCTTACGCCCGGGCTGACCAACATGCACACCCACCTGTCGCTGTCGCTGCCCGGTGCCGGCGGGCAGAGCGTCAAGGACCTGACCCCGCACGAGCTGGCTCTCTACATGGCCGACGGGGCCCGGCGCACCCTGCTCTGCGGGGTGACCACGGTTCGCTGCGTGGCTGAGAAGGACCATGCCGACTTCGCGCTGCGCCGGGCGATCACCGCCGGCCGGGTCACCGGGCCACGGATCTTCACCGCCGGCCGGGCGCTGGTCTGCACCGGCGGGCACGGCCACGAGAGCACCGACACCCTGGAATGCGACGGGGCCGACGGGTTCCGGCGCGGCGTGCGCAGCCAGATCAGGGCCGGCGCCGACCTGATCAAGGTGATGATCTCCGGCGGGATCGCCGGCGAACACGAGTCGATCCACACCCGGCAGCTGTTCCCGGACGAGATGGCCGCCGTCATCGACACCGCGCACGCCTGGGGCCGCAAGGTCACCGCGCACGCCGGCCCGGCACCGGTCATCGGTGAAGCTGTCGAGCTGGGCCTGGACTGCGTCGAACACGGCTACCAGCTCACCGAGGAGGTGGCCGCGCGGATGGCGCGGCGCGGAACCGCCCTGGTACCGACCCTGCTGGTCACCCGGTGCAAGGAGTTCTTCGACGAACTCGGCGTACCGCAGTGGATGCAGTGCCGGTCGCTCGGTGCCGGACCCCAGCACCTGGAGAGCTACGCGATGGCCCTGGCCGCCGGGGTGGAGGTACTGCTCGGCAGCGACATGCCGCCGTTCTGGTCCTTCGAGGGCACCAACGCCTCGGTGCGGGAGCTGGAGTACCTGTCGGAGAGCGGCATCGGCCCGGCCCGCGCCCTGTACGCCGGCACTCTCGGCCCGGTCCGCTGGCTCGGCGCCGAGGCCGACCTCGGCACCGTCGAGACCGGCAAGTACGCCGACCTGGTGGCGATGGACGCCGACCCGGTCGCCGACACGTCGGCGTTCCGGGGCGTGCGCTGGGTGATGTCCGGCGGCCGGGTGGTCCGCGACGACCGCGCCGGCTGGACCGCCTGGTGAACGACGTGAGGAGCAGAATGTCCGAGCAGGAGACCGCCGAGATCGCGGCCGCGATCGGCGACATGTACGACGCGTTCCTCGCCGGCGACAGGGTCCGCTTCGACCGGCACCTGCACGCCGACGTGACCACCTGGGAGACCCATCTGCCCGGCCCGCTGCGCACCCGCGACCAGCTGGACGCCTACCGGGAGCGGCGCGACGCCGCCGGGGCCCGGCCGGTGCTGGACCGGCTGGCCCCCGAGGACCTGCGGATCGACGTGTGGGGCGACGCCGCGGTGGCCCGCTACGTGCTGGTCGCGGTGCCGGCCGGCGGCGGCCCGGCCGAACACAGCCGGGTCACCGACGTGCTGCGCCGCACCGGCGACGGCTGGCGGATCGTGCACCACCACTCCGAACTGGTCCGCCACCCGGCGGGACCGGCCCGCGAACCGGCGCTCGAACCGGCCGGCGGCCCGGCATGAGACGCCTCGTCGCCACCGGGTACGGCGAACCCGACCAGGTGCTCACCGTCGCCGACCTGCCCGAGGATCCACCACCCGGCCCCGGCCAGGTCCGGATCGCCGTCGCCACGGTCGGGCTGAACTTCCTCGACGTGATGCTCTGCCGGGGCAGCTACCCGGTCCGCCCGGCGCCGCCGTTCACCCCCGGCGTCGAACTGGCCGGCCGGGTCGTGGCCACCGGCACCGGTGCCGAAGCGCTCGCCGACACCGACGTGGTGGCCTGCCCGGCGCTGCCGCACGGGGCGCTCGGTGAGACCGTCACCATCGACGCGGCGCTCGCCGTACCGCGTCCGGCGGGCATCGACCCGGTCGTCGCCGCCGCCGTCCCGGTCACCTACCAGACCGCCTGGTTCGCGCTGGACCGCGCCGTGGTCCAACCTGGTGAGACGGTGCTGGTGCACGCCGGAGCCGGTGGCGTCGGCATCGCCGCCACCCAGCTGGCCGCCGCCCGCGGTGCTCGGGTGATCTGCACCGCCGGCGGGCCGGCGAAGACCGCGCTGTGCCGCGACAACGGCGCCGACGTCGCCGTCGACTACCTGGCCGGCGACTTCGTCGCGGCGGTAAGCGACGCCACCGGCGGTGCCGGCGCGGACGTGATCGTCGACCCGGTCGGCGGGGACGTGTTCACCCGGTCACTGGACTGCCTGGCGTTCGAGGGCCGGCTCGTCGCGGTCGGTGCGGCCGGCGGCAACCCGCCACCGGTGGACCCGATGCGGCTGATCGCCGGCAACCACACTCTGATCGGGCTCTCCTGGGGCTCGACGTACCCGTGGACCCGGCCGGACGCGGTCGCCCAGGCGTACCAGCGGATCTTCGATCTGATCGCGGCCGGCGCGGTCCGGCCCCCGGCGAACCGGGTCGTCGACCTGGCCGGCACCCCGGCCGCGCTCGCCGACCTGGCCGACCGGCGTACCACCGGAAAGATCATCGTCCGGATCGACCCGAGGGAGCAGTCATGAGCGATCAGAATGTCGGCACCGACGACGGCGACATGGAGGTCTACGACCTGCGGGTCAGCGTGGACCGGATCACCGGCCGGTCGGTCTGCGGGATGGCCGTCGGCGACCACTTCGACCTCACCGACAGCGCACACCTGAAGATCCCGGAAGGGAAACACTTCTGCGTGTACGCGCTCGCGTCGGTACTGCCGTTCCTGGCCGCCAAGCAGCGCGACATGCCGCCGGGGGACTGGCTGGAACGCGACACCCTGTTCGCCTGCCCGGACCCGGAGGAGGGCCTGGTCATGCGGGTCGAACGGACCTGCAAGCGGCGGATGAACTCGGCCGACCTGACCTGAATCATCGGAGGTTCGCGTGGCTGTGGAAATTGGACTCGGCCTGCAGAGCGACAAACGCGCCGGCGACTACGCCCGGCTGGCCCGTGCTGCCGAGGCGCACGGCTTCGACGTGCTGAGCGTCTTCGGTGACCTGATGTACCAGCCGCCGATCTTCCCGCTGCTGGAGATGGCCGCCGCCACCGATCGGGTCCGGCTCGGCACCGCCTGCCTCAACCCGTACTCGATGGCGCCGTACGAGATCGCCGGCCAGCTCGCCGCGCTCGACCTGGCCTCGCACGGGCGGGCCTATTTGGGGCTGGCCCGCGGCACCTGGCTCGGCGCGGTCGGCATCGAGCAGCCGCGCCCGCTGACCGTGCTCGCCGAGGCCGCCGAGGTGATCCGCCGGTTGCTGCGCGGCGACCGGTCCGGGTTCGACGGCAAGGTGTTCCGGCTGGCCCCGGACACCGCCCTGCGGTACGCGGTGCACCGCCCGGACCCGCCGCTGCTGCTCGGCGCGTGGGGGCCACGGGGTGCCGCGCTCGCCGGCCGGATCGCCGACGAGATCAAGGTCGGCGGCAGCGCCAACCCGGACATGGTGCCGGTGATCCGCGACCGGCTGCGTCCCGGCGCCGACGCCGCCGGTCGGTCCGTCGACGACGTCGGCATCGTGTTCGGCGCGGTGACCGTGGTGGACACCGACGGCGCGGCGGCCCGGGCAAAGGCCCGCACCGAGGTGGCGATGTACCTGGCGGTGGTCGCCGACCTGGATCCGACCGTCACCGTGCCGGACGAGCTGCTGGCGCAGGTCAAGTCGCTGGTGGCGGCCGGACGCGACGTCGACGCCGGCCGGCTGGTGCCCGACGACCTGCTGGACCGGTTCGCCTTCTCCGGCACCCCAGAGCAGGTCGCCGCCCAGGCGCAGGCGCTGATCGACGCCGGGGTGCGTCGGGTCGAGTTCGGCACCCCGCACGGGCTCACCGACGACCGTGGCGTGGAGCTGCTCGGCAGCGCGGTGCTGCCGCTGCTACGTAGGGAGGTTTCCCGATGACAGTCGACGGTGTACTCGTCGTCGCCGGCCCGGGGCTGACCGTCGACCCGGAACTGCTGCGGGGCCTGGTCGTCGCCGAAGCGGCCGGCCTCGGCGTGGTCGGGGACTTCGTGGTCGCCGCCGACGCCGACGAGGTTCGCGGCCTGCTCGACGGGGTCGGCAGCGTCGGCGGGCGCGCGGTGGTGCTGCTGCCCGGCCCGGACCCGGCGGTACGGGCGCTGCTGACCGCCGACGGCCGCTGGGCAGGCCGCACCGTCCACTACGACCCGCAGGTGACCGACCCGCAGCCGACCGGTCCTGGCTCGGTCCACCTGTCCGGCCGGGGAGTGTGGGGGCTGGCCTGGGCGATCCGGCACGCCGTGCACCGGCTGCGCCGCCCGGCGCGGCGGGTCGCGTACGGGCCGGACCCGGAGCAGTGGGGCGAGCTGCGGCTACCGGCCGATGCGCCTGACGTGTCCGCCGGGCCGTTGCCGGTGGCGGTGCTGCTGCACGGCGGCTTCTGGCGGTCGATCTGGGCGGCGGACCTGATGGACGCGCTCGCCGTCGACCTGGCCGACCGGGGTTACGCGGCGTGGAACCTGGAGTACCGCCGGCCGGACCGGCACGGCTGGCCGGCCACCACCGCCGACGTGGCGACCGGGCTGGCGGTGCTGGCCAACCTGCCGGAGCTGACCGGTGGCGCGGTGCCGGACGGTCTGCTCGACCTGGACCGGGTCGCGGTGTTCGGCCACTCCGCCGGCGGGCAGTTGGCGGTGCGGCTGGCCGCCGACGGCGGTCCGGTGCCGGTGGCGTTGGCGGTCTCCCTGGCCGGGGTGCTGGACCTGGCGGAAGGGGACCGGCGGCAGGTCGGCACCGGCGCGGTCGCCGCCGCACTCGGCGGTGGCCACGACATCGTGCCGCAGGTGTACGCCGCCTCGGATCCGATGGCCCGGCTGCCGATCGGGGTGCCGCAGCTGATCGTCCAGGGTGCCGGTGACGACCTCGACCTGATCGACTTCAACCGCCGGTACGTGGCGGCGGCGCGGGCCGCCGGGGAAGACCCGGGCTGGCTGGAGCAGCCGGGCGACCACTTCTCGGTGATCGACCCGGCCGCGCCGATCTGGCAGGCGACGATGACGCAGGTGGACCGCTTCCTGGACCGGGTCCCGGGCCGGTGACGGTCCGGATCCGGTCAGCTGACCCGAAATTATGACGTGTCAGTGAACATGTTGCCCACCAGTGGGCAGTGTGGCGGTCAGAACAGCCGTGGGGTGACCACCGACACGACGGTGGTCACCTGGTCGGTGTCGTTGTACAGCCGGTGCGGGGTGCTGGACCGTAGATGCAGGCTGTCGCCCGGGTAGAGCCGGTGCTCCACCCCGTCGACCTCGTACAGCAGCTCGCCGCTGACCACGTAGGCGAACTCCTCGCCGAAGTGCCCGTACGCCTCCTCGCGGCGCCCGCCCGGCGCGATGTGCACCAGCATCGGCTCCAGCACCAGGTTGGGGCCACGGTCGGAGAGCATCCGGTAGGTCTGCTGGCCGGAGACGTACTCGGTGGCGCCGTTGTCGGCCCGGGTGAGGGTGAAGTGCACCGGCAGGCTGCCCTGCGGGTCCTCGGCGGTTTCGGTCGGCTCCGCGCTGAAGAACTCGGCGACCGGCCGGTCCAGGGCGGCGGCGACGCTGTTGAGCGCGGTCAGCCCGATCGACGAGACACCCCGCTCGACCTGGGACAGGAACCCGATCGACAGGTTCGCGCGGCTGGCCAGACCGCGCAGGGTCAGCCCCTGCTCCTTGCGGAACTGGCGCATCCGGGCGCCGACCAGATCCTGGCGTGCGTCGCCGTCGGCGACGACGCGATCAGACCTGCGCACCGGACCTCCCGTGACCCCCGCGCGGACCGCCCGCCGGGCCGCGCCGATTCTTGTTCGATGGTATCGAACTAACCGCCCCGACCGGAACCCCGACCGGCTGCTCGCGGCGTGACGCAGTAGTGCTGCGGAGGGTGGCCGTCTCCGTGCTTACGGTTCGTATGGCGGCGAGTGTCGGAAGGGTGTGTCGTGTCCGCTTTGTGGTCACAGCTTGTGACTGTCATTTACACCGATCGTTTGGATCGCCTACAGTCGGACACTGACTGGCGTCGATCACGGGGGTGCCGGATGGCTGGCGTACGGACGGGCGTGTCGAGGCATGGGTGGACGGCCGTGTCGGTGGCATGTCACGGCTGGTCGGAACAGCCTCGGCACACGCCACTGGGGCCTCCTCGTCAACAGGTCTGCCCTGGACGGTCTACCGAGGGATGCCTGCAGCCGCTGATACGGCATGACTGCACCTAACCGCCGCGCCGAGGTCAACGGCACCGCTGACCGTTCTTGTTAGGCAGATTCGGAGGCCAACCATGTCGACCCAACTGGGGATCCGTGGCCGGAACGCTCGGCTGAGGTGCAGATTGCGAGCTGGTGCCGCTAGGCTCGCGGTGCTCGGGTTGGTTGCCGGCTCGCTGACGGCAGCGTCTCCCGCTGGTGCGGAGCCGGCGGGACTGCCCATATCGTCCTGCGTTGAGGAGCAGCCGGACGCGCGTAGCGCCGAGTCGATGGTGAAGATCTGTCAGAGTCGCGTAGAGATTTTGTCCGAGCGAACTGAAGTGTCCCAAACCTTTCTGAACCTGGACGGCTCGCGAACCTTGGAAGAAAGTATGGTGCCGGTTCGAGTTCGCCGTGGGTCATCGTGGGCGCCGGTAAACGCTACGCTGAAGGCAACGCCACAGGGTATTTCACCGAAGGCTTCGGTACTGCCGGTCTTTCTTTCATCGGGCGGCAGCGGGCCGATGGCGCGGGTTGTCGATGATGGCAGGGAGTTGGCAATATCCTGGCCAGGTCCGTTGCCTGCTCCCGAGTTGGCGGGCGACACCGCGATCTACCGCGAGGTTCTGCCGGATACAGACTTGCAGGTAACCGCCAGCGCGTTAGGTTTCTCTCATGTGCTCGTAGTCCGGACGCCGAGTGCCGCTAAGGATCCTCGGCTGTCGGAGATTCGTTTCGGGATGTCGGTGAAGGGATTGGCTGTCCGGAAAGGTGACGGGGGGACAATCGTTGCACACGACGATCGTGGATCTGCCGTCTTCACGGCGCCGGCGCCATTGATGTGGGACTCCTCGGTCGACTCAGATTTGCCCGGCGATGAGGCGAAGCAGGATGCCCAGGCCGGAGCCGGGCCAGCGCAGCGGAAGGGCCAGGGCCCAGCCACCTCCAGGCTGGATAAAGACGACAAGATGGAGGCGGCGGACTTGGCGGCGCGTGAGCCGGCCGAGGGCGCGCGGCGCGCGGTGATGCCGGTGAAGATTGGTCAGAACAGCCTGACCATCGTGCCGGACAAGTCGTTGCTCACCAGCCCGACGGCAACGTTCCCGATCTACATCGATCCGGCTTGGACAGGGAACGTCTCCGACAGCGCATGGACGACAGTGTGGAGTAAGTACAAGACCAGTTCCTTCTGGCGAAACGCCAGCGCGCTTTACAACGGCTCTACCCATGGTTCGGCTGGCGCTGGCAGAACCGCGGATTGCACAGGCTGCGCTGACTACATCATACGATCGTTCTTCCGAATGGATGTCTCTGGTGTCAAGGGCAAGATCATCCAGGCTGCGACGTTTCGGATTGAGCAGCGCCACTCCTGGACCTGTAGCCCAAAGTCGAATGCCAAGCTCTGGCTGACGGGCGGGATTTCTTCGACCACAACGTGGAACAAGCAGCCGACCTGGTATGGCGGTTATACGGCGCAGACCGCCGCGAACCGTAAGGTCGGCGCGGTCCACGGGTGCATGGGAACTGGGCCTATCGAATTCAATGTCACCTCGATGGTCAAGAAGGCAGCCGAGACTGACAAGCAGTCCACCATGACAGTAGGGCTGCGGGCGGTCGACGAGAGTACAAAAAACCAGTGGAAGCGTTTCAACCATTCGTCGCCGAAGCTCGCGATCACCTACAACACTAAACCAGCCGCACCGACGGACCGGCGGTCGGACGGCAGGTCCTGTGCGGCTGGGTCCGCCCGGCCGTACGTACTGACCCTTACGCCGACCCTGTCCGCCCGGCACTCGGACCCGGACTCCGGCCAACAATCGCTGACTACCTGGTTTTACTGGTGGCCGATTGGGGGCTCGCGGAACGACACCGACCGGGTATCGCAGGCATCCGGCAACTCCTCCATCGTGTCGCGTGCCATTCCCGCCGGCCGGTTGGTCGACGGCGACACCTATGTGTGGCAGTCGCGTACTTACGATGGGAGCCATTACAGCGACTGGTCGGGAACTTGCGAATTCGTTGTCGATGCGACTGCCCCGGAAGGGCCGTCGAATGTGACGTCCACAGACTACCCGACCGGTCCTACGCCACACGGTGGCGTAGGAATTGAGGGAACCTTCGAGGTCAGCGCGCCAACGCTGCGCCGCCATGAGGTGAAGGAGTACGCGTGGACCCTGGACTCCGGGACCTACCTGGACGCCGCTACGGTGCCAGCACGCAGTAGTGATTCCGGAGCGACGATCAAGGTGAGTCCGGTCCGGGACGGTACTCAGGCGCTGCGCGTCTGGTCAAAGGACCACGCCGGACGCTACTCGGCGACTCCCTGGATCTATACCTTCGTCGTGCGGGCTGGTGCCGGCCCGACAGCGCACTGGACGTTCGATGAACCGAGCGGGAGCGCTGGCGATGTAACCCAGCACGGCAACGGCCTTTCCCTAGCTGGTGGCGCGTCGCGAACGACTGGCCGGTCAGGGGTGGGAAGCGCGTTGTTGTTGAATGGTGCGACGGAATACGGGAGTGTGACAGGAGCGCTTCACTACCCACACCCCGACACCAACGTGTCCACTCCGATGCGCACGGACTCCAGCTTTACCGTCACGGCACGGGTCCGGCTCGATTCGACGAGTGCAGTTACTGGCCAGCGGACGATCCTATCGGCAAACGGGTCGCGGGTGTTTGCCTATACGCTAGGCTACTCGGGTCCAGACGACCGCTGGCGTTTCAGCATGGCGGGCGCGGACGCGGACAATCCGGCTCTGTTCTCAGTGCTTTCCAACAGCGCCCCGGAAGCAGATAGGTGGACTCATCTAGCGGCCGTCTATGATGTATCGACGGGAATGTTGAAGCTTTACGTAAATGGCGTGGCGCAGACTGCAACCGCTACCTTGAGTGGTGGATTCAACGCAACCGCGAATGTTGCCCTGGGTAAGCGCAAGTGGAACGGCGTGGACGACGGGTTCTTTGCCGGGGCTGTCGACGACGTACGGATCTACAATTTCGCTGAGAGCGCAGCCAACCTCGCCGAGCTTGCGGTCCCGCTCCCGGCGGTGGTCTCTTTCCCCACCGGCAGCGCAGCGAACACGGGTGACCAGCTCTCGGTTACCTTTAACGCCGGTGGAGATATCAACGTCACGAAGTTCCGTTACAGCATCGGCAGCACTGCGGTCGACACCGAGGTGTCTGCGTTGGCACCAGGTGGAACGGCGACAGTGTCGATCAATGTGGGCAATGTAGCCGGGGAGCGTTCTCTCTTCGTCGTAGCCGTCGATGTCGGTGACCGACGCAGTGGTCTTGCCCAGGCATACTTCACTGTGAATGCAGCGACCAGCCTTGACGGTTCGGTGCTGGCCGACGCGGACTTCACCCCGCTTGTGGGTGCGGTGGTGACGCTGGATCCGGGCGGGTACCAGACCAGGGCTGTTGCGTAGTCGGTTGAGGGGCTCTTGAGCTGGGGTTTTCGATGGGATTCGGC
>NZ_JBHMIP010000011.1:0-188395 GCF_048060245.1 Micromonospora sp. LOL_014
CCCCCCGGATCATGCGCACGACAGGGGCAGTCAGTCATACCGAGCCGGGCGACCGAGCAGTCCCCTGTGGGGACGATCAGTAAGGTAACAGGGCACTCCTCAGCTCTACCGCAGGCGGATGTCAGCCCTGCTGGGCGGCCCATTCGGCGACCCGGCGGGCGCTTTCGGACTCGGAGAGGTCCTCGACCCGGGTCATGATCGACCAGCGCAACCCGTACGGGTCGCGGATGCTGGCGAACCGGTCACCGGAGACGAAAATTGTCGCCGGCTCCCGCACCGTTGCGCCGGCCGCTACCGCGCGGGTGAGCGTGGCGTCGACGTCCGGGCAGTACCGGCCAATCGAGTAGCAGTCCTCGTCGCCAGCCGGTGGGGCAACCAGCCCGTACGCCGGGGACGGCTCGCCGAGCTGCAGTTGGCCGTTGCCGAAGTCGAGCACCGCGTGCACCACGGCGCCGCCCATCTCGGTCACGTCGACCACTCGGGCGCCGAACACGTCCCGGTAGAAGGCGATAGCGCCGCGTGCGTCCGGAAGGGCCAGGAACGGAGTGAGGCTGGTGACGCCGTGCGGCGTACCGTTGGTGGTGTATCGGCCGTCGGCGGCCGGGAAAGTGTCGGACATGTCCCGACCCTAGGCAGCGTGCGGGTGTGGTGACTTGAAGATTCGCGACAGCCGACAGCCGTCGGTGCCGCAGGCCGTAGCCTGGCAGCCGTGGACTCGGCGCAGCGCGGCATCCTGTACCCGTCCCGGCTGCCGACCTTCGCCCGGCTGCCGCCGCCGGAGCAGGTCGCGTCGCTGGTCCGCTGGTTCTGGATCCCCGAGTGGCGGATCGCGCCGGGCCGTACCTCCCGGCAGCAGATCCTGTCGTTCCCGGCCTGCAATCTGGTGGTCGGCCCAGACGGCGTGGAGCTGGCCGGTCCGACGACCCAGGTCTCGTACCGGGACCTGACCGGCACCGGCTGGGCGGTCGGGGCGCTGCTGCGCCCGGCGGCGGTGCCGCACTTCACCCCGGAGCCGGCGGCGCTGCGGGATGCCTCCCGCCGGCTGGACCTGCCCGATCTTCGGCCGCCGGTGGTCGACGCGATGACTGGTGCCGTTGACGCTCCGCAGCGGCACGCTGGTGCGGTGGCGGCGTTCGCCGACTGGCTGAGCGCCACGGTCGGGCCGCCCGGTCCGGAGGCGCTGCTGGCCAACACCTTGGCGGAGCTCGTCGACACCGACCACACGGTGCTGCGGGTCGAGGACGTCGCCGCCCGACTGCACGTGTCGGCCCGTACGGTGCAGCGGCTGGCCCGCCGCCACGTCGGCCTGCCGCCGTCGATGATGATCCGCCGACGGCGGTTGCAGGAGGCGGCGCAGCTGCTGCGGACCGATCCGGCCACCGACCTGGCGGGTCTGGCGGCCCAACTCGGGTACGCCGACCAGGCCCACCTGGCCAACGAGTTCCGGACGGTGCTCGGCTACACCCCGAGCGCGTACCGTCGGGAGTCCACGCCGTCCTGACGACGCAGCCTCCGCTTGACGACGAGGATCGCGTCCTCGTAGCCGACGTACGAAGGCTGGACGCTGCTCGTCAGCGCAGTCAATGTCGCGCTGGCCGCCCGCTACCAGACCGACACCCTGTTGGCCTTGGATCGGCGGGACTTTCGAGCGCTGCGACCGCTGACTCCGCATCCAGCGTTCCGGCTACTCCCGGACGACAGGTGACTGCGGCCTTTGCCCTGTCAGGGAGGTCGTTACCGCTAGGCGGAAGTCGTCCGGACGCTCTACCCACGGCAGGTGGGCGGACCCGGTGAGGATCACGCGCTGACTGTTGGGCAGCGTCCGGTGCAGCGAGTCCACAGCCCAGCGAGGGCGGATGTCCTCGGCGCCGTCGATGATCAACACTGGTAGATCGAGCGCCCGGCAGCGTACGGCTATCTCGGTCTTGGCGAGTTCCCGCTTGACCTCGGCGTTGATGGCCCGGCTGCAGTCGTAGCTGATGCCCAACCATGGTTCGGCCATGCGTTGGGCGTGACTGAGCGCGGTGTCCTGGTCGGCGAAGTCGGCCGACCACTGCAGGACCGCCCACTCACGTTCCTCGGCGGGGGTACGGGAGCGGGCGCCCAGAGTCTCCCACCGGGCCAGACGATCCCCGAGCCGGAGCCGCAGATTCCGTTCGTAGTGCGGATGCCAGTCCCGCCCAGGGTCGATGCCGGTCCCGGACACGTAGATCAGCTGACTGACCCGCTCGGGGTACGCGATGGCGTACCGCAACGTCAGGTGGGCCCCCAGGAGTGGCCGAGCAGGGCCATGCGCGGCCCGGCCAGCTGGTCGCGTACCGCGTCGAGGTCGGCGACGAAGCGGGCGATGCGGTACGGCCCACGCCGCTGCGATCGCCCGCAGCCGCGTTGGTCCCACCGGATGATGCGAGCGTGATCTTCGAGGAGCCGGGCGAGCGGGTCGAAGTAGTCCCACAGACCCGGACCGCCGTGACAGAGCACCAGCGGCGGTCCGGTGCCCGACTGTTCGGCCCACAACCGACAGCCGTCGTCGCTGCGGACATCCAGGCTCATCGGGTCATTGTCGCGGTGGCGGTCGGGCATGAGGCACCGACCCGCCGACCCGCCGAATGGGTACGAAGACGGATGTACCCGCCGTGAGGCTCGTGGCAGATTGTCGTACATGGATGTCGATGATGCCCCGCGTCGGGCACCGTACGGGCGCAGCCTGCTCGTCGCGCTCGGCTGGTACGTCACAGTGATCACTGCGGTTCTCGTCGGGCAGTCAGGGATACCGGCTGCGCTGCGCACCGACTGCTCGGTGATGTTCAGCTGCCTGACACCGCAGGAGGGATAGATCTGCTGCTGCTCGTCGGCAGTCCGGTCCTCCTCGGCCTGCTGGTCTGCACACTGGCGGTCACCGGTCTGCTGGCCCGCCTGATCCCTTCTCCGATCGTCGTCGGCACTCTTCCGGTGCTGGGCAGCGTCGCTGTCGTGGCGGTAGTCGTCGCGGTCTGGCAGGGTGCCCCGTGAAGCGCATCGGACTCGGCGTGTTGCTCCTCGGTTGGCTCTACGGCGTGCCGTTCCTGCTCATCGTCGGGCTGATTCGACGTACGTCGTCGCCCTATCTCGACACCCGTGCACAGGCACAGGCGTTCGGCGCGACCACCGACACCATCCTGACCACGGCCCTGGTGCTCAACCTGGTGCTCCCGGCGGCGGGGATGTTGCTCGCCTGGCTCATCCGCGACCGGTACTGGATTCGCCACTTCGTCGGGGCTCTGGTGGGGGCGGCGCTGATCTACTGTGCTGTCGCGATAGCCGGGCAGGCGGCCACGACGCCGCTGATCGGTTGGACGCCGACCGGCAACGAGCCAGCGCCGCAGGTCACGCAGTGCATCCCGACCAGCGGTGGCCGTAGCTGCCCCGGTGGCTGATCCCGGGGGACGGCTGCCGTGAGGGTTGATCCACTACGCCCTATCGACTCGACACGCCGACACCAGGTCGGCTGAGCCGTCTTGATCACGACCCACCGGCGTGGGCGGGCCCGGCGTGTCATGGTGTGGTGTTGGGTCCAGGTGGCGCCTGGCCTTGGAGTTTGTAGACCCGGACGCCTTCGAAGAGGTTGTTGGTGGTGTCGGTCGTGATGGAAGTTGCCGATGGGCATGCTGGCGCGGTATATGCGGCCGTTGTCGCTGGCGAAGAAGAGGTACCTGTTCTGGTCGTCGCCGATGAGTGCCTGGTCGATGGGTCCGGTGCCGGAGTTGCTGATGCTGCCGGTGAAGGGGGGCTGGTGGGCGGACCAGCTGTTGACGTCGGCCGGGTTGGTGGAGGTGCGGTAGGAGAAGGCGGGGCCGCCCCACTGGTAGGCGAGAACCCAGATGTACCGCTTGCCCTGGCGGCACACCTGGTGCAGGGTCCGACGAGGCGGGCTCGCCCGGTGAGCCGCAGGTGCCATCGCTCTTGGACATAGGCTGTGGGCGAGCAATCTCGCTCGTCAAGCCGTAACATGCCGCGATCGGGCCACCGGTAGCGCCGGCCGGTGCCTCCCAAAATCAGGTGAGCGCCATGGACCTCACCGCACGGTCTTGAGGTCCATGGCGCTCACGTGATCATGACGAGGCCGCCGCCGGTTCTGCGGCCCCGGGTCAACGGTGGGTCACTCAGCGGCCCGCTGTCGTCGCGGTGGCGGTGATCGGGCCGCGGTGCAGCCAGTCGACCAGCTCCGGTACGGCGAGCTTGGCGACCTGCTCCTCGTAGCGCCGCAGGTCGTCGTCGTCGAGCAGGTCACGCCACTGACCGGTGGCGCCCCGGTTGAAAAATTGCTTCGGGTCCCGCCACATCGCCAGGACGGGGGCGAACTCCTTGGCGCGGTTGCGCATGGAATCGAAGGTGGCTGCCTGCACCAGCTCCGGCCAGCGCTGTTCGGGCACCTCGATGTCGAGCCGTTTGGCGATTGCCCGCATCTGGCCCTCAAGGTCGGACTTCAGCTCGTCGTAGTGCAGCAGCAGGACGTTTGACCGCTCACGCTCCGCCCAGAAACCCGACATGTGGTGCAGCATCGACGGCAGGCCGATCTGCACGTCGGGGTGTTCCATCCAGGCCCAGAACCGGTCGTACTCGGACTCCAGCTGCGGTGGCGCGTCGTCGGTGAGCTCGCCGGTCAGGTCGTCGTTGCCGACCGCCTCGTCGCGCAGCTTCAGGACCACGTCGTAGTCGGTGTTGCGGAAATGTGCATCCCAGGACAGGGCGACGTCCCGCGGGTCCCGGCCGACGGCGATGTAGGTGACCCCGTCGTGGATCGGCAGACCGTCGAACGGGGTGTGGGTCTTGATGATGCGTCGGTGCTGCTGCGCCTCGTAGAACGCGAGCACGTCGGCCTGGCTGCGCGTCTTCATGTCCGGCCAGATGGTGATGTCGTCCAGCGGGCGGGGCAGCTCCGGTGTCTGGAAGATCAACAGAGCGCAGATCGTCTGGGTCCACGTCGTGCCGCATTTGGCGGGTGTCGAGATCACGATGTCGCCGTCGCGGAAGGGGAACCCCTCCCATCGGGCGCTGTCCATGATCGCATTGTGGTACCGAACCGTGGGTTGGCGCACCGGCCCTCCAGCCTGAGTTGGTCAACTCGTCCAATCCAGACCGTAATCTCCACAGTGTAGCAATGTCCAGAGTCGGGTGAAGAACACGGCACCTGACCAGACGGCGACGGGGCCAGCCGAACCCGGCTGGCCCCGTCGCCGTCTGTGCCCTGGGCCCCATCGTGATCAGGGCTGTCTGGATCGTGGCCGGCGGACGGCCACGGCCAGAGCGGCCACCGCCAGGGCGGCGAGGCCGATCGGCCATGCCCAACGCCACCAACCGGCTCCGGCCGTACCGCCGGATTCGTCCTCGACGGCTGCGGCGGCCAGATCGGCGACCGGCGGCGCCTGACCCTCCACCGCCTGTACATCGGCCGTCGTCGCACTGTCGTACGGCGCCGGAGCGCTCACTGTCACCTGCCAGTCACCCGGGCTGAGCACCGGGCCGCTGGCGTAGAAGCCCTGCCCTTCACCGGCCGGTTCGAGCTGCAGCGGGCCGACCGACCGCCCACCGTCGGCGGTGGCGGTCAGCACCAGCCGGACCGGAAGGTCGAGCCGGTGCCCGTCCTCATGGAAGGCCTGCACGGTCACCCCGGTGGCGCCGTCGCCGGCCACCTCCAGGTCAAGTTTGCCGTTGTGCGCCTGCGCGGGACCGGCTACCGGTAGCACCGCCAGCAACAGGCCGAACAGAACGGCGGCCGATCCACGCGTACGACGCATGGTGTCTTCCTTCCTGTCTCGTAGACGGGTCGGTGACCCGTTGATAGGACGCTGGCCCCGCCCGGCACCGAGGACCGGGCGGGGCCACCGCGGATCAGAGTTGCTGGTCGGGGTCGATCCGGGTGGGGTCCTCCGCCAGCCGACCGGCACCGGTGACCGGCTTTCCGCCGTTCGCCTGCACCCCGGCCGAGCTCGCCGTGCCACCGAGCCGTTCGATCATGGCGTCGGCGTCACGGACCAGGGTGTCCCGAACGTCGGCGTCGGTGACCAGATCCGGGTCGGCGGCGAGGGCCTTGAACGCGGTCAGCTGCTGAATCGCTCGCTTGTCCTTGCCAGCCGCCTCCGACAGCCGGACCGCGTCCAGCTTGTTGGACAGCTTGCGGTCCGCCTTCTTGGACAACCGTCCGGTCGACTTGAACCTGTCGATCAGGTTCTGCATGTCCCGGAACGACGTGGTGACGAAGAACCGGACCGTCGAGGTGGTGTCGTTGCCCGCCTTGTCGGTCGCGGTCACGGTCAGCTCGTGCAGGCCGAGCGGCAGGTCGTACATCACCTGCAGGGTGTCGTTCGCGTACGGCTGCCCGTCCAGCGTGCCGACGACGGTGTCGATGCCGGAGGTCGGGTCGACCGCCTGCCACGACACCCGTACGTCCTGGCTGTCGCCGTACAGCTGGCCGTCGGCCAGCCCGGAGATCAGCAGGGTCGGCTTGCTGCCGTCGATCTTCACCACGGCCGACTTCAGCGCCTCGACGTTGCCGGCGAGGTCGGTGGCCCGGTAGAGCAGCTCGTGGTCACCGTCGCCGGTCACCTCGACCGGCTCGTCGTACGGCGTCCAGTCACCGCCGTCGAGCGACCACTCCAGCAGCTCGACCCCGGAACCGTCGTCGGTGGAGGAGAGCACCACCGGGATGGTGCCGTCGTGCCAGCCGTTGTCGTTCGCCGGGGCGAACTCCGCCGAGCTGACCGGCGCCGTGGCGTCGATCTGGAAGGTGACCGACTGGGTCTGCTCCACGTTGCCGGCGGCGTCGGTGGACCGGAACCGCAGCTCGTGGCTACCGTCCCCACTCACCGCTACCGGCTCGGTGTACGCCGTCCACCCGGTCTCGTCGTCGAGCGAGTACTCGGTACCCGCCACCCCGCTGCCACCGTCTTCGTCGGTGGCGGTCAGGGTGACCGCGACCGGCCCCGGGTACCAGCCCTCGACCGGACCAGCCGGCTCGCCGGTCCCGACGACCTCGGCCTCGGTCACCGGCGCCGTGGTGTCCTCCTCCGAAACCTCCGTGGTCAACCGGAAGTAGTCGAACGACGCGGTCTTCGACTCCGTCTGGTTGCCGCTGAGGGTGAATACACCGATCTTCGGGGTGGCCCCGACGACCGCGCTGGTCAGCGACTCGAACTCTGTCCAGTCGGTGCCGTCCGCCGAGTAAGCGGCGGTGAAGACGTCACCGGCACGGGACACCCGCAGGTACCACACACCCGAGGTCAAACCGGTGGCCCCCGGCTGCGGGTTCTGGATCACCGCGTCGATCTCGCTACGGAACTCGATCCGCCGGCTGACTGCCGAACCGGGCGAGTTGTCGGTGACGAAGTCCAACTTCAGGTAGTTGTCGTCATCGGCGTACACCAGCAGACCGGCCTGCTGGTACTGCTCGTTCAGCAGGCTGCCGTCGATCTTCGTCTCGATCGTCCAGTCGCCCTCCGGCGCGGTCTGCAGGATGAAGTTCGTCGGCCCGGTGTTGTCGCCGGTGTAGATGTCGCCGTTGGGCACGTCGATGAACAACGACCCGTCGACTACCCGGTAGGCGGCCGAGTCCTCCCGCACGATGGCGTCCCACCGGCACTTGTCCAGCGCGTTGCCGTCGAACTCGTCGGACGGCTCGACCGGCCCGGCCGGCTCATCCGGCGTCACCTGGAACCAGTCGAAGGCGGCGTCGACCACCGGAGCCTCGGTCCCACCGTTGAGCGCGAACACGCCGAACTGCGGGTTCTCGATGCCAGCCAGCGCCGCCGACCGGCCGACCGGGGTGAAGGTCTGACCGTCGGCCGACATGGCCGCCGTCAGGTTCGTCCCGTCGCTGGTCACCCGCAGATAGAGGGTGTCACCTGTGGGCGCGTCGGTGGCGTCGGCACCCTCGTTGCGCGGGGTGCCGGCAGTCTCCCGGATGAACTCCACCCGGCGACTGCCGTTGAACAGCAGATCCAGCTTGGCGTAGTTGTCGTCGTCGCCGTAGACCAGCAGACCAGCCTGCTGGTAGTTGGCGGTCACCGGCAACGTGACCTTGGTGGTGGCCTGCCAGGCACCGTCCGGCGCGGGCTGCAGGACCAGGTTGGTGGCGTCGTTGCGGCCGCCGTACAGGTCACCGACGCCGGTCGGCAACAGCAGCGCGCCGTCGGCCAGCGAGTACACCTGGCTCTCCCGGACCACCGTCCACCGGTCACGGTCCAGTTCGTCGCCGAGGAAGTCGTCCGACCGCGCCCCGAAGCAGGACGTGTTCGGCGCCTCGACCCGCACCGACGTGTACGCCGATGCGGTCGCGCCCCGGGCGTCGGTCACCACCAGGGTGGCGACGAAGGTGCCCGGTGCGGTGTAGGTGTGGCTGGCGTCCAGGGTGTCAGCGGTACCGCCGTCACCGAAGTCCCAGGCGTACGTCAACGGGGTGTCGCCCTCGGCGTCGTTGGCCGTGCCGTCAAACGCCACGGTGAGCGGCGCGGTGCCGGACGTCGGCGTCGCGGCGACGCTGACCTGCGGCGGCGCGTTCTCGGTGACGCCGCGGCCGAGGAAGTCCATCCAGTTGACGTTGAACAGCGAATCGGCACCGCCACCCGGATCCCGGGCGACGAAGTACAGCACCGCCGCGTCGGCGCCGCCGGTGACTGGCGCGGTCACGTCGGTCCAGGTCTGCCAGCCGCCGGTACCCGCGATGTCAGCGGAGGCGACCACCGGACCGTCGACGGCGTCAGCGCGGACCTCGATCCGGCCGCCGGCCGTCGCCGACGCGACCCGGAACCGGATCGAGTCGACGTTGGTCAGGTTGGCCGGGTCGACCGACCACCAGTCGCCGTCCTCGATGAAGCCGATGTTCTCGCCGCCACCGGCCGGGTCGCTGGTGGTCTCGATCCGTACGCCCGGGTCGTCGTCGCCGGTGGCGCCGTCCACCCGTCCGGTCGAGCTGAAGTACTCGGCCTGCTTGCGCTTGGGCTGCAGCAGCTCGATCGCCCGGCCGGTCAGTGGTGCGGCACCGCCGACACCGCCGTCGTCGGTGTAGGTGGCCTCGAACACGCCGAAGACGTTCGCCTCGGCGCCATGGCCGGCGGCGAGCTGGGTCTGCACTGTGCCGGAGCAGCCGGTGTGCTGCTCCAACGGGTGGGCGTGCTCGTCGTGGCCGAGCAGCACCTGCAGCTCCACCCGGTCACAGTCGATCTCGCCGTCCTCCGGGTCGGTCACGGTGATCGTGTACTCGACCTGGTCGCCCCAGTTGAAGAAGCCGCCGGCCGGCGGGAAGTCGATGGTCACCGTCGGTGCGGTGTTACCGACTGTCACCGGCACGTTGGCAACCGCCGTGCGCTCGTTGGGGTTGGTCACCGTCAACTGCGCGGTGTAGTTGCCGGCCTCGGTGTAGGTGTGGGTCGGGTTGGCCTCGGCGGAGGTCCCGCCGTCACCGAACGCCCAGGCGTAGGTCAGCGTGCCCCCGTCCGGGTCGCGCGAGCCCGCGCTGGAGAACTGCACGGTAAGCGGTGCCTGGCCGGAGGTCGGGGTGGCGCTGGCCTCCGCGATTGGTGCCCGGCTACCGGCGATGTAGTCGATCCGGTAGACCCCCGAGTCGTCGTTGTTACCGCCGAAGCCGCTGCCCCATTCGATCAGGTACAGGGCGCCGTCGGGGCCGAACTCGAAGTCCATCGGGCGGATGAAGCTCATCCCGGTCAGCAGCTGGTTGATGTCCACCAGCTCGGTGCCGCCAGTGGACACCTGCATGGTGTACATCTTCGACTGGTTCCACTCGCCCAGCAGCGCCTTGCCGTCGTAGTACGCCGGCCACTTGCGGTCCGAGGCCAGCTCGGTGTCGTAGCGGTAGACCGGTCCACCCATTGGCGCACCGCCGCCACCGATTTCGGGGTAGCGCGGGTCACCGCTGTAGCCGTAGTCGACGGTGGCGGGGATCACCGGCGGCAACTCGGTCAGGCCGGTGTTGTTGGGGGAGTCGTTGACCGGTGCCGAGCAGTCGAACTTCGCGCCGCTGGGGCCGGACGGGAACTGATAGTCGTTGTACGCCTCGTTCGTCCCGGTGCAGTACGGCCAGCCGTAGTTGCCGGGGGTGTCGACGATGTTCCATTCGACCAGGCCCCGGGGACCCCGGTCGGGGTTGTCCGAGTTGGCGTCCGGGCCGTAGTCCGCCACATACAGCGTGTCGGTGGCCGGGTCCACGCCGATTCGGAACGGGTTGCGGAAACCCATCGCGTAGATTTCCGGGCGGGTCTGCGCGGTGCCCGGCGCGAACAGGTTGCCCTCCGGGATGCTGTACGTCCCGTCGTCCTCCGGGTGGATCCGGATCACCTTGCCGCGCAGGTCGTTGGTGTTGCCAGAGGTACGCTGCGCGTCGTAGTCCTGCCGTCCGGTCCGCTCGTCGATCGGAGTGTAGGCGCTGGACTCGAACGGATTGGTGTTGTCCCCGGTGGCCAGGTAGAGGTTGCCCTGGCTGTCGAAGGTCATGGTGCCGCCGGCGTGACAGCAGGTGTTGCGCTGGGTGTCGACCTGCAGCACGGCCTTTTCGCTGGCCGGGTCGATGCTGTCCCCGACCACCGTGAACCGGGACAGCAGGTTGCGGGCCACGCCGTCGTTGGGGGCGTAGTAGAGGTACACCCAGCCGTTGTCGGCGAAGTCCGGGTCGAGCCGGATACCGATCAGGCCGTCCTCGTTGCCGGTGAATACGTCGAGGTCGATCGCGGTGACCGTGTTGCCGGTGTCCGGCTTGACGATCTGCACCCGGCCGTCCCGCTCGATGTAGAACACCCGCCCGTCCGGGGCGATGTCCAGCTCCATCGGGTTGCTGGTGTTGTTGTCCAGGGTGATCTTCTCGAAGCTCTCGGTCAGCGAGGCGCCGCAGTCGGAGTCGACGACCCCGGCGGCGGTCTGGATGCCGCCGAGCAGGTGGTCGAGGAACTCCGGTTCGGCGAACGACTCGTTGGTGTGGCCGCCGCCGGTGTACCAGGCCCGGCCGCCGTCGTAGTCGCTGCACCAGGCGATCGGGTGGTCGGCGCCCATCGCGCCGGCACCGGGGGTGTAGCTGGTCTCGTCCAGGCTGGCCAGTACGTGCACGTCGCCGCGCGGGTTGGTCTGGAAGTTGTACCACTCGTCGTAGCGGACCCACTCGGCGGGCAGTCCGTCGGTGGACGGGTGGGCCGGGTCCTCGACCTTCACCACGGCGTTCTGGTTGGCCGGGTGGCCGGAGAAGTAGGCACCGACCAGTTCGCCGTACCAGGGCCAGCTGTACTCGGTGTCGGAGGCGGCGTGGATTCCGACGTACCCGCCACCGGCCTGGACGTAGCGCTCGAAGGCGGCCTGCTGGGCGGTGTCGAGGACGTCGCCGGTGGTGGACAGCCAGATGACCGCCCGGTAGTTGGCCAGGTTGGCGTCGGTGAAGTCGGCGCCGTCCTCGGTGGTGTCGACGGTGAAGCCGTTGTCGGCACCGAGCTGCTCGATCGCGGCGATGCCAGCCGGGATGGAGCCGTGCCGGAAGCCGGCGGTCTTGGAGAAGACGAGCACCGAGTACGGCTCGTCGGCGGCCGTCTCGAAATCGCCCGTGCCGGCCTGCACGGCGGGGGCCGGATCGACCGGGTTGCCAGGGGTGCCCGGGGTGCCCGGTGCGGCCTGCGCGGCGGGGGCACCGAGCAGGGCGGTAGACAACATGGAGAGCGAAAGTATTGCAGCGGTTAGCGGGCCACGTTCAAGGTGGCGTCGGCGGGTTCGGGACACGTGGTCTCCTAGTCCTGGTGAACACACTGTCGGGTGGGCCGACCCGCCGATGGCCGTCCCGTCTGGCCCGGTGAACGCGCTGCCACGACGCGGTCACCGAGATTTTGTTAAGCCGTTGGACAAATTAGGGACTGCCGGCTCTGTTTCCGGCAAGTGCTATGCGTGTAACGGTTTGATAAACGCTCAGCCGGTGAACCAGCTGGGAACCATCGCAAGTGCGACGAATCGGATCGATCTGCCGATGAAGCAGACCACTGTGAACACGCTGGCCGGCATCCGGGTGCCACCGGCCACCACCGTCGTGACCAGTAGCGGAGGCACGCCGATCACGCTGCTCGCGAACAGGGTCGGGATGACGAACGCCGGCTCGTACAGTCGGCGGTGCTCCCGGGCCACCCAGCCCGCCCAGCCGGACAACCTGCTGCGCAGCCCCTGCGGCAGCCGGTCGCCGATCGCCGGACCGATCCGGCGGAACCATTGGACCCGCGACCTGCCGTCCGCCGTCGTCGGGTCCGCCGTCGTCGTGCCGTCGGCCGCTACCGCGCTGGCCGTGGCCGCCGCCTTCGGCGCGGTCCGCTTGTCCAGCCACCGGCGTAGCCACGGCGACCGGATCACCCCCCGCGACGCCAGGAACATGGCGAGCTTGGCGGCGGTCTGACCGAGCGCCGCAGCGACGCCCAACGCGACCGGCTGATGGGACGTGGTGGCGGTCAACGCGATCAGGTACGGCTCGATCGGAGTCACCGGCGACACCGCCGACAACGCACCCACCGCGACGGTGGCCAGCAGAACCGCGATCACGAGGAGGCGGCGCGCAGACCCGGAAGGTCGACAGCGAGCGGGATCCGGGCCACCACGACGAGCGAAGCGAGCTTCACCGCGGCGATCGCCAAGGTGAAAGCCACCGGAAGCACCGGCGACGGTGCCAGCACCACCAGCAGCACCAGGCCGCCGGTGTTCAACGCCTTCGCCACCGGCGACCAGTTGAACCGGTACACCTGGGTGTGCACAAGATGGAAGTAGTTCGGGCTCAGCAACGGCCACCGCAGGAAACTCAGGCTCAACACCAGGTCCACCACGACGAACTGCACGACGAAGATGCCCAGCGGTACGCCCATCGACGGCAGCAGCGGAATCAGCGCGGCGGCGACCGCCAGGCAACAGATCCGGTCGCAGACGATGTCATAGACGGCGCCGAACCGGGTCTCCTGCCGTAGCCGCCGGGCGGCCAGACCGTCCGCCATGTCACCGATCCAGTAGCAGGCGATCGCGACACCGGTGAGCACCGCGCTGCCGCCGACGACGGCCAGCACGGCCAGGCCGACGGCGACCACGGTCCGGACCGTGGTGATCAGATTCGGTACGTTGCGGACCGGCCCGGCAGGCCCGTCCACCCAACCGTGCGGCGCGGCCGTAACGGCACCGGCGGACGGGTGCGTGTCGCAGGCTCCCGGAGACGTGATGGCCGGCCCCCGCCTTCCTCGTCGACACCGAGTGTGGACTGACAGACGGTAGCACGGCCGGCGGACCCCGCCCCCGAGTCACATCCGTAGCTGTGGCCAGTCCAGCACGTCGGCGGCGAGCGCCGCGACCGTGGCGAGCAGACCCAGCCGGGCCTGACGCAGCTGCGGATCCTCGGCCATCACGAAGACGTCGTCGAAGAAGGCGTTCACCGGCGCGGTCAGCTGCCCGGCGATCCTGGTGAACCGGTCGAGGTCCGTGCTGTGGTCCAGGTCGGCCCGCACCTGCTTGACCACCTCGTGGAGCCGCACCTCGGCCGGCTCGGTGAGTAGCGCCGGGTCGTACTCGGCGGGCACGTCGGCCGGGACGATCCGCCGGGCCCGCTGCAGCGCCTCGGCGAGTGCCCGGAACTGCTCGTCGGCCAGCAGCCGGTCCAGCTGGCTCAGCAGCCGGTCGACCAGCTGCGGCCGGTCGGCGTGCGCCAGCACCGCGCGGACCCGGTCCACCGGCTGGCCCTCCTCGGTCAGCAGTTGCTCCACCCGGCGGGTCAGGAACTCGACGATCTCGGCCAGCACCGGATCGTCGACCGGCACCGGCTGCCGCCGGGCGGCAGCCGCGAGCCCGGCGGCCAGCGAGACCCCGGCCAGCCCTGGCTGACTCCGGTGCACCGCCAACAGCCCCAGCACCGCCCGCCGGATCGCGAACGGGTCGCTGCTGCCGGTCGGCATGCCGACCGTGGCAGCCAGCCCGGTCACCAGATCCAGCCGGTCGGCCAGCGACAGCAGCGCCCCCGGCAGCGACTGCGGCAGCTGGTCACCGGTGCTGCGCGGCAGCTCGGCCTCGAACACCGCCTGCGCGACCGCCGCCGGCTCCCCGGCGTGCTCGGCGTAGTCACGGGCCATCACCCCGGCGAGACTGGTCATCTCGGTGACCATCTGCGAGCCGAGGTCGAACTTGACCAGCTCGGCCGCGCGGTCCAAGGTCGCCCGGTCGGCATCGGACAGTGCGATCATCTCGGCCAGGTCGCCGGCCAGCCCGGCGATCCGGTCGGCCCGGTCCGCCATCGACCCCAGCTTGTCGGTGAAGGTCAACCGGTTCAGTCGGGACCGCAGCTCGGCCAGCGGGGTCGCCCGGTCCGCGCGGTAGAAGAACGCCGCGTCCTCGTACCGGGCCCGCAGCACCGCCTCGTTGCCGGCCCGTACCAGATCGGTGTCGATCGCGCCGTTGGCGACCGCCACGAAGTGCGGCAACAGGGCACTGTCCGCACCACGCACCGGCAGGTACCGCTGGTGCTTGCGCATCACGGTGGCCAGCACCGCCTCAGGTAGCTCCAGGTAGCGTTCCTCGAACCCGCCGAGCAGCGGCGTGGGCTGCTCGATCAGGTCCACCACCTGGGTGAGCAGACCGGCTTCGGCGGCCAGGTCGACCTGACCGCCTACGCCAGCGGCCAGCTCACCGGCGGCGGCGGTGACGATCGCCCGGCGTTCCTCTGGGTCCACCACGATGCCGGCGTCACGGACCGTCGCCAGGTAGCTCTCCGCGTCGGCCACCTCGACGGTCGACGTCGCGGCGGTCCGGTGCACCCGGGTGGTCCGGCCGGCGGCCAGCGTGGACACCTCGACCGGCACCACCACGTCACCCCAGAGCGCCAGCAGCCACCGGACCGGACGGGTGAACGCCAGCTGCGGATCCCGCCATCGCATGTTCTTCGCCGAGCGCAGGCCGGTCACCACCCCGGCGAGCACCTCGGTGAGGACCTCCGTCGCGGTGCGGCCGGGCTCGTCGCGCAGCACCGCCAGATGCGGTACGCCGCCGATTTCCACCCGGGCCAGGTCGGCCACCTCGGCCCCCTGGGAACGGGCGAAGCCCGCCGCAGCCGGGGTGGGCGTGCCGTCCGGGCGGAACCCGGCGGCGACCTTCGGGCCGCGTACCGTGCGGGTGTGGTCGGGCTCGCGGGCGGCGACCGCGTCGACGACGGCGACCAGCCGGCGCGGGGTGGCCAGCACCCGGACGTCGCCGTGCGCCAGCCGGGTGGCGGCCAGCCGGTCGGCGACCAGCTTGGCGACCTGCTGGCGGGCCGAGCGGACCTCCGACGGCGGCAACTCCTCGGTGCCGATCTCGAAGACCAGCTGCCGGGCCGGGGCCGACTCACCGGACGGCACGGCTGCCCCGTCGGCCTGCCCGGCCGGTGCCGGCGGCACCACGCCGAGTGGGTGGCCCAGCTCGTCGCGGCGGCGCACCCACAGCTGCGCCACCTCGCCGGCCAGCCGGCGCATCCGGGCGAACTCCGTCGCCCGCTCGGCGGTGGAGACCGCGCCCCGCGCGTCCAGTACGTTGAACGCCTGCGAGCACTTGAGCACGAAGCTGTGCGCCGGGACCGGCAGCCCGGCGTCGATCATCCGCTGCGCCTCGGCGGCGTACAGGTCGAGCAGCTGCCGGTTGGTGGTGACGTCGGCGTCGTCGAGGTAGTAGCGAGACATCTCGTACTCGCCGGGGCCGAAGATCTCGCCGTAGGAGATGCCCGGCGCGTACGCGATCTCCTTGAAGTGCCGGACCCCCTGCAACGCCATCATGATCCGCTCGATGCCGTAGGTGATCTCCACCGACGGCACCTCGAGGTTGATCCCACCGGCCTGCTGGAAGTAGGTGAACTGGGTGATCTCCAGCCCGTCCAGCCAGACCTCCCAGCCCAGACCCCAGGCGCCGAGCGCCGGTGAGGCCCAGTTGTCCTCGACGAACCGGACGTCGTGCGCGGCCACGTCGATGCCGAGCGCGGCCAGGCTGCCGAGGTAGAGCTCCTGCGCGTCGCCCGGCTCCGGCTTGAGGATCACCTGGAACTGGGTGTGGGTCTGGATCCGGTTCGGGTTCTCGCCGTACCGGGCGTCGTCCGGGCGCACCGACGGCTCGACGTAGGCGACCCGCCACGGCTCAGGACCGAGCACCCGCAGGAACGTGGCCGGGTTGAGCGTGCCGGCGCCGACCTCGGTGTTCATCGGCTGGACCGTCAGGCAACCCTGCTCGGCCCAGTACGCCGCGAGGCGGGCCAGCGCGTCCTGCATCGTCAGCACGAATTGCTCCCAAGGTCGGTGACGGACGGTACGTCGGGTACCGGCCGGCGGCGGTTGATTCCGGGCCATTCTATTTGCCCGGCCGCGACCAACCTGAACGGGCCGTGACCGTGCACCGGTGGGCGGTCCGCTGGGAGCGGAGGTTCAGCACTCACACCTGATCGCGCAGGCCTTCCGTCCGTTGCTCAACCGTGGTCCGCAGCTGTTCCAGCTCGGTCGCGACCACCGAGCCGTTCTGACCGTCGACGGTTGCCAGGACGGCGGCCAGGTCGTCCAGCGCGGCCGTCGCCGCGCCGCTGGCGAACATCCGCTGATAGAGATCGCGGTACGCGGCCTCGTACACCTCGGTGAACGCGTCGCTGGCCAGGAACCGTTCCTTGAGCGGGTGCCCTGTCGACCGGCCGGGACCGCCGCCCTGCGGCGCCGCCCCGGAGCCGGCCCTGTCGGGTGGCTGGAATCCGTCGGGTGGCTCGAACCTGTCCCGTGGTGCCGTGCCGTTCTGCGGCGTGGCCCCGCCGTCGCCACCACCGAACCGGCCACCGCCCATGGTCACCGCGTCCTGCGGCCCGAGGTTGGCGTCGCCACTGAACGTCAGGTTGTGGTCCCAGCTGACCACCGTGAACTTCCGGGTGGCCAGGTCATACCAAAGGTAGTAGTTGCGGCCGGGACCGGCCATGTCGTCGAAGTTGAGCAGCAGGTTCTGGGCGGCGACGTAGCGGGCGAACGACTCGACGTCGACGTGATCGGCCAGCTCGTCGTCGAACTCGTCGTCGGACGCCTCGGACACCCAGCGGGTCAGGTTGATCACCGGCTGTAGGTCCTGGCTTCCGGTGAGGTTGATCTGCTTGAAGTCGTCCTGGTACTCGACCGGATCCTCGCCCTGGTAGGTGAACGAACCGCCGGCCAACGACTTGTAGAGCACGCCACTGTCGCCCAGCCCGGCGGCGTAGTGCTCGTCGGGGTGTTCCACCACGAGGCGGGCGGTGGTCGGCCGGTCGTTGACCGTGAACGCGCTGTACGCGTACCGCTGGGTGGCCATACCGGCGGTGGCCAGCAGCGACAGGGCGAGGGCCTCGTTGGCCACGGCGCTGCCGCCGCCCATTCCGCCGACCCGCACTGCGATCTCCTGCAGTCCCTGGTAGCGCCGTCCCTCGACAAACGTGTCGAAGCTGATCAGCCAGGGCAGGGTTTCCGGCTCCTCAGCGGCCAGCCCGGCCCGGCCCATGCCGCCGCCCGGCCCGCCTGCGCCCTGCCGCTGTCCCTGCCCACCGTCGGGTCGCTGGCCGCCGTCGGGTCGCTGGCCACCGTCGAACCGGCCGCCGTCGGGGGCGGCCCCGCCGCGTTGCGCGGTTTCACCGTCGCGGGTCAGACCGGACAGGGTGGAGTTGCCTTTGAGCCGGATTCCCACGCTCGGGATCGTGGTCGAGTCGATCACCAGGTCCGCCTCGACGTACTCCTTCTCGCCGTCGTCGAAGTAGGCGTCGAGCATCCGTTGGTAGTCGTCGTCGCGGAAGACCAGGGAGATCTCGTGTGCCACCGTCGAGTCGAACAGGTCGACGGTGCCGGCGATGTCGACCGTCACCACGTCCGTCGCGGCGTTCGCCGCGCTGGTGACGTACGGCCGGATCCGGGTGCTGCCCAGCGCGACCGTGACCACCAGCAGGAATACGGCGCAGCTGGCCAGCAGCCGGTAGTTGTGCCGGATCCGCAGCGGGATCCGGTGCCGTAACCGACGCTTCGGCGCAGCGACCGGCGGCCCGGCCGGTGGATTCGGGGCGGACGGCGTACCGCGCATCAGAGGTCCGTCTGGTCGTAGCCGGTGAGCACGGTGACCCGCTGGCCGCCGGTCAGCTCGCTCAGACTGGCGATCAGTTCACCCGGCTCGCTGCCCTTGTTCAACCTGACCGTGTACATCAGCTCGGTCAGCGCTCCGCCCCGGATGGACTCGATGCTGACCAGCTCGAACTCGGTGGTCAGCCGCAGCAGCACGTCCTGTACGGCGTGCGTGTGGTCGCGGTCCGGTGGCACCTGCACCTTCACCACCTGGCGTTGCACGTTGAGCGCGAACCAGTTGAAGCGGTACATCACCCCGATGATCAGGCAGATCGCGACCGTGGCGATCACCGCGAGCAGGTAGAACCGGGTGCCGCAGGCCATGCCGACGCCCATCACCAGGAAGATGAAGCCGACGTCGCGGGTCTCCTTGATCGCGTTGCGGAACCGGACCACGGACAGCGCGCCGACCAGGGCGAAGGCCCGGGCGATGTTGGAGCCGACGACCAGCATGATCAACGAGATCAGCATGCCGAGGATGATCAGTGTCTGAACGTACGACTGGCTGTACGACACGTTGCGGTGGGTGGCCCGGTAGACCCAGCCGATGATCGCGCTGAGCACGAAGGAAAGCGCCAGCGACGCGGCGATGTCGCCGAGGCTGAACGTGCTGGACAGGTCCTGGAAGGTGATGTCCATGTCAGGCCCGCCCGCCGCTCGCGCCGACGGGCAGCAGCTCGCCGGCCGGCCGGTCCGGCTCCGCCGGTGGCGCGTCGGCCGGCAGGTGGAACACCGACCGCGGGGCCCGCCCGAACGCCTCGACGCACTGGCAGTACTTGCTGACCCGCACGACCGACAGGTTGGCCTGCGCGGCGAGGTCGGTCAGCCAGTACGGGACCCGTTCGTTCGCCTTCACCTCCATGATCGAACGCCACGGCGGGACGATGAACCGGTTTTCGGCGTCGACGCCCAGGTGCAGGTCACGGTCCCGACCCCGGACCCGGGTGTCCAGGGTGACCCGCAGGCCGAGATCGGCACCGGTGCCGACGAACGCCTGCCGGTGGTAGCCGGTGATCGCCACCGGGCGCAGGTCCAGACCGCTGACCAGGCCGAGGACCTCCTGCACGAAGCCCCGCTGCGGCTCGGCGTGGTCGATCATGGCGCGGCCGTCGCAGAGTTGACGGGCCAGTCGGTACGGCAGCGCGATCCGCCGTTTCTGGGTGACCCGGTTGACCCGCTGCTTGATCTCGACGTGGACGGTGGTGTCGTCGTCGATGCCGGTCCGGTCGCCGTAGTGCCGGATCCGCAGTTTGCGGCGGAACCGCAGCCCTTCGATCTTCTCCCAGTAGAAGCGCAGGTCGTCGGTGTCGTAGTAGAGGCTCCACACCCCGTACCCGGTGGTCCCCGCATGGCTGTCCCGGTCGAGCCGGCGGGCGAGCTGGTCACGCAGGGCGGGTACCGCCGCGTTGTCGACCAGGTACTTGATCTCGTACCGGTTGAACGCGTGCAGCCGGGTGACGCCCCGCAGCGCGTGGCCGGCCCGGTCGTCCGTGCCGTGGCCAGTGGCCGTCGGCGGTGCCGAATCGGGTCGCATGGGCAGGTCCTCACCTTCAGGTAGGGCGGATTCGGTGTGAAGGTGAGGAAACACCGCGCAGATCAAAACAACCTCGGAACGGACTGCGAACTCACAGCGGACGGCAGATGTCGGAAAGGTGGCCGCTGCTCGGCCACCCCACAGCCGGCTCCCAGCCGGCTCCGAGACTCCGCCGGTATGCATGGCGGATGACCTCATCCGCCGAGATCGGCCAGGCAGCCGACGCCGGACCGGACCGGGCTCCCCGGATCCTGGTCGTCGACGACGAGCCGAACATCTGTGCCCTGCTCGCCGCCACGTTGCGGCTGATTCGGTTCGACGTCCGGGTGGTCGACGGTGGCCGAGCCGCTCTGGTGGCGATCGAGGAGTTCGAGCCGGATCTGGTTGTCCTCGACGTGATGATGCCGGATCTTGACGGCTTCGAGGTGGCCCGGACGATGCGCCGGGGCGGCCGCCGGCATGTCCCTGTGCTGTTCCTGACCGCGCGGGACGCCGTGCAGGACCGGATCGCCGGGCTGACCGTCGGAGCCGACGACTACGTCGCCAAGCCCTTCAGCCTGGAAGAGGTGGTGCTGCGGATCCGGGCGATCCTGCGGCGTAGCGGCGTCGCCGACGAGCCCGAGCCGACCGACCGGGTGCTGCGCTACGCCGACCTGGAGCTGGACGAGGACGCCCACGAGGTACGCCGGGCCGGCCAGCGTGTGGACCTGTCGCCGACCGAGTTCAACCTGCTGCGGTATCTGCTGGTCAACGCCGGCCGGGTGGTCAGCAAGAGCCAGATCCTGGACCGGGTGTGGAACTACGACTTCGACGGCGACGGCCGGATCGTCGAGTCGTACGTCTACTACCTGCGTAAGAAGATCGACCAGCATGAGCCGGCGCTGATCCACACCGTCCGGGGGGTCGGCTACACGCTGCGACTACCCCGGTCGGGCGGCGCCTGATGCGGCACCTGAACCGGTTCCGCTCCCGGATCACCGTGCGGCGGTGGTCGCACTGGACGCTGCGGTCCCGGCTGGTGCTGGCCACCGCGGTCCTCACCGCCGTCGCCCTGCTGCTGGCCAACACGGCCGGGTTGGTGCTGCTGCGGCAGAGCCTGACCGACCGGCTCGACGAGCAGTTGCGGCTGATGAGCCGACCGTACGCGGGGTCCGCGTCGCCCGCCCTCGACCCGGACGGTCACCGACCCCGCCTGTTCCCCGGTGCCTCTTTGCAACCGGCCCAGTCGGTCCTGCTGTACGCCGCCGACGGGACCCTCACCCAGCAGTTCTCCTCCGACCCGGATGCCGCCCTGCCGGAGGTGGACGACTATCCGGCGCTGGTCGAGCGGGCCGCTGCCCGGCGTTCCTACACAGTGCCCGCCGTCGACGGTGACGGGTCCTGGCGGGTGCTCGCGGTGCCGCGTGCCGACGGCGGGCTCGCGGTGGTCGGCGTCTCGCTGCGCCAGGTCGACGCGACCGCCGACACGCTGCTCATGATCGACGTCGCGGTGGTGCTGCTGATCCTGGTCCTGCTCGGTATGGTCGCCGCCGCGACGGTCCGGCTCGGGCTGCGCCCGCTGACCCGGATGGAACGCATCGCCGCCGAGATCACCGGCGGCAGCCTGGCCCGGCGGGTCCTCGACGCCGACCCGCACACCGAGGTCGGCCGGCTCGGCGGCGCGCTGAACTCGATGCTCGACCGGATCGGGTCCGAGGTTGCCGCCCGGACCGCCTCGGAGCAGCGACTCCGGCAGTTCGTCGCGGACGCGTCGCACGAACTGCGCACCCCGCTCACCTCGATCCGGGGATTCGCCGAACTGTACCGGCGGGGCGGGGCGACGCCCGGCCCGGAACTCGACGAGGCGATGCGCCGGATCGAGGCGGAGGCGGCCCGGATGGGGCTGCTGGTGGAGGACCTGCTGCTGCTGGCCCGGCTCGACCAGCGTCGGGAGCCGGTGCGTCGACCGGTGGATCTGCTCGCGGTCGCCGCCGACACGATCCGCGACGCGTCCGCACGGGCCCCCGATCGTCGGGTCCGGATGGCACCGGCCGGACCGGTCGGCTCCACCGCACCCGAACTGCAGCCGGTCGCACCCGAACTGCAGCCGGTCTCGGTGCCGGGGGACGAGCCGGCGCTGCGCCAGGTGGCAGCCAACCTGGTGGCGAACGCGCTGCAGCACACCCCGCCGACGGCCGAGATCACCGTACGGGTGGGGTATCTGCCGGCCGGCGCTGGCGGTGCCGTGTCGGACCGACCGCTCGCGGCGGTCGGGCGGGACCTGCCGGCGGACGCACCGCTGGCGGTGATCGAGGTGACCGACACCGGTCCCGGCGTGCCGGCGGCGCACGCCGGGCGGGTCTTCGAGCGGCTGTACCGGGTGGATCCCAGCCGCACCCGGGGGCGGGGCGGCGGCTCCGGCCTCGGGCTGGCGATCGTCGCGGCGATCGTGGCCGGTCACGCCGGCCGGATCGAGCTGTACGACCGGCCGGGCGGTGGTGCCGTGTTCCGCGTACTGCTGCCCGGGCCGATGTTGTGCCGGCCCGCGCCGGCCCTCATGCTGTAGCCGGGGGTCGGTGCGGTCCGCGGTCCGGGCGGCCGGCCAGTTTGTTGGAGGAGTCCCGGTGCCACGGCGCGTCCTGACCGGTTACCTCGCGGTGCAGGCTGTCCTCGGCGCGGCGGTCTTCGGGGCCCCGGCTGTCGCCGCCGCCTGGTGGGGGGCGATCGGCGTCGTCAGCGTGACCGCGGTCGGTTGGGGAATCCACCGGCACCGGCCGCCTCGTCGGCTTCCCTGGCTGCTGCTGGCCGGCGGTGCCGGGGCGTTGGCGGTCGGCGATGTCCACTACGAGCTGTCGCGGCGTACGGTGGGCGCCACCGGCGACGTTCTGTCGCTGATCGCCGACCTCGCCTACCTGGCGACTTTCGGTCTGCTCGCCGCCGGGGTGCTCAGCCTGACCCGGATCACGGCGGCGTCGCGGGACCGGTCCGCTCTGCTGGACACGCTGGTGCTGGTCGTGATGACCGGCCTGGTCACCTGGACCCTGGTGGTCGGCCCGGCGGTCACCGATGTGGCTCTGCCGGCGACGGAGAAGGCACTGCTGGCCGTACAGGGCCTCGGTGGGGTGCTGGTCGTCGTGGTGATGCTGCGGCTGGCGGCCGCCGCCTGGCGGGATCCGACGGTGATCGGGCTGGCCGTCGGCGCGACCAGCATGTTCGCCGCCGACGTCTGGTACGCGACCGCCGAACTCAACGGCGGCTGGCAGCCGGGGCACCCGGCCGAACTCGGCTGGTACGTCTTCTACGTCAGTTGGGGGGTCGCCGCCCTGCATCCGAACATGGCCCGGCTGGCCACCCGGTCCGATCCGGGCCCGGACGACATCGTCGCGATGCGGGTCGGTCTGTTGACGATCACCTGTCTGACCGTGCCGTTCCTGCTGGTGATCCAGGCGTTCGCCGCAGAGCCGGCCGAGCTGCCCGACGGGCTGGTCACCGCTGCGGCGGCCGGTCTCACCATGTTGCTCGCGGTGGCCCGGGTGGTCGATTCGGTGACCGGGCACCGGGCCGCGGTGCACCGGGAACGGTCACTGCGCAGCGCCGGGATGCGGCTGCTGTCGGCCACCACGACCGCGCAGGTGGCCGAGATGGTCCGCCGGTCGGTCGGTGAGCTGCTGCCGGCCGGGACTGATCATCAGATCCTGTTCGCCGTGCGTCGCCCGGTGGCGGGGGCCGGCGGCGAGCCGCCCGACCCGGAGTCGGTGGCCGACTGGCAGCCACAGGTCGTCGTCGGCGACCCGTTGCCGGTGGACGCGGCGCGGCGGCGTACCCGGATCATGCCGACCCGGCTGTTGCATCCCGACCTGGCTGACCGGCTCACCCCGGCACCGGCCGCCCTGGTGGCCGGCCTGGCCGCGCCGGCCCCGTCCGCCGGGACCGGTACCGCGCTGCTGGTCGGGGCGGCGGGCGGGGTGTTGGCCGCCTGTCAGGACGCGATCGAGGTGGTCGTCGCTCAGGCGGCGCTGGCCCTGCACCGGATCGCCGCGACCGAGGAGGCCGCCCGGCGGGACCGGGACCGCTACCTCAATCTGGTCGCGGGCACCGCCGGCGACGCGGTGGTGATCGTCGGAGCGGATGACCGGATCCGGTACGCGAGTCCGCCGTGCAGCCGGTTGTTCGGCCTCGAGCCGGCGGTCCTCGCCGACTGGCGGGACCTGGTGCACCCCGCCGATCAGGCGCAGGTGTCCCGGACCCTCGGCGCGGCCGGTGACCGGGACGACGGTTCGGCGGTGGGTGACCAGTGGGTGCTGCGCCGGCCGGACGGCAGCCATGTGCTGCTCGAGGTGCGGTGCCGGGATCTGCGGCGGGTGCCGGGGGTACGCGGCCTGGTGCTGACCTTCAGTGATCTGGCTGATCAGCGTCGCCGTGACTCGGAGCTGGCGCTTCGCCGGATCGACCGCAGCGCGCCGGGGCAGAACCGACGCAGTCTCCGCCGCCGCTTTCGCTGACTATGACAGTGGATGTCGCTTTTGGTGGTTGTTCCGTTCCGTGCTGAACCGCAAACTAGCCTTGCCTGGCCCGTTGTGCGGCAGGGGTCGACCTGGTTAAGCTTTTCATGCGCGCCCCTATCGCCCGCTTCCCCCGTGGCAGGCGATCGGGGCGCGCTTCTTTTGTCTTTCAACACTCTCCGGCACCCTCGCCCACCTGCTGTCTCAGCCGACGCTACTGATCACAGTGGAGACTTGGGCCGGGAGCGTCCATGATCGGCTGACGGCACCCGTCCGGCGGTCGTCGACCACCGGACGGGCAGCGGGCCGGGAGCAGCCGGCGCGATGGTCAGATCCAGCGCCCGCCGAGCCACATCCGCGCCGACCAGTCCTCGTACGGCAGCGGCTCACCGACGAAGATCGGGTAGAAGTACGCGAAGCAGACGGCGACCAGCAGAACGTAGGTGCCGGCGACCACCGCGCCGACCAACCGCCGGTCGTTGCCGGCCGGATCGGCGACCGCCGTCCCACCCGACGGTGTGACGATCGCGCCGAGCACATAGGTCACCGCGAGGATCAGGAACGGCAGCGCCGGCGCGGTGTAGAAGGAGAACATCGTCCGGCCCTCGGTGGCGTAGTAGAACCACGGCAGCAGCCCGGCGGTCACTCCGGCGAGGATCGCACCGGCCCGCCAGTCCCGCCGGGCGATACCGAGCCAGACCAGCGCAGCCAGGGCCGGCAGGAACGACCACCACAGCAGCGGAGTGCCGAGCAGCAGTACCTCCTCGGCGCAGCTGGGTGCTCCGCAGGCGGTCTGGTCGGTCCAGTGGAAGGCGACCGGGCGGCCCAGCAGCAGCCACTGCCACGGCCACGACTGGTAGCGGTGCTCCGTCTCCAATGTGCTGTGGAAGCCGTACGCCTGGGTGTGGTAGTGCCAGAGGTTCTGCAGGGCGCCGATGACCGGCGCCTCGGACATGCCGTTGTCCGCCCGCCAGTGCCGCAGGTAGCCGCCGTCGGTCGCCAGCCAGCCCGACCAGCTGGCGAGGTAGGTGCCGAGGATCAGCACCCCGCCGAGGACCAGCCAGCCGATCTCGCCGAGCACCGCGTCCAGCCACGGCCGGCGGACCCCGGCGGACCGGCGGGCACCGGCCTCCCACCAGATCACCAGCAGGCCGAACACCGGGATGAACCACAGCGCGCTCCACTTGACGGCGAGACCGCAGCCGAGCAGCAGGGCCGCGATCAGCCGCCACCACGGTACGGCGAACGGCGGTCGGCCGGCCCGGCCCGGCAGAGTCGGGTCGAGCCCGGCGTCGACCGCCCGCAGCCACCGCCGCCGACTCCAGTCCCGGTCGACGACCAGCGCGGCGAAGGCAGCGAGCACGAAGAACGCGAGGAAGATGTCGAGCAGGGCGGTCCGGGACAGCACCAGATGGAAGCCGTCCAGGGCGAGCAGCAGCCCGGCCGTGCAGCCGAGGACCGTGGAGCGGAACAACCGCCGAGCCGTCCGGGTGATGATCAGCACCATCAGGATGCCGACCACTGCCGCCGAGATCCGCCAGCCGAACTCGGTGAAGTCGAACAAGCGGACGCCGAGCGAGATGATCCACTTGCCGAGCGGCGGATGCACCACGTACGCCGGGGTGTTGTTGGTCTCGTCCCACTCGAAGCCGTACTGGCGCAGCTCGTTGGCCTCGTTGGCGTAGTAGAGCTCGTCGAAGATCAGGCCCGGCGGGTGGCTCAGGTTGACCAGCCGCAGTACGCCGGCGATGGTCACCACCACGGCGGTGGCCAGCCAGGACCACGGCTCCAGCCAGTTGTCCAGCGGTGCCAGCCGGCGGCGGACCACGGCCGGCAGCCCGACCCCGCCGGTCGGCCCCGACGGCCCCGATGCCCCGGCGCCGCCCGGGTGGGGGCCCGTCGGGCCGGCGTCCGGTGGACGGACCGGCCGGTCCGCTGTCACCGTCACCGCTGGTTCACCGCTTGCCGCATCCGAGTCTGCCGCCGAGATCACCCCGTGATCGTAGGCCGCCGCCCGATGTCGCGGGACCTCCCCGCCGAAGAATATATTTCGGGTCGTCGATGCTTTGTGTCCTCGGGTGGTCGCCGTCGTGCCCCGGTCGGTCGATGTCAGACGCTCCAGGCGGCGGCCAGAAACCCGGCGGCCAGCAGGACCGGTGCCAGCAACGCGGCGACCGTGGCGCCCCGGCGGGCCGCCGCGCTGGCCAGCCGGCGGGCACCGCTGCCCCAGATCAGCAGTACGCCGAGCAGCACGGTCAGCCCCCAGCCGACCGACCACCGCAGGTGCAGCACGACCAGATCGGCCACGACGTACGCGGTGTCCCGTTCCCGGTGCAACATCCGGGCGGTCAGCTCGGCGCCGACGGCCTGGTCCACCGGCGGTACGCCGAACAGCCGTACCTGGTCGACGGTGAAGCCGGTCTGTGCGGCGAACTCGCCGAGACACCGTCGGCCCAACCCGTCGCCGGTGCAGTCGGTGACCGTGGCGGTGCCGGGGACGCCCCGGCCGACGGCCAGCCACAGCGGTTCGGCGCTGACCCAGCCGAGGAACGCCGCCGCCGCCGCGACGACCACGATCCAGGCGATGCCGGTCGCCGGCCGCCGGGTCCGCCGGGTCCGCGTCCGCCGCTGCTGGGCGACCGGGCGATCCAGCGGCCGCTCCGCTACCGGTGTCACGGTCCGCACCGGTCTGCCGTCCCGGGTCGCTGCGCCGGCACCCGGTTCGCGGGTGTCGGCCGGTCCGCCGGTGTCCGCTGGTGTGTCCGTGTCGGCTGGTGCGCCGGTGTCGGCCGGCTCGTCGGCGTCCGGGGTCACCGGCGTGGCCGGTTGGGCGGCGGCTGATTCGCCGCCGTGCCACCAGGTGCCCTCCGGCCCGGTAGTCGCCCAGGGGCTCGGCCGCCGCCGACGCTGCCCGGGAGCGCTCGCCGGCTCCCGGGTGGGCCGGGCGGTCGTCGGCCCGTCGGACTCCGGCATGCTGGGTTCCCCGGTCACCTCGCCATTCCACACCCCGGTACGTGAAGCCGGGGCGAACCCCTCCGGGCGTGTCGCGCTCCGTCGGGCGGCTCGGCAACCCGTTCGCGTACGCCTGGTGACACTAACTAGGCTGGTCGCATGAGTCACGTTCTCGCGGCGGTCGCCTGGCCCTACGCCAACGGGCCCCGCCACATCGGCCACGTCTCCGGTTTCGGGGTGCCCTCCGACGTGTTCAGCCGGTACATGCGGATGGCCGGTCACGACGTGCTCATGATCTCCGGCACCGACGAGCACGGCACGCCGATCCAGGTGCAGGCCGACAGCGAAGGGCTCAAGCCGCGCGAGCTGGCCGACCGGTACAACCGGGTGATCGTCGAGGACCTGCACGGGCTCGGTCTGTCCTACGACCTGTTCACCCGGACCACCACCGGCAACCACTACCGGGTGGTCCAGGAGCTGTTCGAGACGTTGCACCGCAACGGCTACATCGTTGCGGAGACCACCCTCGGCGCGATCTCCCCATCGACCGGTCGCACCCTGCCGGACCGCTACATCGAGGGCACCTGCCCGATCTGTGGCTACGACGCCGCCCGGGGCGACCAGTGCGACAACTGCGGCAACCAGCTCGACCCGGTCCAGCTGATCGAACCGCGCTCCAAGATCGACGGGGAGACGCCGAACTTCGTCGAGACCGAGCACTTTTTCCTCGACCTGCCGGCGTTCGCCCAGGCACTCGGCAAGTGGCTGGACACCCGCGACGGCTGGCGGCCCAACGTGCTGCGGTTCTCCCGCAACCTGCTCGACGACCTGCAGCCCCGGGCGATCACCCGGGACCTGGAGTGGGGCGTGCCGATTCCGCTGGACGGCTGGCGCGAGCGCGGCGACAAGCGGATCTACGTCTGGTTCGACGCGGTGATCGGCTACCTCTCCGCCTCGATCGAGTGGGCCCGGCGGTCCGGTGACCCGGACGCCTGGCGCCGCTGGTGGATCGCGGACACCGACGGCGAGGACGCCCGTGGCTACTACTTCATGGGCAAGGACAACATCGTCTTCCACTCGGTGATCTGGCCGTCGCTGCTGCTCGGCTACTCCGGCGAGGGCGACCACGGCGGCGAGCCCGGTCGGCTCGGTCGGCTCAACCTGCCCACCGAGGTGGTTTCCAGCGAGTTCCTGACCATGGAGGGGCGCAAATTCTCCTCCTCCCGCCAGGTGGTCATCTACGTGCGGGACTTCCTGGCCCGCTACGACGCCGACGCGCTGCGCTACTTCATCGCCGTAGCCGGTCCGGAGAGCCAGGACACCGACTTCACCTGGGCCGAGTTCCGGCGCCGCAACAACGACGAGCTGGTCAACGACTGGGGCAACCTGGTCAACCGGTCGATCTCGATGGCCGCCAAGAACTTCGGCGCCATCCCGCCGATCGACCCGGCCGGGCTGACCGCCGCCGACGAAGCGCTGCTGGCGACCAGCCGGGCCGCGTTCGGCACGGTCGGCGCGCTGATCGAACGGCACCGGCAGAAGCAGGCCATCGGTGCGGCGATGCGGGTGGTCGCCGAGGCCAACCGGTACCTGTCCGACCAGGCCCCGTGGAAGCTCAAGGGCGAGGCGGACAAGCCCCGGATGGGCACCGTCCTGCACGTCGCCCTGCAGGTGGTCGCCGACGCGAACACCCTGCTCACCCCGTTCCTGCCGCACTCGGCGCAGAAGATCCACGAGCTGCTCGGCGGCACCGGCGTACACGCGCCGATGCCCCGGATCGTCGAGGTTGACGACCTCGACGTCGGGCCGGCCTACCCGATCCTCACCGGCGACTACCGCGACGGTGCCCGGTGGGAGTCCACTCCGGTCGAGGTCGGTCGGCCGCTGGCCGCGCCGAAGCCGGTGTTCCGCAAGCTCGACGAGTCGATCGTCGACGAGGAGCTGGCCCGACTCACCGGCTGACCGGTGACCGACTACCTGGCCGGCTTGCTGCTCGGCCTCGGCCTGATCATGCCGATCGGGCCGCAGAACGTCTTCGTGGTCAGCCAGGGGCCGGCGGCCGGCCTGCCGCGTGCGCTGTGGGCGGAATCCGGCCACCTGCCGGCCGGAGAGAACCTTCCTCATCCGGGTGCCACGCTGGACCGTGCGCCGGACCACGGTGATCGCCGGGTGATCGGCGGCCGTCGGCGTCTGGCTCAGCTGGTGCACGTCCGCCCAGCTGGCAGCTCCTCAGCCGGGTAGACCGCCCCCTCGAAGCGGACGTGCCGGCCGGCCGGGGCATCGGCGACGCCGCCCGGGTGGGCCGGTGAACCGGCCGGACCGGGACGTGTGATGCTGTCCGATGATGACGCAGCCAGCCGAGACCCGCCGGCAGCGGGCCGCCCGCCGGGCCGGGGAGTTCCCGCCGCCACCCGACCCGCTGCCCGTACCGGTGATCGACAGCCACACCCACCTGGACCTGACCGTCGCCGAACCGGCGGTGCCCGGCCGGGACAGCGGTGACCCGGTGGCCACCCTGATCGCCCGGGCCGCGTCGGTCGGCGTCGACCGGCTGGTCCAGGTCGGTGTCGACCTGGAGTCGTCGCGCTGGGGCGCGGACCTCGCCACGCGATCGCCGGCGGTGGTCGCCACGGTCGCCCTGCATCCCAACGAGGCACCCCGACTGACCGACCTGGATGAGGCGCTGCGCGAGATCGAGGCGCTGGCCGCCGCCGACCGGGTGCGCGGCGTCGGCGAGACCGGGCTGGACCACTTCCGGACCGGGCCGGACGGACTCGTCGCGCAGCAGGCCAGCTTCCGGGCGCACATCGCGATCGCCAAGCGGTACGGCAAGCCGCTGGTGATCCACGACCGGGACGCGCACGCCGACGTGCTGCGGGTGCTCGACTCCGAAGGCGCCCCGCAGACCGTGGTGATGCATTGCTTCTCCGGCGACGCGGATTTCGCCGCCGACTGCGTCCGGCGCGGCTTCGTGCTCAGCTTCGCCGGTACGGTCACCTTCGGCAACGCCGCCGGGCTGCGCGCCGCAGCCGCCGTGACGCCGGTCGAGCAGATGCTGGTGGAGACCGACGCACCGTACCTGACGCCGATGCCGCACCGGGGCCGGCCGAACGCCTCCTACCTGATCCCGCACACCGTCCGGCTGCTGGCCGAGGTCACCGGCACCGACCTGGCCGAGCTGTGCGCCGCGATCTCGGCCACCGGTGACCGGGTGTTCGGGCCGTGGTGAGCCGGTGACCGAGCTGCTCGGCCCGGCGCAGATCCGGGAGCTGGCCGGCCGGCTGGCGGTAGCGCCCACCAAACGGCTCGGGCAGAACTTCGTGCACGACCCGAACACGGTCCGGCGGATCGTGTCCGCCGCCGATCTGCCACCGGACGCGGTGGTGCTGGAGGTCGGCCCCGGGCTCGGCTCGCTGACCCTTGGCCTGCTCGACCAGGTACGCCACCTGCACGCGGTGGAGATCGATCCGGTGCTGGCCGGCGCGCTGCCGCCGACCGTCGCCGGCTGCGGCGGTGACCTCGCCCGGCTGACCGTGCACACCGCCGACGCGCTGCGGATCACCGCCGCCGGCCTCGGCGGGCCCAAGCCGACCGCGCTGGTGGCCAACCTGCCGTACAACGTGGCGGTGCCGGTGGTGCTGCACCTGCTCGCCGAGCTGCCCAGCCTGCGGCAGGGGCTGGTGATGGTGCAGAAGGAGGTGGCCGACCGGCTGGTCGCCGGTCCGGGCTCGCGCACGTACGGCGTACCGTCGGTGAAGCTGGCCTGGTACGCCGCCGCCCGCACCGCGGGTCGGGTCCCGCCGAGCGTGTTCTGGCCGGTGCCCAACGTCGACTCCGGGCTGGTCGCGTTCACCAGCCGGGAGCCACCGTCGGTGCCGGCGGGGCAGCCGGTGGACGGGTTCCGGCGGCGGGTCTTCGCCGTGGTGGACGCCGCGTTCGCGCAGCGCCGCAAGACGCTGCGGGCGGCGCTGGCCGGCTGGGCCGGCGGGGCGGACCGGGCGGCGGCGGTGCTGGCCATGGCCGGGGTCGACCCGGGTGCGCGGGGCGAGGCGTTGACCGTGGCGCAGTTCGCGGCGATCGCTGCGGCGGCGCCGCTGGCCGAAACGGTGGCCGAGTAGGCTGGCGCCCGTGATCGTGACGAGAGGTACCCGCGCGGCCCACTTCAGCCGGGGTATTTCCCGGTGACCGAGGCGTGGCGGCCGGGCGACGAGGACGACGGTTTCCGTCGCGGCGCGCGCAACTCGGTCAAGGTACGGGTGCCAGCCAAGATCAACCTGCGGTTGGCCGTCGGCCCGCTCCGGCCGGACGGCTACCACGAGGTGAGCACCGTCTACCACGCGATCGCGCTCTACGACGAGCTGACCGCCCGGCGGGCCGACACCCTGATCCTGACCATGGACGGTGAGGGCACCGGCGAGCTGGCGCTGGACGACTCCAACCTGGTGCTGCGCGCCGCCCGGGCGCTGGCCGCGCACGCCCGGGTCCCCGCGCACGCCCGACTGCACCTGCGCAAGCAGATCCCGCTCGCCGCCGGCCTGGCCGGCGGCAGCGCGGACGCCGCCGCCGCGCTGGTCGCCTGCGACGAACTGTGGGGGACCGGGCTGTCCCGTGACGACCTGGCCGGGCTGGCCGCCGGCCTCGGCTCGGACGTGCCGTTCCTGCTGCACGGCGGCACCGCGCTGGGCACCGGCAGGGGCGAGGCGATCAGCCCGGTGCTGGCCCGACCCACCACCTGGCACTGGGTCGTCGCGGTCGCCGACGGCGGCCTGTCCACCCCCGAGGTGTACGCCGAGCTGGACCGGCTGCGGGCGGCCGGTGCGGCGCCGCCGCCGGTCGGCGCCGCCGACGAGCTGCTGGCCGCGCTGCGCCAGCGGGATCCGCAGGTGCTGGCCGGCGCGCTCGGCAACGATCTCGAGCCGGCCGCGCTGTCCATGCGTCCGGCGATAAAGCAGGTGCTGGACAGCGGGGTGGCCGCCGGGGCGCTGGCCGGCATGGTCTCCGGGTCCGGCCCGACCTGTGTCTTTCTGGCGGCGGACGCGGCCGGTGCGGGCACCGTCGCGGCCGCGCTCGACGACGCCGGAGTCTGCCGGGACGTACACCTCGCGCACGGCGCCGTCGCCGGGGCGAGGCTGGTCTGATGGTGAACATCGTCAATCTGGACCGGGTGTCCAAGGGCTACGGCGCAGTCGGGCAGTTGCTCACCGAGGTCTCGCTGGGCCTGGACGACAGCGACCGGATCGGCGTCGTCGGTCTCAACGGTGCCGGTAAATCGACCCTGCTGCGGCTGCTCACCAAGGCCGAGGAACCCGACGCCGGGCGGGTCACCCACCGCCGGGACCTGCGGGTCGCCGCGCTGCCCCAGACGCTCGAGCTGGCTGGCGACGCCACCGTACGGGACGTGGTGCTCGGCACCGGGTGGCTGGCCGAGGGGTTCGGCGCCGAGCACGAGTGGGCCGGCGACGCCGGGGTGCGTACCGTCCTGGACGGTCTCGGCATGCCGCACCTCGGCCTGGACCAGCCGGTCGGGCCGATGTCCGGCGGCGAGCGGCGCCGGATCGCCCTGGCCGCGTTGCTGATCCGTCCGGCCGAGCTGCTGATCCTGGACGAACCGACCAACCATCTGGACGTCGCCGGGGTGGCCTGGCTCGCCGCGTACCTGGTGCAGCGTCGCCGGGGCGCGCTGGTGGTGGTCACCCACGACCGGTGGTTCCTCGACGAGGTCTGCACCGACACCTGGGAGGTCGCCGACCAGACAGTCCGCGCCTACGAGGGCGGGTTCGCCGCCTGGACGCTGGCCCGCGCCGAACGGGAGCGGGTCGCGGCGGCCACCGAGGCCCGCCGGCAGAACCTGCTGCGTAAGGAGATCGCCTGGCTGCGCCGTGGCCCGCCGGCCCGTACCTCCAAACCGCGCTTCCGGATCGAGGCGGCGAACGCGCTGATCGCCGACGTGCCGCCGCCGCGCGACACCGTGTCGCTGCACCGGCTGGCCACCGCCCGGCTCGGCAAGCAGGTCTACGAGCTGGACGAGGTCACCGCGTACGCCGGGGACAAGCTGATCCTCGACGGGCTGACCTGGCAGATCGGTCCGGGGGACCGGTGCGCGATCGTCGGCGCCAACGGGGCCGGCAAGACCACACTGCTGCGGCTGCTGGCCGGGGTCCGCGCCCCGCAGCAGGGCCGGGTGATCACCGGGGCGACGGTCCGGCCGGCGTTCCTGTCCCAGGAGCTGGCCGAACTGCCCAGCGAGCTGCGGGTGCTGGAGGCGGTGGAGGAGGTCGCGCGCCGGGTGGTGTTCGGCGACCGGGAGTTGGCCGCCACCCAGTTCGCGGAGATGTTCGGCTTCACCGACCGACGGCTGTGGACCCCGGTCGGAGATCTGTCCGGTGGCGAGCGTCGCCGGCTGCAGCTGCTGCGACTGCTGGCCGCCGAGCCGAACGTGCTGCTGCTCGACGAGCCCACCAACGACCTGGACACCGACACCCTGGCGGCGCTTGAGGACCTGCTCGACTCGTGGCCGGGCACGCTGATCGTGGCCAGCCACGACCGGTACCTGATCGAGCGGGTCACCGACGAGGCGTACGGCATGTTCGGCGACGGCCGGCTGGTGCACCTGCCGGGCGGAGTCGACGAGTACCTGGCCCGAGCCGGCGGCGCCGCCGGTGCCGGGGCGGCGCGGGCCGCCGGTGCCGGCTCCGGGGCGGCTCGGCCGGCCGGTTCGGGTACGGCCGGCCCGGCGGGGGCCGGCGATCGGTCGGTGGGTGACGCCGCCGGTGGCGGGCTGTCCGCCGGTGACCTGCGGGCGGCCCGCAAGGAGCTGGCCCGGCTGGAGCGCCAGGTCGGCAAGCTGGAGCAGCAAGAGGCAGCGCTGCACGAAGAGCTGGCCCGGCATGCCACCGACTTCAACCGGCTCGCCGAGCTGGATGCCCGACTACGTGAGGTACAGGCGCAGCGCAGCCGCACCGAGGAGCAGTGGCTTGCCCTGGCCGAGCAGGTGAGTTAGACGGCAGGTGGCCGGGGCCACCCCCCGCTGGTCGCGGGCGATGAGCGACAATCGTCGGCGACCACCCCCCGTCGGCGTTGGAGCAGACCCCATGCACACCCCCGTCAACCACCCCGCCCGGCCGATCTACCGGGCGGTCGCTGCGCTGACCGGCCTCTACCTGGTGATCTTCGGTGTCGTCGGGATCATCGTCACCAGCGGTGACGCCCTCTTCGCGCAGAACGACAGCCGGGTGCTCGGTCAGGGCGCCAACCTCGGCTTTTCCGGGCTGTGTCTGGTGCTGGGCGTGGCCGTACTGGCCGGCGTGGGGCTCGGCCGCAACATCGACACGGCGATCAACAAGGTGCTGGCGTACGGTCTGATGGCGTTGAGCCTGGCCGAGTTGGCGGTGCTGCGCACCGACGCCAACTTCCTCAACTTCACGGTGAGCACCTGCCTGGTCGTGATGGTCATCGGCCTGGTGCTGCTGATGGCCGCCATGTACGGCCGGACCGGCACCGAGCAGGAGGCCCAGGCGTGGCGGGACGGCCGGCTGGTGCTCTGACCTGGTCCTGCGGCCGCCTACCGGTCGGTTCTGCTGCGCGCAGCCCACTCCCGGCGGGAGAATCCGGGGAAAGACGCCCGCGTCGCCGCGACGCGGGCCCCTGGTCGGCGACAGGAGCGGCAGCCATGGCGCACATCCCGGTCAATCACCCGCTGCGGCCGGTCTACCGGACGATCGCCGGGCTGACCGGCCTCTACGTGCTGATCTTCGGCATCGTCGGAACGGTGGCGACCTGGGGTGATCCGCTTTTTGCCCGGGACGACGTCTGGGTGCTCGGGCTGCGCACCAACCTCGCGTTCTCAATCTCCTCGATCGTCTACGGCGGGCTGATCCTGATCGGGGCGATCATCGGCGGCCGGGCCGGGCACCTTGCCAACCTCACCATCGCGGTGGTCTTCATGGTCACCGGCCTGCTGATGATGGCCCTGCTGCAGACCGACGCCAACTTCCTGAACTTCTCGATGTCGACGGTGATCGTGTCGCTGATCTTCGGGCTGGTCTTCCTGGCCACCGGCCTGTACGACAAGGTGGGGCCGGTCGAGGCGGCCGGCGACGAGGAACGCTACCGGCGCGGCGCGCACCGACCGGCCGAGCGGGCCCGGCGGTGAGCGTACCCAGACCCGACCTGACCCGGCGGTCAGTGGTTGCGGCGTCGGGTCAGCAGGGTGGGTTTCGCTTCCAGGTGGGACAGGCCGTTCCAGGCCAGGTTGACCAGGTGCGCGGCGACCGTCTCCTTGCGCGGCTTGCGTACCTCCAGCCACCAGCGCCCGGTCAGCGCGACCATCCCGACCAGCGCCTGGGAGTACAGCTCGGCGAGCTTCGGGTCGTACCCCCGGCTCTTGAACTCGGCACCGAGGATGTGCTCCACCTGGTGCGCCACGTCGTTCATCACGCTGGAGAAGTTGCCGGCGGCCGACAGCAGCGGCGATTCGCGCACCAGCACCCGGAAGCCGTTCGTCTCCGCCTCGATATAGTCCAGTAGCGCCAGCGCGGCCTGCTCCAGCAGCTCCCGTGGGTGCCCGGCGGTCAGCGCGTTGGTGATCCGGTCGAGCAGGGCGCGGACCTCCCGGTCCACCACGACCGCGTACAGCCCTTCCTTGCCGCCGAAGTGTTCGTACACCACCGGCTTGGATACCTTCGCCCGGGAGGCGACCTCCTCGATGGAGGTGGCGTCGAACCCCCGTTCGGCGAAGAGCTGCCGCCCGATGGTGATCAGCTGTTCCCGCCGCTGCGCGGCCGACATGCGGACCCGGGAGTTCGATTTGGCCGGCACCGCCGGTGGTGGTGGCGGTGCCGGTGTGCCGCCCGGTGAAGGGTCACCGTTGGTGGTTGGGTTGTCCGTCACTTGGCTCATCCTGCCAGTGCCGGGCCACCGGGTCGGTGCCCGCACCGACCCGGTGGGTAACCGTACCGGCCGCGGACCGGCTCAGCCGGCCGGCTTGACCAGCTTGGCCGCGATCCGATCGGGCTTCGGCCAGCGGACGTTGGAGACCGCGCCGGTCTTCTCCAGCAGCCAGATCACCCGCGCGGAGATGTCGATCTGCCCGCGCAGTACGCCGTGCCGTGCGCAGGTAGGGTCGGCGTGGTGCAGGTTGTGCCAGCTCTCGCCGAAGGACAGGATGGCCAGCGGCCAGAAGTTCGACGCCTTGTCGCCCTGCCGCACCTCGAACGGCCGTTCCCCGTAGACGTGGCAGACCGAGTTGATCGACCAGGTGATGTGGTGCAGCATCGCCACCCGGACCAGGCCGGCCCAGAAGAACGCGGTCAGCGCACCCTGCCAGGACCAGGTGACCAGGCCGCCGATCGCGGCCGGGGCGAGCATGGTGAACACGACCAGCGCCGGGAAGAACTGGTCGATGCGACGGATGTCCTTGTCGGCGAGCAGGTCGGGGGTGAACCGCTTCTGGTTGGTCAGGTCCCGGTGGAACAACCAGCCGACGTGGGCGTAGAGCAGGCCCTTGGTCAGCCCCCAGACGCTGGTGCCGAACCGCCAGGGGGAGTGCGGGTCACCTTCGATGTCGCTGAAGGCGTGGTGGCGGCGGTGGTCGGCGACCCACTGGATCACGTTGCCCTCGATCGCCAGCGAGCCGGCGAGCGCCAGGGTGATCCGCAGCCACCGCTTCGCCTTGAACGAGCCGTGGGTGAAGTACCGGTGGAACCCGACGGTGATGCCCAGTCCGGCCACCACGTAGAAGACCAGCCCGATGGCGACGTCGGTCCAGCCCAGCCAGCCGCCCCAGGCGACCGGTACGGCGGCGATCAGCGCCAGGAACGGGACGGTCACGAAGGCACCGAGGACGATCAGCACACCGATCGACTGTTTGCCGACGGTCAGCGGCTTGGGGGCGGGTCCGGGGTTGGTCTGTGGTGGCTCGAGTAGGGCGGTTGACATGGCACCTCGCAGCGGTGACGGTTCGACCGCGGTGCGCCGGGGCGTTCCAGCCGGTGCGGCGGCCAGCGGTGAAAGAACGGGAACTTACGCCTACGTCACCGTAACCTACGGAGCCGTAGTTTTCTACGGTCGAGTTCCGGAGCCGGGTCGGCGTGCGTGTCCACCCGGCCCGCCCGTGCCGGGCGACGGGAGTACGCCGGACTCCGCCCGGCACGCTAGGCTGTCTCCGTAGCACGATCGGCCGTGGTGTAATTGGCAACACCTCGGGTTTTGGTCCCGATATTCTAGGTTCGAGTCCTAGCGGCCGAGCTTCCCGTGGCACTCAGCCTCGCTGTCGTGACGCTGAATGTCTCGTCTGGTCAAGTAGAACGTGCCGCCGCCCTGACGGGAGCATTTCTCGTGATCCAGCCCCGGTCCCGTACCGTGGTCGTCCTCGCTGCCGGCGAAGGCAAGCGGATGAAATCGGCGCTACCCAAGGTGCTGCACCCGCTGCTCGGCCGGACCCTGGTCGGGCACGTCCTCGCCGCCGCCACGGCCGCCGCCGCCGAGCGCACCCTGGTCGTCGTCGGACACCGCGCCGAGCAGGTCACCGCCCACCTGTCGGAGATCGCCCCGGCGGCCGTACCGGTGCTGCAGGCCGAGCAGCACGGCACCGGGCACGCGGTCCGGCTGGCGATGGCGGCCGCGCCCGACGCCACCGGCACGGTCGTGGTGCTCAACGGCGACGTGCCGCTGCTGCGCCCGGAGACGGTGGCCGAGCTGATCGAGGCGCACGAGTCGGCCGGGGCGGCCGCCACCGTCCTGACCGCCGAGGTCGCCGACCCAACCGGGCTGGGCCGGATCGTCCGCGACCCAACCGGCGGCCTGGAACGCATCGTCGAGGAGCGCGACGCCAGCCCGGAGCAGCGCCGGATCCGCGAGATCAACGCCGGGATCTACGCCTTCGACGCGGCCGGACTGCGCGACGCGCTCGGCAAGCTCACCACCGACAACGACCAGGGCGAGGAGTACCTGACCGACGCCGTCGGCCTGCTCGCCGCCGCCGGAGCACCGGTCGGCGTGCACATCGCCACCGACGTGACCGAGACCCTGGGCTGCAACGACCGGGTGGAGCTGGCCCGGCTGCGCCGGCTGCTCGCCGACCGGGTCAACGAGGGCTGGATGCGCGCCGGGGTGAGCATCCTCGACCCGGCCACCACCTGGATCGACGTGACAGTGCACCTGGAACGCGACGCCGTCGTCGAGCAGAACACCCAGCTGTACGGCACCAGCACGGTCGGTGCCGAGGCCACCGTCGGGCCGGACGTCACGCTGATCGACACCGCCGTCGGCGCGGGCGCGACCGTGCTGCGGTCGCACGCCGTGCAGGCCCGGATCGGCGCCGGCGCGAGCGTCGGGCCGTACGCCTATCTGCGCCCGGACGCCCAGCTCGACGAGCGGGCCAAGGTCGGCACCTTCGTCGAGGTGAAGAAGTCGCAGATTGGCGCGGGCGCCAAGGTGCCGCATCTGAGTTACGTCGGGGACGCCACGATCGGCGCCCGGGCCAACATTGGTGCGGCGACGATCTTCGTCAACTACGACGGGGTGCACAAGAGCCACACCACAGTGGGGGAGTCCGCCTTCGTCGGCTGTGACAGCAGCCTGATCGCCCCGGTCGAGATCGGCGCCGGTGCGTACGTCGGAGCAGGCAGCGTGGTGAACCGGGACGTGCCGCCCGGCGCGCTCGCCGTCACCCGGGCCCAGCAGCGCACGGTCGACGGCTGGGTGCGGTCCCGCCGGCCGGGCACCGCCGCCGCGACGGCCGCCGAACGCGCCACGGCCGGTACGGTCGGTGCCGGGAACGGGCCGGCCGACGCCGGGAACGGGCAGGTCGGGGCTGGGAACGGTGAAGCGGCCCACCATCACGGTGCCACTGACCCGGTTCCGGGAGATACTGCGTCTGACTAGTCCAGCGGCGCACGGCCCAGCCAGGTCGGCGTCCGCAACCACCCTGACGGGAGCAGACGTCTCGATGGGCAGCATCGTCGCCGAGAACCGCAAGAGCCTGATGCTTTTCACCGGCCGGGGTTTCCCCGAGCTTGCCGAGGAGATCGGTGAAGTGCTCGGCATCGCACCCACCCCGGCCGACTCGTACGAGTTCTCCAACGGCGAGATCTTCGTCCGGTACAAGGAGTCGGTCCGCGGCTCGGACGCGTTCGTCGTCCAGTCGGTCACCCACGGTGTCAACCGCTGGGTGATGGAGACCCTGATCATGATCGACGCGCTGAAACGTGGCTCGGCCAAGCGGATCACCGTGGTGCTGCCGTTCTACCCGTACTCGCGTCAGGACAAGAAGCACCGCGGCCGGGAGCCGATCTCCGCCCGGCTGATCGCCGACCTGCTGCGCACCGCCGGCGCGGACCGGATCCTCACCGTCGATCTACACACCGCGCAGATCCAGGGCTTCTTCGACGGCCCGGTCGACCACCTCTTCGCGATGGACATCCTGGCCGGCTACGTCGAGAGCCGGTTCGCCGGGCGGCCGATGACCGTGGTCGCGCCGGACTCCGGCCGGGTCCGGGTGGCCGAGCGCTGGACCGACCGGCTCGGCGGCTGCCCGCTGGCCTTCATTCACAAGACCCGGGACCCGCTCAAGCCGAACCAGGTGGTGGCGAACCGGGTGGTCGGCGACGTCGAGGGCCGGGTCTGCCTGATCGTCGACGACATGATCGACACCGGTGGGACGATCACCAAGGCGGCGGAGATCCTCTACGACGCGGGTGCGTCGGACATCGCGGTGGCGGCCACCCACGCGTTGCTGTCCGACCCGGCGACCGAGCGGTTGAAGAACAGCCGGATCAGCGAGGTGGTGGTGACCAACACCCTGCCGTTGCCCGCGGAGAAGCAGTTGGACAAACTCACCGTACTGTCCATCGCGCCGCTGTTGGCCCGGGCGATCCGCGAGGTCTTCGACGACGGCTCGGTGACGACGCTGTTCGGCGGGCTGAGCTGATTCATGGCCCGCGCCCGCGGGCTGGGCCGCCCGCACAGGGACAGGGGTACTGCCTGAATCTGTTCACCAGCCTCGGGTAGACTGGTGCGGTTGCCACGGCGAGGGTGCCCTGCGGGCCGCTGCTGACGAAGCGCTGCCGCCCGGAGCACCGTGATCGACGCGGTGCTCCGGGCACTGCCCAGTTGGACGAGCGCCCAGCGTGCCCCTTCGCCCGGCACCGCCGACATCGCGTCCGTCTCTCCGGAGCCGGATCAGGTTCCCCCGCACGCACTGCCGAAACTCCAGGAGTACTCCCGTGTCCGAGGTAAAGATCAGCGCCGAGCCCCGCACCGAGTTCGGTAAGGGTGGTGCCCGCCGTACCCGCCGGGCCGGCAAGGTGCCCGCCGTGCTGTACGGCCACGGCGAGAAGCCCAAGCACATCGCGCTGCCCGCCCGTGAGTTCGCCGCCGCGATCCGGCACGGTGGCGCCAACCAGCTGTTCGCCATCGACATCACCGACGGCACCCAGGCGCTGGCGTTGACCAAGGCGATCCAGCGTGACCCGGTCAAGGACACCTTCGAGCACGTCGACCTGCTGCTGGTCCGCCGTGGTGAGAAGGTCACCGTGGACATCCCGGTGCAACTGGCCGGCGAGCCGGCCAAGGGCACCCTGGTGATGCACGAGCACGACACGCTGTCGGTCAGCGCCGAGGCGACCCGGGTGCCGGAGTCGCTGGAGGTCTCGATCGAGGGCTTGGAGCCCGGTTCGCACGTCACCGCTGGCGACGTTCAGCTGCCGGGCGGGGTCGAGCTGGCCGTCGACCCGACGACCGTGCTCGTGGTGATCTCCGCCGCACCGACCGCCGCCCAGACCGGCGAGGAGACGGCCGAGGAGCCCGTCGCCGAGGGCGCCGCGGAGCAGCCGGTCTGACCTGCCGTTCGACGATCCGGGCGTCCCGCTGCCGGCCCTGCCGCGGCGTGACGCCTTGATCCGTTTCAGGAGGTGTGGTGGAGACGGCGCCGTGGCTGGTCGTGGGGCTGGGTAACCCGGGCCGGGAGTACGCCCGCAACCGGCACAACGTCGGGTTCATGGTCGCGGACCTGCTCGCCGGTCGGCTGGGTGTCCGGTTGAGCCGGCACCGTAGGGCGGCGGCCGAGTCCGGCGAGGGGCGACTCGGCCTGGGCGGCCCGAAGCTGGTGCTGGCGAAGCCGCTGACGTACATGAACCTCTCCGGCGGCCCGGTGGCCGCGTTGGCGAAGTTCTACAAGGTGCCGGTCGAGCAGATCGTCACAGTGCACGACGAGCTGGATATCGACTACGGTCGACTGCGGGTGAAGCAGGGCGGTGGAGAGGGCGGCCACAACGGGCTGCGCTCCATGTCCCGGTCGCTCGGCAGCAAGGAGTACCTGCGGGTCAGGTTCGGGATCGGGCGTCCGCCCGGTCGACAGGATCCAGCAGATTATGTTTTGTCAGATTTCTCGACAACTGAACGCAAGGAACTCGACTTTCTCGTCGATCGGGCCGCTGACCTGGTGGAAGCGGTGGTCGTCCGGGGGCTCGAGTGGGCCCAGAACACGTACCACAGCAGCTGAGCGGCGGCTGTGGCGTTACATCTGGGACAGCTGGATCGTGAACCGGGCAGCACACCGCCCGTGGATTCCGGTGGACGGCCCGGCGTCCGCCGGGCAGGTACGAGAGGAGCCAGATGAGCACGCCGCCGGTAACCGATGCCGCATTCGCCCGATGGCTCGCCGGGCGCGCCGGCGAGTCGCTGCTCCAGGTCCGTGAGGAGCTGGGGTACGCCGACCCGACCGCGCTCAAGGCAGCCGGTGACAAGGTCTCCCACGACCTGCTCCGTACCGAGCTGGCCCGCTGGCGGCCGGCGGACGCGGTGCTGTCGGAGGAGGACGACGGCGCCCGCCAGGCGCTGCCGGACCCGGACGCCGAGATCTCGACGGACGCCGGGCCGTCCCGGCTCACCGCCGACCGGGTGTGGATCATCGACCCGCTCGACGGCACCCGGGAGTTCTCCGAGGAGGGCCGCGCCGACTGGGCGGTGCACGTGGCGCTCTGGTCCCGCAGCGGCTCCACCCCGCACCGGCTGGTCGCCGGCGCGGTGGGACTGCCCGCCCAGCACCGCACGATCAGCACCGAGCACCCGCCGCCGTACCCGCCGATGCCGGCGGCGGCGTCGGCCGGCGGCGCGATCCGGCTGGCCGCCAGCCGCAGCCGGCCACCGGCCTTCGTCACCGCCCTCGCCGAGCAGCTCGGTGCCGAGCTGGTGCCGATGGGCTCAGCCGGTGCCAAGATCGCCGCGGTGATCGCCGGCGACGCCGACGCCTACGTGCACGCCGGCGGCCAGTACGAGTGGGACTCGGCCGCGCCGGTCGCCGTGGCGACCGCCACCGGTCTGCACGCTTCCCGGATCGACGGATCTGCGCTGCAATACAACGAGGCCAACCCGCGGCTGCCAGATTTGGTGGTCTGCCGACGGGATCTTGCCAGCAAACTGCTCGCAGCGTTGCGACAGCATCTGCAGGTATCCTGACCCTCTATCTCCAGCTTGCCAACCGGAAAGGTCTGGTATTCGGATGACCAAGCTTCGGATGACCCACAACCAGGGGTGGGTGTGATGACCAACGCGACCGCGTACCGCGTCTCCCACCTCGACGCGCTGGAGGCGGAGAGCATCTTCGTCATGCGCGAGGTCGTCGCCGAGCTGGAGCGGCCGGTGCTGCTCTTCTCCGGCGGCAAGGACTCGATCGTCATGCTGCGACTGGCGCAGAAGGCGTTCGCCCCGGCCCGGATCCCGTTCCCGGTGATGCACGTCGACACTGGGCACAACTTCCAAGAGGTGCTCGACTACCGGGACCGCCGGGTCGACGAGCTCGGCCTGCAGCTGGTCGTCGCCAGCGTGCCGGAAGCCCTGGAATCGGGGCTGGTCCGCGAGTCGCCGGACGGGATGCGCAACCGCATCCAGACCCCGGTGCTGCTGGCCGCGGTCGAAAAGTACCGGTTCGACGCCCTGTTCGGCGGGGCCCGCCGGGACGAGGAGAAGGCCCGGGCCAAGGAGCGGGTCTTCTCGTTCCGCGACGAGTTCGGCCAGTGGGACCCGAAGAACCAGCGCCCCGAGCTGTGGTCGCTGTACAACGGCCGGCACCACCCAAGCGAGTCGATCCGGGTCTTCCCGCTGTCCAACTGGACCGAGCTGGACGTCTGGCACTACATCGCGCGGGAGCGGATCGAGCTGCCACCGATCTACTTCGCCCACGAGCGCGAGGTGATCGAGCGCGACGGCATGCTGTACGCGGTCAACGAGTTCATCCAGCCCCGCTCCGGCGAGACGCCGTTCGTCGAGAAGGTTCGGTACCGTACCGTCGGCGACGCCTCCTGCACAGCGGCGGTCCGCTCCCCGGCGGACACCGTCGAGAAGGTGATCGACGAGGTCGCCGCGACCCGGATCACCGAACGCGGGGCCACCCGGGGCGACGACCGGGTCAGTGAGGCCGCCATGGAAGACCGCAAGCGGGAGGGCTACTTCTGATGACGGTGACGGCTGACGCCCCCACCACCCGGACCATGGACCTGCTGCGGTTCGCCACCGCCGGCAGCGTCGACGACGGCAAGTCGACCCTCATCGGTCGGCTGCTCTACGACACCAAGTCGCTCTTCACCGACCAGCTGGAAGCGGTCGAGGCGGTCAGTGCGGCCCGGGGCGACGAGTACACCAACCTGGCGCTGCTCACCGACGGCCTGCGCGCCGAGCGGGAGCAGGGCATCACCATCGACGTGGCGTACCGCTACTTCGCCACCCCGCGGCGAAAGTTCATCATCGCCGACACCCCCGGGCACACTCAGTACACCCGCAACATGGTCACCGGTGCCTCCACTGCCGACCTGGCGCTGATCCTGGTCGACGCCCGCAAGGGTCTGGTCGAGCAGTCCCGCCGGCATGCCTTCCTCTGCTCGCTGCTGCGGGTGCCGCACCTGGTGCTCTGCGTCAACAAGATGGACCTGGTCGACTGGGACCAGTCGATTTTCGAGGCGATCGCCGACGAGTTCACCACGTTCGCCGCCAAGCTGGAGGTGCCCGATCTGTCGGTCATCCCGATCTCGGCGTTGAACGGTGACAACATCGCCACCCGGTCCGAGCGCAGCCCCTGGTACGAAGGACCGTCGCTGCTGCACCACCTGGAGCACGTGCACATCGCCTCCGACCGCAACCTGGTCGACGTACGGTTCCCGGTGCAGTACGTGATCCGGCCGCAGTCGACCACCGTCACCGACTACCGTGGCTACGCCGGCCAGGTCGCCTCCGGGGTGCTCAAGCCCGGCGACGAGGTGATGGTGCTGCCGTCCGGGCTGACCAGCACGATCGCCAGCATCGAGACCGCCGACGGCCCGGTCGACGAGGCGTTCCCGCCGATGTCGGTGACCGTACGGCTCACCGACGAGCTGGACATCTCCCGGGGCGACCTGATCTGCCGGCCGCACAACGCGCCCACCCCGGCTCAGGACGTCGAGGCGATGATCTGCTGGATGGACGAGACGCGGCCGCTGCAGTTGGGCGGCAAGTACGCCATCAAGCACACCACCCGCAGCGCCCGCGCCGTGGTCCGTGGCGTGCAGTACCGGCTGGACGTCAACACGTTGCACCGCGACGAGGCGGCCAGCCAGCTCGGCCTCAACGACATCGGTCGGGTCACCTTCCGGACCACGGTCCCGCTGCTCACCGACGAGTACCGGCGTAACCGGACCACCGGCGGTTTCATCCTGATCGACGAGTCGACGAACCGGACCGCCGCCGCTGGCATGATCATCGAAGCCGGCTGACCCAGGGTCGACGGGTCGGGTCCGCTGTCACCGGCGGGCCCGACCCGGTGGCTGAGTTTCACCAGCGTCCGTAGACCGGGGCCCGGCCGGCGGCCAGCGCACCGAGCGCCGCGACGATCTGGGTGCTGCCGCAGTCCAGCAGCATGGTCGGCACCATCAGCCGGGCACCCGGCGGCACCGCCGGGTGCGGCGTCTGCGCGTCGATGAAGATCAAGTCCTCGATCCCGGTCCGGCGGACCTGCACCGCCGACACCGCGTCCCACGGCAGCCAGACCGGGTTGGCGCGGAAACTTCCGTTCGCCACCCAGACCCCGGTCCGGTCGGCGGCCAGCACCGGGCCCCGGCCGGTGAACCGGCCGTGCCACATGACAACCGTCGCGGCCAGCAACCCGCCGAGCAGCAGCACCGGCAGACCGGCCAACGCCATTGTCGCCGTGCGGCCGGCCGCCGCCTCCCTCGCGGCCAGGTACGCCACCCCGCCGAGCAGCCCACCGGCCAGCAACCAGCAGACGGCGGCCAGCCCGCCGGCCCAGATCAGGAACCGGCGTCCGTCGATCCGGACCAGGAACGGGGTGTCCTCCGCCGGCCGGTCGGTCATCTCCTGCACCACGGGCACCTCCGCCGCCACTGGTCTAATGTGTCGCGGCGAGGTTAGTGGATCCGTTTGGCTCCCGCGCAGGGCAGGGCGGTGAAGAACGTCGGTGGCGGGAAGCCGTGCTCGGCGTACGCCGCGCCCACTGTGGCCGCCACCCGGTCGGCGGCATCCGCATCGACCAGCGCCAACACGCAGCCGCCGAAGCCGCCGCCGGTCATCCGGGCACCGTACGCGCCGCCGGCCAACGCCGCGGTCACCGCGACGTCCACCTCCGGCACGGTGATCTCGAAGTCGTCACGCATCGACGCGTGCGAGGCGGTCAGCAGTGGACCGATCTCGCGGATCCGGCCGGCCCGCAGCAGCGTGACCGTTTCCCGGACCCGGTGGTTCTCGGTGACCACGTGCCGGACCCGGCGTCGTATCGGGTCGTCCGGCAGCCGGTCCAGGGCGGCTGGCAGACCATCGACCGGCACGTCGCGCAGCGCCGGCACGCCGAGCAGCCCGGCCGCCCGTTCGCAGGCGGCCCGCCGGGCGGCGTACTCGCCGGAGACGTGCCGGTGCGGGGCCCGGGTGTCGACCACCAGGACGGCCAGCCCGGCGGCGGCCAGGTCGAACGGGACGTGGTCGACGTCGAGTGACCGGCAGTCCAGGAACAGCGCATGCCCGGCCCGGCAACGGATCGACGCCGACTGGTCCATGATCCCGCAGGGCACCCCGGCGTAGCCGTTCTCCGCCCGCTGGGCCAGCGCCGGCCGCCGGGCCACCGGCAGCTGGTCGGTGCCGATGCCGCCGAGGTCGGCCAGGGCGGTCAGCACCGCGGCCTCCAGCGCGGCCGACGACGACAGACCGGCGCCGAGCGGTACGTCGGACGCGATCGCCATCCGGACGGCCGGTACGGGGTACCCGGCCTCGCGCAGCGCCCACACCACGCCGGCGACGTAGCCGCCCCAGCCGTCGACCGCGCCGGGCCGGTCCGCGTCGGCGGCGCTGAACGCGATCTCCTCGCCGGACTGCTCCGACCAGACGGTCCAGCCGGGCTCTGCCGGGCCGGCCTCTCCGGCTGCCTCTGCCAGGCTCGCCGCGACGACGGTGCGGTGCGGCAGGGCGAACGGCAGCACGAAGCCGTCGTTGTAGTCGGTGTGCTCGCCGATCAGGTTGACCCGTCCAGGTGCCGCCCACGAACCGGCTGGCGGTACGCCGTACCGCTGCTGGAAGCCGTCGTGAGCGCGGCGGGTGACCGGCCCCGCGTCGCTGTCGCCTGCGCCGCCGCCGGCTACCGGGAGTGTCACGATCGGTGTCCCTTCACTCCGCCGGTCGTCCGGTGAAGATTCCACCACATCCGGCCAGGAATCAACAGTGGCTACGGGTAAATCCAACAGAGCCGAACATTGCCGACCGGCGGCCGCCGGTCGGATACCGGCGAGACATCGATCCACCGGTGCTGTCAGAATTGTCGACATGTCCGAGCCCGCCTCCCGCCCCCGGGTGCTCTCCGGCATCCAGCCCACCGCCGACTCGTTTCACCTCGGCAACTACCTCGGCGCGGTGCGCAACTGGGTGGCGATGCAGGACACCCACGACACCTTCTACTGCGTGGTCGACCTGCACGCGATCACCGCCGGGCACGACCCGCAGGTGCTGCGTCAGCGGACCCGGGTGGCCGCCGCCCAGCTGCTCGCCGCCGGCCTCGACCCGGGCCGGTGCACCCTGTTCGTCCAGTCCCAGGTTCCGCAGCACGCCCAGCTCGCCTGGGTCATGGGCTGCATCACCGGGTTCGGCGAGGCGAGCCGGATGACCCAGTTCAAGGACAAGTCTGCCAAGCAGGGCGCCGAGCGGGCCAGCGTGGGGCTGTTCACGTACCCGGTGCTGCAGGCCGCCGACATCCTGCTCTACCAGGCCGACGCGGTCCCGGTCGGCGAGGACCAGCGGCAGCACCTGGAGCTCACCCGGGACCTGGCCCAGCGGTTCAACACCCGGTTCGGCGCCACCTTCACCGTGCCGGCCCCGTACATCGTCCGGGACACCGCCAAGATCCTCGACCTGCAGGACCCGACTGCCAAGATGTCCAAGTCGTCGTCCTCCCCGGCCGGCATCATCGACCTGCTGGCCGACCCGGCCAAATCGGCGAAGAAGATCCGCTCGGCGGTCACCGACACCGGCCGCGAGATCATCTACGATCCGGAGAGCAAGCCCGGTATCAGCAACCTGCTCACCATCTACGCCGCGCTCAGCGGCCGGACGCTCGACGAGCTGACCGCCGCGTACCAGGGCAAGGGCTACGGTGACCTGAAGAAGGACCTGGCGGAGGTGGCGGTGGAGTTCGTCCGGCCGATCCAGGAGCGCACCCGCGGCTACCTCGACGACCCGGCCCAGCTGGACAAGATCCTGGCGATCGGCGCCGGGAAGGCCGAGGCGGTGGCGGCCGCGACGCTCGCCGCCGTGTACGACCGGGTCGGCTTCCTGGCACCCGCGGGGACTGTCTGACAGTGTCCGTCATCGGCGCGCGACCAGCTCCCGGTCAGGTGCGGATCGGCGTCGCCATCGACATCCCGCAGCCCTGGGGCGAGGAGCTGACCCGCCGCCGGGCCGAGGCCGGCGACCCGGCCGCCGAGTACGTGCCCGCGCACATCACCCTGCTCGGCCCGACCGACATCGTCGAAGATCAGCTGGCCGAGGTGGAGGCGCACCTGGCGGCGGTGGCCGCCGCGCATCCGCCGTACCCGTTGCACCTGCGCGGGACCGGCACGTTCCGGCCGATCACCGAGGTGGTCTTCGTCGCGGTGGCGGCCGGGATCAGCGAGTGTGAGCTGCTCGCCTCGGCGATCGGCACCGCCGACCAGCTCATCCGGGAGAGCCGGTTCGCGTACCACCCGCACGTGACCGTCGCCCAGGACGTGCCGACCGACGCGATGGACAAGGTGTACGACGACCTCGCCGGCTTCGAGGCGCAGTTCGAGGTCGACTCGTTCACGCTCTTCTCGCACAGCGGTGAGGGGCGGTGGCGTCCGCGCCGGGATTTCCCACTCGGCGGCTGACCACCCGGCGGCGTCCCGGCGCACCAGGATGAAGGGTGCACCGGGATGACCGGTGCACCAGGATGACGGGGTGAACGTTTTCGGCCGGGCCTGGTCCGGCACCCAGCGGGCGCTGGACCGGTCCCGGCGGCGGTACCCGCGCCTGGATCACCTCTGGCGGGCGGTGGAACGCTACAACCAGGTGCTGGGCGGGCGGCTGGCTGCGGCGATCGCGTACTACGGGTTCTTCGCCGTCTTCGCCCTCGGTCTGGTCGCGTACTGGGTGTTCGGTGCCCTGGTGGAGGCCAACGCCGAGGTCAGCGCGGCGGTCGCCGACTTCCTGCTGCAGAACCTGCCGTTTCTGGACCTGGCCCAGATCCAGCGCAACAGTGGCCAGGTCGGCGTCGTCGGCCTGGTGCTGCTCGCGTTGACCGGCATCGGCTGGGTGGAGGCGATCCGGTCCTCGCAGCGGTTCGTCTACCGGCTCGACCAGCAGCCCGGCTACTTCGGGGTACGGCAGATCGTCGACCTCGCCGTACTCGTCGGGGCGTTCCTGCTGATCGGCATCTCGGTCGGTGCGGTCGACGCGCTGCGGTCGCTACTCGGCTGGCTGCTCGGCGAAGGATCGGCCGCTGCGGCCGTCGCGAGCGTGCTGCTCGCCTTCGTGATCAACCTGGTGCTCGCCTCGGCGCTGCTGGTCGCGGTGCCCCGGCTACGGATGTCCGCCCGGCGGCTGGTCGCCCCGATTCTCGTGGTGGCGCTCGGGCTGACCGTGCTGAACACCGCCGGGCGGTTCTACGTCGGCCGGTTCGAGCGCAATCCCGCGTACACCGTGGTGGCCGGCGCGGTCGGTCTGCTGATCTATCTCTACCTGCTCAACCAGCTGCTGCTGTTCGGCGCGGCGCTGGCCGCAACCAGCCGGCACGGCCGGGTGGTCGACCTGACAGCCCGGCGGGCGGCGGGGCGTACGCCATGGACGGCCGGATCGGCACCGCCAAAAGCAGTAAAAGCCGCAAAAGCCGTCGACGGTCTCCGGCGTACGACGATGATCGGTCAGGTGGGGGCACTAGTCACGCTTGAGCTGCCGGACGACTCGCCGGCGCACACGATGCCATGGATCATCACCTTCGGGCCGCTCGGCGACCAGGACGGCGAGTGGGAACCGGTGGTGTGCGGGCCGTACGAACGGGCGCACGCGCTGGCCCTGGCCGAGACGGTGGTCGCCGACGAGGAGTTGATGGCGGTGGTCGAGCCGCTGCTGACCCTGGTCACCGTCGAAGAGATCCGCGGCGAACTGGCCGCCGCCCAGGCCTCCGCCGACGAGGACGTCGCCGAGTACGACGACTTCGAGGACCTGGTCGGCGGCAACGACGCCGAACCGCAGGAGCGGCATGTCGAGCCGTCGCCGCCGCCGTCACCGGACGAGGTACGCGCCGGCATGGTCCGCATCGCCAACATGCTGACCGCCAAAAGCTGACCGTCAGTGGTGGTGCCCCGGGACCATTTCTGGTCCCGGGGCACCGTCACCACCTTCGCCCCCCACCACAAGGGGTCCTTGCCCAGCCGCCCGGCGGCGCTTCCGGCTCGACGAACGACCGGTGTTTCCTGCCCGAGCCATACCCGGCGGCAGGCTGTCGTAAACCTGGCCGCACCCTGCCAGCCGGCCGGGGCGAAACGGGTGTCAGGCCGGCTGGAACCAGGCGGCGGCGTCGACCGGCAGCAGTCGGCGACCGGGCGGTCCGTCCAGCGGCGCGCTGGTGATCAGCGGTACGCCGTACCCGTCGACCGCCACCGGCGCACCACTGAGGTTGACCACGCAGACCAGCGTCGCCTCGCCGGTACGGCGGAACGCCAACACGCCCGGCCCGGCCTCCACCCAGGTCAGCCCGGTGCCGTCGCCGGCCGGGGCGTCGCGCAGCGCCGGATGCTCGGCCCGGACGGCCAGGGCCTGTCGGTACAGCTGCAGCGTCGAGTCCGGGTCGCCGGCCTGGGCCTGTGCGGTCAGCGGCGCCCAGTCGGCCGGGGCCGGCAGCCAGGATTCGACCGAGCCGGCCGGCCCGAAGCCGTACGGCGGGGTGTCGCCGCGCCACGGCAGCGGCACCCGGCAGCCGTCGCGGCTGGCCCCGGTACGGCCGAACGCCGGGTCCTGCCGCAGGTGGTCGGGCAGGTCGAGGACCTCCGGCAGGCCCAGCTCCTCACCCTGGTAGAGGTAGGTGCTGCCGGGCAGGGCGAACATCAGCAGCGCGGCGGCGCGGGCCCGCCGCAGCCCGACCTCGCCGTCGCCGTACCGGGTGACGTGCCGCTGCTTGTCGTGGTTGGACAGCACCCAGGTGGTCGGCGCGCCGACGATCGTCGCTTCGGCGAGCGCGGTGTCGATCACCTTGTGGAACGAGTCGGCCGACCAGGTGGCGTCGAGGAAGTCGAAGTTGAACGCCTGGTGCAGCTCGTCCGGGCCGATGTAGCGGGCCAGCCGCTGCGGGGTCTCCGCCCACGCTTCGGCGATCGCCATCCGCCCGCCGGGGTAGCTGTCCAGGATCGGCCGCCAGGTGCGGTAGATGTCGTGCACCTCGTCCTGGTCGAAGTAGGGCAGCCGGCCCTTGCCGAGCAGTTCGATCTGCCGGCGGCCGGTGGTGGCCGAGGTCCAGCCGATGTCCGGCAGCCCGTCGGCCTTGATCATCCCGTGGGCGACGTCGATCCGGAACCCGTCGACGCCCCGGTCCAGCCAGAAGCGCAGGATCTGCTCGAACTCGGCCCGGACCTCGGGGTGGCGCCAGTTGAGGTCGGGCTGCGCCGGGTCGAACAGGTGCAGGTACCACTGGCCGTCGGGCAGCCGGGTCCAGGCCGGCCCGCCGAAGATCGACTCCCAGTCGTTGGGCGGCTCGTCGCCATTGTCGCCGCGGCCGTCGCGGAACATGTACCGGTCACGCTCCGCCGACCCGGGCGCGGCGGCGAGCGCCGCGACAAACCACGGGTGTACGTCGGAGGTGTGGTTCGGCACGATGTCGACGATGATCCGCAGGCCGAGCGCGTGCGCGTCGGCGATCATCTCGTCGAAGTCGGTGAGGTCGCCGAACATCGGGTCGACCTCGCGGTAGTCGGCGACGTCGTAGCCGCCGTCGATCATCGGGGAGCGGTAGAACGGGGTCAGCCAGAGCGCGTCGACGCCAAGGTCTCGCAGGTACGGCAGGCGGCTGCGGATGCCCTGCAGGTCGCCGATGCCGTCGCCGTCGGAGTCGGCGAAGCTGCGCACGTACACCTGGTAGACGGCGGCGGTGCGCCACCAGTCGTCCCGGGCGGTGCGCGGGTGGGCCTGGGCAGGATCGATCGTCACGGGTTCCCCGTCCTGTCGGTGCGATGCTGGCCTCGCCGTTGAGTCAGCGCGCTGCGGGTGCTGGGCTCCCTATCGAGGATGCCCGGCAGTTGCTGCAAGCGTCAAGCAAGCCTTGCGCAAGGCAATCAGCCGGTGGTGGCAGCGGCGGCGGCGAGGTGGGTGACCTGTGGAGCGATCCCGGTGGAGCCACGGGCCACCAGCTCGGGGCGGAACACGTACTCCGAGTTCGGGGCGGCGTGCCCGTTGATCTCGTCGACCAGGGCCCGGACCGCCGCCACCGCCATCGCGATCACCGGCTGGCGCAGCGTGGTCAGCGGCGGATCGGTGAACGCCATCAGCGGCGAGTCGTCGTAGCCGACCACCGACACATCGCCGGGCACCGACAGGCCGCGCTGCCGGGCGGCCCGGATCGCGCCGAGCGCCATCAGGTCGGAGCCGCAGGTGATCCCGGTGACCCCCTTGTCCAGCAACCGGTTCGCCGCCGCCTTTCCACCCTCCACACCGAACAGTGACAGGGCGGTCAGCTCGTCGATCTCGGCGTCGCTGGCGCCGACCAGCCGCTGCATCGCCGCGCGGAAGCCGGCAAGCTTGCGCTGCACCGGCAGGAACCGGTCCGGCCCGGTGATCAGCCCGATCCGCCGGTGGCCGAGGGCGACGAGATGCTCCACGGCCAGCTCGCCGGCCTCCCGGTCGTCGCAGGAGACGAACGGGGCTTCGATGCCGTCGGCGTACCCGTTGATCAGCACGATCGGCAGCGGCCGGACGATCAGCTTGCGGTAGCGGTCGTGGTCGGCGGTGGTGTCGGCGTGCAGGCCGGAGACGAAGACGATGCCGGCGACCTGGCGGTCCAACAGCATCTCCACGTACTCGTCCTCGGTGACCCCGCCGGGGGTCTGGGTGCAGAGCACCGGGGTGTAGCCGGACTGGGCCAGCGCCGACTCGATGGTCTGCGCGAACGCCGGGAAGATCGGGTTGTCCAGCTCCGGCACGACCAGGCCGACCAGGCCGGCGCTGCGTTTGCGCAGCCGGGCCGGGCGTTCGTAGCCGAGGACGTCGAGCGCGGTCAGCACCGCCTGGCGGGTCTCGGTGGCCACCCCGGGGCGGTCGTTGAGCACCCGGGACACCGTGGCCTCGCTGACCTCGGCCTGGCGGGCGATGTCGGACAGTCGTGCGCGCATGGCGTTCACGGTAGCGCACCGGCAAGTTCTTGCGGTTGCGCCTGCAAGCCCTTCCATTGCTTGCAACGTCTTGCTAACGTCCCGGCAACACAAGACAGGCTGCGTGCTGAAACACGGCACCGTACTGCAATAACTTCCAGGACAGGAGTCCCGATGCGCGTCCGTACCACGACGGTGGCCGCCGGGCTGGCCGCCGTGCTCGCGCTGGCCGCCGCCGGCTGCGGCAGCAGCGACGGCGAACCCGCCAGCACCGACAGCCCCGACGCCGCCGCCACCGGCGGCACCCTGGTGATCTGGGCCGACGACAAGCGCAGCGCCGCCCTCGCCCCGTTCGCCGAGAAGTTCGGCGCCGACAACGGCGTCACCGTCGAGGTCCAGGCCATCTCCAAGGACCAGCAGACCACCTTCGTCACCGCGTCGCAGCAGGGCAGCGGCCCGGACGTGATGGTCGGCGCGCACGACTGGATCGGCAACCTGGTGCAGAACGGTGCCATCGAGCCGGTCCAGCTCACCGCCGACCAGACCGCCGGCTTCGCCGACGTCGCCATCCAGGCCGTCACCTTCAACGGCCAGCTCTACGGCGTCCCGTACGCCATGGAGAACCTCGCCCTGATCCGCAACACCGCGTTCGCCCCCGACGCCCCCGCCACCATCGAGGAGCTCATCGCCACCGGCCAGCAGCTCAAAGCCGACGGCAAGGTCTCGGAGATCCTCTGCCTGCAGGTCGGGCAGAACGGCGACGCCTACCACCTGTACCCGCTCTACACCTCGGCCGGTGGCAGCCTCTTCGGCACCACCGCCGAAGGCGACTACGACCCGGCGCAGCTCGGCGTCGGCACGCCCGAGTCGATCGCCGCGTTCGAGAAGATCGCCACGCTGGGCGAGAAGGGCGCAGGCGCGCTGAAGCGGTCCATCACCCCGGAGAACTCCATCGCCACCTTCACCAGCGGCAAATGCGCCTTCCTGGTCTCCGGGCCGTGGGCGATCACCGACGCCAAGGGCGCGAACATCGCGTACGACATCAGCCCGGTCCCCGGCTTCGCCGGTGGCGCGCCCGCGCAGCCGTTCGTCGGCGTGCAAACCTTCTACGTCGCCGCCAAGGGTGAGAACAAGGCGCTGGCGCAGGAGTTCGTCGCCAACTACACCACCGGGACCGACCTGGCCGTCGCCCTCTACGAGGCCGAGCCGCGCCCGCCGGCGCTGACCGCCGCCCTCGACCAGGTCGCCGGTGCCGACCCGGACCTGGCGAAGTTCCAGCAGGCCGGGCAGGGCGGCGCGGTGCTGCCGGCGATCCCCGAGATGGCCGCCATCTGGGACCCGTTCGGCAAGGCCGAGGCCGCGATCGTCGGCGGTGCCGACGTGGCGAGCACGATGACCGCCGCCGGTCAGACGATCGCCGAACAGATCAAGTAATGCGCGACACCGGAGCCGGCGCTCTGCTGGCCAAGGCGCTGCTGCTCGGCCTGGTCGCGGCGATCGCGATCTGGGCGGCGTTCCCGCTGATCGCCGCCGAGGCGTGGGTCGGGCTCGGCATCCTGGTCGCCACGACCGCCGGCATCGGCTACCTCTACCTGGGTCGGCGACACGTGCCGGCGAAGTACCTGATCCCCGGCACCCTGTTCCTGATCGCCTTCCAGATCTTCCCGGTGCTCTACACCGCCTCCACCGCGTTCACCAACTTCGGCGACGGACACCGGGGCAGCAAAACCGAGGCGATCGCGGCCATCCAGGCCACGTCGGTGGTCCAGGTGCCAGGATCCATCGAGTACGCGATGACCGTCGCCACGGTCGGCGACCCGGCCACCGGTGACCTGGTGCTGCTGGTCGTCGACCCGGCCGACGCGGTCGTCCATGCCGGTGACGGTTCCGGATTGCGGGAGCTGCCGGCCGGCGACGTCACCGTCACCGACGCAGGCAAGGTGACGTCGGCCGACGGGTACACGCTGCTCAACGCCGGCCAGGCCAGCGCCCGCAGCCAGGAGATCACCGACCTGGCGGTGCCGACCGACGACGGGGCGATCCGCTCCATCGGGCTGTCGCGGGCGTACGAAGGGGTCGCCGTCCGGGCGTACGACAACGATTGTGACTGTGTCACCGACACCGTGACGGGCACGGTGTGGACGGCCGACGACGACGCCGGCTCGTTCGTCTCCGCCGACGGCGACCGGCTGCTGCAGGGCTGGCGGGTCGGCGTCGGCCTGGACAACTTCACCCGCGTGCTGACCGACCGGAGCATCTCCGGGCCGTTCCTCGGCACCCTGGTCTGGAACTTCGCCTTCGCGATCGGCTCCACCGGCGGCACCTTCGCCCTTGGACTGCTCTGCGCCATCGCCCTGCACTCCGACCGGGTGCGCGGGCGCAACCTCTACCGCGTGCTGCTGATCCTGCCGTACGCGATGCCGTCGTTCGCGATGCTGCTGGTCTGGCGGGACATGTTCAACACCGACTTCGGGCTGATCAACCAGTTCTTCGGGTTGACTGTGGACTGGTTCGGGCAGGACTGGTCGGCCCGGCTGGCGGTGATCGGCGTACAGCTGTGGCTCGGGTACCCGTACATGTTCCTGGTCGCCACCGGCGCGTTGCAGGCCATCCCGAAGGAGCTGACCGAGGCCAGCTCGATCGACGGCGCGAACCCGTGGCAGGCGTTCCGACGGGTGACGCTGCCGCTGCTGCTGGTGGCGTTGACGCCGCTGCTGATCGCCTCGTTCGCGTTCAACTTCAACAACTTCAACGCGATCTATCTGACGACCGAGGGTGGGCCGTTTCCGGCGGACAACCCGAGCGTCGGCGCGACGGACCTGCTGATCACCTACACGTACCGGTTGGCGTTCGGCGCGGCCGGCGCTGACTACGGCTTCGCCGCCGCGATCTCGATCTTCATCTTCACGCTCGTCGCGGTGATCTCCGCGGTCAGCTTCCGGCGCACCCGGCAACAGGAAGAGGTGTACGCGTGAACCGGCGCACGTTCACCCGTTGGCTGGGTCGGGTCGGCTGGCGGCACCTGGTGGCGCTGCTGGCCGTGGCGTTCTCGCTGTTCCCGATCGTGTTCGTGTTGTCGGCGGCGGTGAACCCGCTGGGCACCCTGTCGTCGACCGACCTGTTTCCGACCGGGGCGTCGGGCAACAACTTCCGGCGGCTGTTCGCCGACACGGCGTTCGGCCGGTGGTTCGGCAACTCGCTGCTGATCGCCGGGCTGGCGTCGTTCGCGTCGGTGTTCCTGTCGTCGCTGGCGGCGTACGCCTTCTCCCGGATGCGGTTCCGGGGCCGCCGGGTCGGGCTGCTGTCGCTGCTGCTGATCCAGATGTTTCCGCAGTTCCTGGCGATCGTCGCGATCTTCCTGATCTTCTCGACGATCACCGACCTGTGGCCGACCATCGGCTTCAACACCCCGTGGGGGCTGATGCTGCTCTACCTCGGTGGCGCGCTCGGGGTGAACACGTGGCTGATGAAAGGCTTCTTCGACACCCTGCCGAGGGAGTTGGACGAGTCGGCCACCATGGACGGGGCGTCGCACGCCCAGGTGTTCTTCCGGATCATGCTGCCGCTGGTGGCGCCGATCTTGGCGGTCACCGGGCTGCTGGCGTTCATCAACACGATCAACGAGTTCCTGATCGCCAACGTCTTCCTCACCAACCCGGAGGCGAAGACGCTGGCGGTCGGCATGTACGGCCTGGTGGCGGGGGAGCGGAACAACAACTTCGGGATCTTCGCCGCCGGCACGCTGCTGACGGCGGTCCCGACGGTGCTGGTGTTCCAGCTGCTCAGCCGTTACATCGTTTCCGGTCTCACCTCCGGGTCTGTGAAGGGTTAGCTTGTGGGTCAGCTGTTCGAGGCGCATCACGACGGATCATCGTTGTATGCGCCGGGTGCCGCCGCCGGGGTAAACCTGGGTGATCGGGTGTCGGTCTTCGTCCGGGTGCCGGCGGGTGCGCGGCCGGTCGACAAGCTGTGGGTACGCTCCACAGCCGACGGTGAGCCGCGCTTCACCGAGGCGGTGGTCGACTGGCAGGACCCGAACGGGGACGTGTGGTGGCGGGGCGAGGTGCAGGCCCGTAACCCGGTCACGCCGTACCGTTTCCTGCTGGCCGGCGGCGGGTCTGCTGGTGGCGGGTCTGCTGGTGGCGGCGGCGGGCGGCGCTGGTTGACCGGGGTCGGCGAGGTCGACCACGACGTGCCGGACGCCACCGACTTCCGGCTCGTCACCCATGATGCGCCGCCGGCCTGGGCCGCCGACGCGGTGATCTACCAGATCTTCCCGGACCGGTTCGCCCGGTCGGCTGCCGCTGACGGGCGGGAGCTGCCGGAGTGGGCGATCCGGTGCGACTGGGACACCCCGGTCGTCGGGCGCGGGCCGGAGACGCCGTACCAGTTCTACGGCGGTGACCTGGACGGCATCCGGGAGCGGCTCGACCACCTGGAGCGGCTCGGCGTCAACACCGTCTACCTGACGCCGATCTTCCCGGCCCGGTCCAATCACCGGTACGACGCCGCCGCGTTCGACCACGTCGACCCGCTGCTCGGCGGGGACGAGGCGTTGGCGCGGCTGTCGGCGGCGGTGCACGCTCGCGGGTGGCGGCTGCTCGGCGACATCACCAGCAACCACACCGGCGACGCCCACCCGTGGTTCACCGCCGCCGTGTCGGACGTAACGTCGCCGGAGCGGGAGCTGTACTACTTCGGCGACGACGGCGACTACGAGTCGTGGCTGGGCGTGAAGTCGCTGCCGAAACTCAACTGGGGCAGCGCTGAGCTGCGGCGACGCTTCGTCGACGGGCCAGCGTCGGTGGTGCGGCGGTGGCTGCTGCCGCCGTACGGGTTGGACGGTTGGCGGATCGACGTGGCGAACATGACCGGCCGGCGCGGTGCCGACGCGCTCACCCTGGAGGTGGCAGCGTTGCTGCGCCGGGCGGTCGCCGACACTCGGCCGGATGGGCTGATCGTCGCCGAGCACGCGCACGACTTCACCCGTGACCTGGACGCCGACGGTTGGCACGGCACGATGAACTATGCCGGGTTCACCCGGCCGGTGTGGAGCTGGCTGCGGTCACCGACGCTGGAGTTGCCGGACTTCCTCGGCGTACCGGGTGGGGTGCCGGCCCGGTCGGGGCCGGCGGCGTTGGCGACGATGCGAGCCTTCGGGGCGTTGGTGTCGTGGCGGTCGTTGGTGCATTCGTGGCAGCTGCTCGGCTCGCATGATTCGGCCCGGATTCGGACGGTGGTGGGGGACGCGGCGCGGCAGGAGGTGGCGGCCGGGTTGCAGTTCACGCTGCCGGGGACGCCGATGGTGTTCGCCGGGGATGAGCTGGGGTTGCGGGGCGACAACGGGGAAGGTTCACGGACGCCGATGCCGTGGGATCGGCCAGACTCGTGGGACGACGCGACGTTCGGGGTGTATCGGGCGTTGGTGGCGCTGCGTCGGGAGGTGCCGGAGCTGCGGCACGGCGGCCTGCGTTGGGTGTACGCCGATGACGACGCCCTGGTCTACCTGCGGGAGTCGCCGACGGGGTCGGTGTTGGCGTTGGCCCGGCGTGCGTCGGGTGCTCCGGTGCGGTTGACGGGTTTGGTGGCCCCGCCGGACGCTGCTGCTCCGGCACTGGTCAACCTGTACGGCGGCGCACCACCGCTACGCCCGACCGCTGACGGCACCCTGACCCTGCCAGCCGACGGCCCCACCTTCCAACTATGGCGCCTCCCCTGACGCTTCGTCCTGCTTCGGCAGGAGCATGAGCTGTACATCAGACACGTCCACACGCGAGCACGACGTAGCTGGCGTATGGCTCAGCACCCGACGTGTGGCAGCGGCTGACTGTCGTCACGCGGCGACTCATGCAAGGCAGCCTTTGCTTTCGATTGGATGGGCTAAGTATGCAGATCGCCGCAGTAGGGTGAGCCGTCGGGAACGCCGTGCGCTAATGCCGCAAAATGCATCGAAAGGTCGCGGTGAGTGTAGTGGGAGCCCGCAGTCTGGCGCGCGGCAACGAGCGGAACGTGACATAAACAGACGCTTTGGCCTACCACAAACCCCGGTCGCTGGCCGAACGTAGGATCATGGTGCGGCCCTACTTGCGGACGTCTCCTCCGCTCGAGATTGGCATCTTGGAGGTGAGCCCGAAATCTTGCGCGATCTTCTCCAGATCAGCGGTCCACGGGCGATCCGCAAGCAGCTGGTTGAACGCCAACATTGCACCATGAAGGACCGAAAGTGCGAACAGGTGACACGGCACGAGTTCTTTATGGATCGCTATCTGGCTCAAGACGATGGCCTCGCCGTTGTCCTGGAAGAACATCTGCGCACCGGTCAGCGTTGGATGAACGAAGCGTGACTCCAACTGATAGTAGGTCTTTTCCGAAAGCATTCCATACCCATCAAGAAGGTGCTCAATCTTCGCCAAGCGCTCTCCCGGTTCGGCCGGGATGGATTCTTCAACGATCTTGACAGTCTGAACCATTCGCTGGTACGCATCGGTCGACCGGTGCGGCGACCCTTCGGCCCGCAGCGCGTTGGCAAGCTGGATCTGATCACCACGTAGCTTCCGGTTGAAGATGTCGCCGATCTTATCGCCTTGATCCGCGCACCACCGCAACGTCACAGCATGCTCGAAGGCACTGCGACGGTTCGGAGCGCCTGAACCGCAGGCGTCCAAACGGTGCAGTTCCAAAACAGACCGCACCTGATGAACAACAGCGAAGAACAAGCCCCAACCGACGATGGTCGCTCGGTTGGTGCCATCGACCCGCAAGTGCAGGTCTGGTTCAATCAGATCCTCGAGCCGCATCAGGCCAGCGGCTACGTCTGGTTCGTCCACAGCTTGCATCATGGCCGCGTTGCGCGTGAACGGCAACCGGGTTCGCGCTTGCGGAGCACCGGCTCGCCTCGTTGCATGCACCGGCGCCATCTTTCGTCGCGCCCGGTCGGCGTGGCCAGGTCGGCGGCTCGCTGCCACGACAGTCGCGATCGTAGGCTAGCGGACATGGTCAAGCGGGCGGCGTTACCTCATGCGCCTTGGCCCGGACACGCAGGCAGCCCGTAGGCTGGCGTGGAGCAGCAGAGCCGGGCCGCGCCGACCACAGACAAGCCGTGGGTTATGAGGGTGGGAAGAGCAGGCCGGTGGCCGACCGGCACGGCCTGGACGAACGTGCACCAGCTGCTCGCGTGCGGCCGCAGGGCGCGTCACGGTCGTCGAGCTCCGGGTGCGACGGCGCGCATGGTGTCCGGCCATCCCTCCAGCGGCAGAGGCGCTTCGCGTTGCAGGCGACAGCCACAAACCGGTCGCCCTTGAGCCGCGGAGCCTTTGCGACCCTATGAGGTCAGGAGTCAAGCGGCACGCCGTAGCCTGCCCACACGAGGCGCACGCTGCCGCACCCATCACCGGCTCAAGGGCAGTGTGAGCGATCGTCAAGGCTCGCCTCGACGTCTAACGAGCCGAACGGAGGAGACGGCATTATGGTAGCCTTATGAACGGAGCCGGTCGGTTGAACCCGGTGTTGACCCACTGGGCCGTGGTGCTGATTTTCCTTAGTTTGGCTTGCATCTCAACCCTTGTCTCAGTGTCCGTATCGGCAATGAGTCCCGAGAGCAAGGTGAGCCGGATGGTAGCAACGCTTGTCACCGTTGTTATGTCTGTCGAAGCAGGTCTGATGACCAACTTGGCAGCGTCAGCACTGGGTTGAGTCGATCGTCTCCACCCCAGTTAACCTTCCGAGTCGTATGGCAATTAGCAGGCCGGAGATGGCAGGGTGGACACTGCGACCGGACGTGAGATCGCCGAAGTGGGAGCCTGCGAGACCTGTCATGATCCAGTTGACCCTACGTACGAGCAAGCCGTGGCGCACCACACTTTGCGTACCAACGACGCCGCCTGTGACGCGTGCTGGCACTGCTGGGACAAGCCTCGTTGTTACAGGTGCTTCAACGCCGACTGCGAGTGCTTAAACCACTAGATGACCGGGACGTCGGCAAGCACAGAACAAGCGTCCCGTTGACGCCCAACCGCAGCCACTTCGCCTTCTGGAACGGCACCGCACCGCTGGACGCGCTCGTCCGGCGACCAGAAACGCCACCGTCCGGCCTGGGACGGGAACCGGCACATAAACCGAGTCCTGCACAGCATGGCGATCGTCCAGATGCGGCACGACACCGAATGTCGCGCGCACTACGGGCGCAAACTCGCCGCCGGCAAGACCCCGATGGAAGCCCTCTCACCGGCCACACCGGCACGGTCTGGTCGATGGCGACAGGGCAGCTCGACGGCCGGCCGATCATCGTCTCCGGCAGCGCCGACCACCCACGTGAGTCGGTCGGACTACTCGGTCGATTCTGCCAAACGACCGGATATTAGGCTGGTGATTATGTTTAGGCATTCGGTAACACGGGTTGCAACTGAAGTGAATGCCTCGGTATTCGACATGTCGGAAATCTCCAGGGCGGAAGCCGCCCTTTCGCGTGATCTCGGACTGGTCAGATGGGCAACTCCTCCGCTCGACCGGAATCCGTACAGCGCTCGCAGGATCGAAGTGGCATCCGATGAGCCACCCAACTGTTCCACGAAGCGCTGAAGGAGCCGCAGCGATTTCTCGTTTGCTTCAAAACTTCCTAGCCAATTCTTCAGCGGCTGCGGATCAATGCCGTCAACAAGCACCTTAGTCAGAAGTAGGAGGACAGGGCCGAGCGCGGCGGGATCTTCGCTGAGTGGCCCAATCATCGAATTGAACTCAGCTTCAACCTCCGCGTCTAGAGCCTTCCAGATTGGCGCACCAAGTAGGCGAGTTGATGCGTTTGCCGCATCGGAGCGTGCAAGCCTTACTGCATGCCCGGGATCTGGTGAATTGATCCATTGCCCGAGGAAATCTCGCCTAAATCGACTTTCGTCCATTTTTCCGTCGGGTGGGATATTATATGTGAGCCAGTGTCCCCACTCGGCCGCAGGTAGATCGCGACCAAGGTCGCCGAGGTAAACCTCGACTAGCCCTTTCGTTGAAAGCCAGATTAATACTCCAGAGATCTAGGCAAGATAGGCGTGTCGCGCTTAGGGTGTATTTGTTTGGCTCAGCCGAGTATGGCTGCAGCACTTCTTTTCGAAAGTACACTGGAGTCAAGTAGTGTAGACGGCGGTTATCCTTGTCAAAATAAGTGCCGAGGGCGTCGGGATCGCAAGTGTGAGTCAAGGGGTGCCCGGTTGCTGGTTCGATCGCGTAGATGAATTCCGGATACTCTACGGCATCTTTACCGAACTCCTCGAATTTCGGCAGGCGGGATGTCCTAATTCCGGAAATAATGTATTGGCCCACTAGGCGAGAGAAAGCTCGATCTTCACTTAGTAGGCGCTCGTACCTTGCGTGGAAATCTAAATGTACCCAGTCGCTTTTCATGGTCGAATTGACGGATTCAAACTTGTTGACCTGATGCATTGGCACATAGTCGATCTGGATTAAGGCGCTTCGCTTGCATGCGTGCAGGAACTGCCGGAACTCCAGCGCGCGAACCTCGACTTTGTAGGCGTTGCCCGTGCTATGGAATCGAACAAGGTCGTGCTCTTTTCCGGTGCCGTCAACGTAGCGCCATCCATTCTTTACTCGGTAGGCGTCCCAATACCACAGGAAGGGATGACTGACTTCGACCTGGCGTTCTCGTGCGCCACTTGGTTTACGCGCATGAACAAAAAACTCAACCCTAGCTCCGCCGTCGATCAGCGCAAGCCCAGTTTCGTGCTCGTTCTCGTCGAAGACGCTAAAGGCACCGAGGCCCCGGCCGATCCAGGACGTCCCCGAAAGGGCCTTGGAAGCATCCTTCGGGTCAACCAAGACGCATCCAAATCCTATTTGTTCGGATTGCGTATGGGCATACTGTTCGATCGTAACCCAATCAACGGGATCTCTCCGAACCATCTGCAGGATTTCGGCAGGCCAGAGCGGGATCGGCAGGTCGGTGTCCGGCTTCCTCCAAACAGAGGCCAGAGTGCCTTCGGTTGGGTCTTGACCCAGATAACCGGGGATGGATGGAATGCTCACCGATGTAGTATACGAGGCGACGGCAATCATCATCGGACGGCTTGTCTCGGGCTCTGGCACCTCCCGTGACGCACCCTCCTGCCTTGGCAGTGCTGTGAGCTGTACGCATGCCACCTGATATTGCATGCGAGTCAGAGATGGCAGGTGTACAGCTCGGCACCAAGATGCGCCACCGGCTGGCCGTCGTCAGCAGCGGCGGCGCGGCGACGATGCGGTAGCCGCTCACCCGCTCCGGATTACGCGGCGACTCATGCTGGGCTATGGCAGTCAAACCGGGAGCGGCAGTGATGCAGAACGCGGCGAGAGAGCGAGTCAGTTAACCCGCACATGTTCGAGTCAGTACCAAGCCGGATGGCGTAATCTATGATGGAACGGCTTAAGCCTCGCAGACCACCTACTGGCTTCGTTCAATCGTTTTTCGTCTCTCAGAAGATCGACTAGTAGCGCTGCTGCTCGGAGGTCTCCGTGCTCCGCCAGTCTCCGGTACCAAATGAGGGCCTCTTCGATCCTTCCACTGCTACGAAGATAGGATGCCAGTATGCGGGTTACGTGGCGACCGGCGCTTTGGGCAAGCGCATGTAGCTCTGCCTCGCGACCCTGATACGCAAACAGGTCAGCAAGCCTTTCTGTCGCTTCATGTACGCCCTGCTGGGAGAGGTTGCGGAGCCTCCCCTCAGCGTCTTTGAGTCTTCCGCTGGAAAGTAGATTCTTGGATATCAGAAGGCATGCTATCTGGTCTCCTTGCTCGTCGAGGCGTGCTAAATCTTCATTTCTACCAAGCTCCCCGTAGAGGTGAACGACAAGGTCTTGGGCGCGGTCTAGTCCCTGCCCCGCCAATCGCTCCAGTGCGGAGATATCTTTGGAGTTGTAGAAATGGCGTGCCAATTCGCGTCTCGCGTGTGCATTTCCTTCCGATGCGTACTCCTGCAATTCTTGCAGATCTCCCTTTTGGGCTAGGTGCTCAATCAGCGTAATCTCGGCTTCGCTTGAACCGTCCGCCACCAAGTTTCTCAAAATATGTTCTGCTTGCTGCTCCTCCGAGAGGAACAGCAAGCGACGAGCAGCCCATAGGCGAGAATCTTCATCGCTATTTTCTGCGATCTCTGAAACCGTGGCGATTGCAGCACCGCGCTCACCTCGGCGGCTGCGATAGTTCGCGAGCGCCCCTGCGGCGGCGAGGCTGCCGGCATAAATTAGCTGCTCTACTTCATCTATGCGGCCGGCTGAGATATGCAATTCTGCTAGCTCCGTACTGGAATACTCGTCACCGGCATCGGCGAGTATTTTGAGGTCGGGTTCTCGGGCGGCTAGGGCAAGATGCTGGGAGATCTCGCGACACGCGAAGGCATCAGCCGATAATGATGGCTGGGCGAGCGCCTGGTCAACCGCATCATTGATCCTTTCCCAATGCACGAGAAGGCTAAGAAGCGCCGCTTGAGCGTACCTCGCTGCGACTCGGTCGGAGGCGTTGACCCCCCTTCTCCACGCCTTCTCGGCGATCTCCGGTAGCAGTAGCGCTGCGGCTCGGTCGCCGATTGGGATAACGTCATCCGGCGTTGATATCTCTAGTAAGGAGCTCCAGACACTCGGGCGAATCGGCGGATATGTGACCGTTGACGCCGCGTCAATCAAGTAGTCGAAAGATTGGTACTGGTCTGTTTCGACTTGTCGCAGCAAAGCGGAAGCGCCGTACACTTTACGTGATGCCCAAGCGATTCCTGCCTCCCAAAGCTCGTCTCCAATTCGTAGGGGGTTGACACCCTTCGGAAGATAGTCACCAATGCCGGTGGCAAGCATTTCTCCAGTCGGTGCATTCATAAATCCTGCTCTATAGCAGTCCACGGCAGTGTCGACGATTGCTGCGCCGAGGCTAGCAACAGAGTTGTCGCTACCGCGACCATGGTTCCACCGCCGAAGTAGCTCCGGACCTGCCGCAAAATACTCGGCTACCCCATACTGGCCTTCAGTCCGAGCCAGAATCTCGCTAAGATATGGATCCTTCAACGATAGCGCTCGAGCCTTCTCTGGCTCACTAAATAGGCGTTCCAGAGTGATCAGCTTGGCCATCCGGATAACCCCCCACGCTGCTGCGGCAAGGCTCTTTTCGCCAATAGAAGAGTTGCGAGATTCGGCAATGTCCTCGTAGTGATGCGCTCTCATCGAGGCAAGTATCATGACTCGCTCATTGCCTCTGCTCATCCTGGAGGCGAGAGCATGGCACGCCTCAACTGTTGCAATGTAGTTTTGCAACTCATCTAACCACAAAACCGTCTTGTCTAACCTGATATCTGCGCTCAGAACCTCAATTAACCCGGCAGGGGTCACGGGCAATAGCAGTGACCAATCGCTAAGATTTTCCCACATCGCTTCCGCGAGGGATCTGCTCTTTCCTGCAGTCGAATGTCCAACTGTGAGGATGAACTCGCTCTTGCCGCTTTCTATCCCTGCGCATATGGCAGTCCGCAATTCGTCATCCCGGTCGCGACCGATGTAGGTAGGCAAATCGGTGCCTGCCTGATTTCTGGAAGGAAGTGCATGTGCCAATGCCTCGTGCACACCAAGTCGCTTCCAGTCGTTGAAGCTAGCCTTCGGGAGATCTCCATTATTGGCGGTCCAGACGGATCCGACAAGAATCGCTCGCAATTCGTCACGAGCGTCAGACTCTTCGATTCGCCGCTCGTTCAGGTCGGTGCGAGCGCGGCCGATCATCACATGCCAGGAATCAAGTTCGCGATCTCGAACTCCGCATGCAATCAGTATCGTTTTGAGTGTTGGCCACTGAATTGGATGCCTACCGCTAGTCGCGTCAGCCAAAGTTGATCTTGGAATCGGATTGCCGGAACTTCTCTCAATAGCTGTCACGAGATCATCTAGTGTCTTGTGCCCTGCTTTGTCGACCGTCTGGCGCAGCCGCAACTTCAGCTTGCGGTCAAACTCCGGCAAATCCGGAGGAAGTGCTCTCCATCGAACCAATTTGCTGGCCTTTTCCGTCCGAGGTCGTCCGACGCGGTCCGAGTATATCCGACCCTGATCGGCTGCAATGCGCCTGCGCTATCCGGCAGACATGCCGGATCTCTAGCCGGATGGTCGCGACGGTGGCGTGATTGTTGGCGTGACGTCTCCGGCGAAGGGCGAACCCCGATGAGCATGTTGGTAATGGTGCTGGTGCTACTCCTTGGTGTTTCGACATCGGCCCTCATAGGAATCCTGGCGGGCATTTTAGTCAAAAGTGAGGGTTCTCCCACTTCTGCTGCGCTGCTATCCGCAGGCGCTAGCTTTGGCGCGACCCTCACGCTGTGGCTCTTGAGTGCCACATTCGTTGCGTCCTTTTCCTGAATAGTGGTGTGCAGTAGGAGAAGGCTATGCCTTCTCCTACTGCGGCCGTCTGCAGCGCACGGCAACGAAATCACCAAAGCTGCGGTTTGGGCGAAGGGCCCGTCCGGGAAGTTCGCGCGAGGCTCAAGAGGACTCGCGACGGGTCTTCAATTTCGGGCACCCACGTCGGCAGAAAAGTATAAAGCTGTCGTGGTGAACCGGCGGGTTGCTGCCCGAACAGGTCGAGGCGGCCGGGGCGTCGGTGGGCGCTGCTGCCGGCGCACCATGACCCTGAGGCGCAGCCGGGGTGGCCGGTCCGCGACCGGCGGCGGGCGAGGTCGGGAAGGTTCAGAGCGTCCGTCATGGCCGTGCCAGCCTGCAGCCAGGAGCTGATGGCGAGCCGGCTGGTGCATGTGCGTGGCCGAGATTGCCGCCAGGGCCGCAGGACCTGCCAGGCCTGACTCCGTGCAGCCGTACGTGCGGTTAATTGCGTGGGCACGGCGATGGGGGCCGGCATGACGGTCTCCCGCACCCGAACCACCACCGCCACGGCTGCCGCAGCCGCTGGGGGTTAGGTGGTGGTGACCGGGCCGGACGACTTCCTGCTCACCTGCCTACCGGCCGCAGCCCGCCGGCATCTGCACCGGGAGGCCGCCGGGTGGTTGCCGCTCGAGATCGGTGAACTGTTCGCGATTGCCCGCCATCGCCTCGTCTGCGCCTCCCACTGCGGCCGGTGACGCTGGGCTTCTCCATGCCTGCCTGATCGCTCGTCTCCGACGCCTGCGACTGCGGGCCCGTGCATCAGGCTGCCAGTAGCGCCTGCATGGCGTCGGCCGCCACGACGCAGCGGAATCCTGTGTCATCGTCGAGCATCGAGGCATCGGCGTCGTTGAAGTTCGAAGGTGTGGCTCGCTCAAAGCCGCTGGTGAAGGCACTGCCCTTGAGTTCGAAGCGGCCCGGCGTGGTCTCGGTCCGACACCACTCCCAGACGTTGCCACACAGGTCGAAGACCCCGTAGATGCTCGTTCCGCTCTGGTAGCGGCCGACGGGTGTGGTGTCCCTGATGCCGCCTTCGCGGACGTTGCACTTGGCAGGGGTCGGCTGGTTGCCCCACGGGTAGACGCTGCCTGTTGGGCCTCGCGCAGCCTTCTCCCACTGCTCCGAACTCGGCAGGCTCTTGTCCGCCCAGCGCGCATAGGCGCTCGCGTCGTTCCAGGTCACGAAGACCACCGGGTGGTCGGCAAGTTCCGAGGGGCAGATGCCTCCCGGCCAGTGACCCAGAGGCTTGTAGCCGGTCGCTTCGACGAACCGCGCATAGTCCGCGTTGGTCGTGGGATGGACGTCGATATAGAAGGCGGGAAGCCAGACTGGCTTGTTGTTCGCGCCGCTGAGATACACGCCGGCGTCGATCAGCGCCATCGGCTTGCCGTCCGCCGGATGACGCACATGGGCCGTTTCGGGCGGCGGAGTCTGCTCGGGTATCGATGCGATGGCTGACGCGTCGATCTGCAGCGCGAAGCGTGCCTGCGCATCAGCGCCGGCACGCTCAAGTGAGGTGTCGAGCGCGGCCTGGTTCATCGGGCGTGGCTTGATCGCTTGACCGCCAGCTTCCCATTTGGACACCATGCGGTCTGACACGCCCAGGTGCCCGGCGAAGTCGCGAACGCTCATCCGGCGCGCTTCGCGTAGTGCCCGGACCTCCCTGCCGGACCACTGACGTACGGTGGCCACCTGCGACTCCTCCACTTCTCGCCGCCGGTCAAGTATCACTGTATGTTCCGATGCGAAGCTCGTCAGAGTGGCTCGCCGGGGGTGGCGCTATATTCCTTGCGGATCTGCTCGATCAGCGGAACCGTATCGGTCCATCGGATCGCGTCGATCGCGACGATGTCCCGGACTCCCACCGCAGCGTTGGTGGCAAACGCTGCGGTGTAGCGGTCCAGCTCCGCCAGGTTGACGCGGCGCTGAAGCCCTGCACGCTCCTGCTGGATCAGCGCCATCGTGATTCCCGGCAAGACGGGTGCTTGCGGCCACACGATCTCGTCGCCTTCGACCAGGCCGATGTTCCAGGTCGCTCCCTCGGAGATGAAACCCTCGCCGTCCACGAGCAGGACGTCATCGAAGCCAGCGAGCTGAGCCTGCCGACGGTGGTACAGCGTCGCGAACAGTCCGATGTGCTTGACGGCTGGAGCGTCCCGGTCGTACGGGCAGGCGGTGAGCGTCAGCGGCTGCGGCGGGACCAACGACGCCGGGCGCGTCGTGACGAGCACCTGAGGGCTTGATGCGCTGGCGGGATGCCCAAGTTCGAGATTCGGGTCGAACACCGTGACCCGGGCGACGATCGACTCGACAGAACCGCCCACCGCCTGGCGGACATAGCTGCGTACCTCGTCTCGATCGAGTTCCGCGCCGAAGAGAACGCGACAGTCTCTCGTCAGCCGGTCAAGATGCAGCGTGAGGCCGCGCACCCGGCCGGCGTCTACTCGCATGGACGTGAAGTGACCGTAGTTGGTGAGACCGAGGATCTTCAATTGATCTAGATCAACCGGCTTGCCGTTCAACAGCATGGTGTCAGTCTCTCGCGTGCCCCCGATTCCCGGCACTGCTGGGTCTGCCAAGTTCGGCAGAAGTTCGGCACCGAGGTGGCAGAGCGACATTCCCCGACGCCTACGAGCCACGCGAGCATGACTACGCCCCGTTACGGCAGACCGGTCCATGACGTCGGTAGCTCTCTATCTGCGCCACTGTGCCTGATGAAGAGGAGAGTCCCTTGCTCGACGAAAGCGGCATCCGAGCCGAGCAGCCACTCGCTCGGCCACCCGAGCAGCCCACTGCTGCCCGCAGAAGGGTCGTCTCGATCCCGGCGTCGGCGAACTGAGCCGTCGACGCCCGTACCAGCGGCCCTGTGGGCGTACCGCCGTTTGTGGCTGCGTGCGCAGGGCGGGCGGCCCGACCTCCGCGCCCCCGTTCGGGGTCGGGCCGCCCATCCCACCTTCCCCAGCGAACCGCGATGTAGCGGCGATCCCGTGACCTTCGAAAGGGCGGTCCCACCCGTGCGCAGACTCCTCGACCTTGTCCTGTTCCCTCGGCGTACTCGGCGGCAGTCCCGGCTGCTCGCCAGCCTCGCCAACCAGACCCGGCCGGCCGCCCGGCCTCCCGCCGCCGCTGCCTGCGGCGGGTCGCGTCCGCCGGCCCGGCACGGCGGGAACGCCGGCACCCACCTCTACTACGGCGCCAGTGTGGTGCGGCCGTCGATCAGCCCCGGGCTGGTCCGCGACCGGCGGTTCCCGGTCCGCACCCGGCGCGGTTGCGACCCGACCGAGGTACGCGCCTTCCTGCACCTGGTCGCCGACGAGTTGACGGCGGTGCGGGCCGAGTTGGCGGCCACCCGGGACGAGAACGTGCGGATCAAGCAGGCGTTGCGGGACTGGCAGTCGCAGCAGTTCCAGGCCCGGCCGGCCGGATGAACACAGTAGACGATGCCGGGAGAGGGGTTCGTTGATGCTGGATGTGGTGCTCGCTGCGAGTGTCGCGCTGCTGGTCGGCGCGGTGGTCGGGTTCAGTTTGTGTCGGCATCGGCACCGCTGGTGTCCCGGCTGCGGCCGTACCCTGACCTGCCCGGCGTGTCCGACCGGCGGGCTGCTGCCCGCGCAGGTCGAGGCGGCCGGGCGTCGGTGGGCGCCGCAGCCGGCGCGGACCGCCACCCTGCGGCGGACCTGGGTGTGGCCGGGCCGCGACCGGCGGCGGGCCCGGCGGTGACCGCGCGGGTGGTGGCGGTGGTGGGCCGGGTCGGGCATGTGGCGGCGCGTCCGTCGTGGCGGTGCCGGGCCTGCCGCCGGCCGTGGCCGTGCGAGCCGGCCCGCCGCGAGCTGATGGCGAGCTTCGACCGGATCGGCCGATGCATGTACGTGGCCGAGCTCGCCGCCGAAGCCGCCCGTGACCTGCCCGGCCTGACTCCGGCGCAGTCGTACGCGCGGTTCATCGCGTGGGCGCGGCGGCGGGGGCCGGCATGACGGTCTACCGCACCCGGACCACCACGGCCGCCGCGGCTGTCGCTTCCGGTGGTGGGGTGCCGGTGCCGGCTGCGGCGGTACGGGGCCGGTCGCCGCTGCTGGCGGACGAGTTCTTCCTGCTGGCGGCCGATGATGTGACGGGTCGGCCGCGTCTGCCGGCCGGGCCGGTCGGGTACGGTCTGGCCGCCGCCCTGCTGGCCGACCTGGTCGACGCGGGCGCGTTGCGGGTGCACGATGGCCGGTTGTGGCTGGCCGCGCGGCACGTGCCGGTGGACGCGCTCGGCGGCTGGATCCTGCGCTGGCTGGACGCGGAGCCGAGGCACCGGCGGGTGGGGACGTGGTTGGCGTTGTTGGCGCCGCGGGCCCACGGCCAGGTCGCGCGGCGGCTGACCGCGGCGGGCGTGGTCCGGCCCCGGACGGTACGCCGCCGGCTGCTGACCACCGCCGTGGTCCAGGTGCCGACGGACATGAACCGGGCCGCCTGGGCCTGGGCCCGCCTGTCCGTACGCCTACAGCGCCGCGAACCGCTGCCGGCTTTTGAAGCGCGGCTGGGCGGGTTGTGCCTGGTGACCGGGCTGGACGACTTCGTGCTCACCGGCCTGCCGGCGGCGGCCCGCCGGCATCTGCACCGGGAGACCGCCGCCCGGCTGCCGGCCGAGATCGGCGAACTGTTCACCATCGCCCGCCACCGCCTCGACGGCGCCGCCCACCGCCGCCGCCGCTGACCATCCCCAGCCTTCCCTCCGTTACCCCTTGACAAGCGGGCTCGACGCTCGGCGGCAGGAGTTTGGCATCCTGGCGCCATGGCTGACCGGGAGCGGTTCCTGACGTTCGATCACGAGTACCGAGACGGGCTGCACGTCTACGTCGCTCGTCCGACCGAGGCGGAGCTGCCTGGCCCGGCGTGGACGGGGTTGTGGGAGCAGGACTATCCCGAGGAGCCGCACCGGAACCCGTGGCGTCGGTACGCGATCAACAACAACGACGGGGAAGCGCTCGCGGTCTGGCGGGCGTTCGCGTGGGCGCTCACCGCCGGCCGGAGTCGGTACGCCATACCCGCCTACTACCGGGATGAAGCAGCGCGGCTCCTCGGCATCGTCCGGGGAGCGGTGCAGTTGGTCCGCTGGGAGTACGAGGTCGACTCTGAGTCCTCCGAGTGGCCTGCGGCCGACGTCGGGTTCGTCCCTGGCCGAGCCTGCGTCCCAATGCGGCCACCGCCGGATCAGTGGGAACGCGACCACGCTGGGTTTGCTGGGTTGTTCACGCTCGACAGCTTCGACGATCTCCTCAACCTGCACCTGGCTGTCTCGTTCGATGCCAGCTCGGAGCTCACGCTCTTCGCGCTCTCCGATCCAGACCGGACCGAGCCTCTGATCGCAGCCCTCAACCAGGATGACCGCCCGAACCTGGCGGACATCCTGCAGCCCGGTGACATTCTCGTGGACTTGACGGTGGCGCACGATCTAGGCTTCACCAGCAAACTCACAGTGAAGGCTGCCGAGGCGGTCGAGGAAATTGGTCGGCTTGCCGACCACTTCAGCCAGGCGTTTCGCCGCTACCTGGGGAAGCTCGACCGGATCGATAGCTTCGAGGAGTTCTACGCAGCGATCGACGATCTGCTCGCGCCGCCCCACGCAACACGCGTCTCCTGACGGACGGCCCAACCGTGGCAGCGATCCACCCGGCTGCCTGCCATCGGTCAACCTGCCGTGATCAGCTCGCGGTACAGCGGAGAGTCCAGGAACCTCGGGACGATCTCGCCGTACGCCCGTCCGAACTCCAAGGTGCGCACGTCGGTGCCGGCCACGAACCGCATCGCGGCACCCTCCCCGCAGACCACATCCTCGTCCGTGGCGTCGGTTGGCGCGTAGAAGATCGAGAACTCGCCAACCGCGCCGGGGAACTTCGCCGACGGGGCGAGGCCCCGCCAGAACAGGCGCAGCTCCGGCACGGAGAGGCCGGTTTCCTCGATCAGCTCCCGGTGAGCGGCCGTCAGTGGATCCTCGCCCGGATCGACGTTCCCGCCCGGCAAGCACCAGCGGTACGGGTCGACGCTGGTATTGCCGTCACGGAGCTGTAACAACAACCGACCTGCCGGATCGACCAGGATCACGCCGGCAATCCGAGCATCCACTCGTACGGCCACTCGAGCAGCCTACTGCTGCACGCCGAAGGGTGGCGTCGATCCCGTGGAGCTGCCGGTCGGCCGGATACGGTGCTGCCATGCCGTTGGAATGGTCGCTGAGGAAGTGAGCGAGGCTGACCTCGTGGAGGATCTACCGGGCCTGACCGTCGCCGACGTCCGTGTAGCGTTGCGCTCCTCGGCAGAGCTTGGCCCGTCTGGCCAGCGGACGCTTGCTGCCCGTGCGGCCGGTCGGAGCGGGCACGACGACATCTCCGAGCGCGTCGAAGAGTTGCTGCGCACTGGAGCCAGTACGCCCCGCCGGTATGAGTGGATCGCGGTTGATCCAGCTCAAGCGTGGGGAGCACCGGATCTCACCGAGGAGGGACTCGATGGACGGTGACAAAGGTCTGGACCGCGCAGAAGAGCTGGTCCTCTGCCCCCTGGAGGATTCGCCGCTTCCCCTGTGGGAACTCGGCTGGGACGAGGCCGAGTCAGCGAGTTGGTTCGCTGAAATCCTCGGGCCGGGCCTGGTCTCGTTGGTGGCCCGAGGCCTCGTCGAGGTGCGCAGATTCGACGGCTGGCCAGCCGAATGGGATCACGGCACCCTTGTGGCAGGTGACGAACTGCTGCGAGAGAGTGGGCGCGCCGAAGCTTGGCGCGACGATGGAGGACACAGGGTTCTCGCGGCGCACATCACGAGAGCCGGCGTCAGGTTTCTGTGACCCTGGGCTGTCCCCGGAAGCCGTTCCTGTCTCCAGCTCAGCCAAGAGAACGGGTAGCCAACGCATCCGCCACGGGAGCGGTGTGCTGCGCGGTTCGTCAATCTGGCCGTACGGATGTCTGCTCGAAGATGGCCTCGGGGTCGGCACCGAGGCCGCGCAGTAGTCGAGCGGCTGGGCCGTCGCGGTCCCGCAGGATGCCCGCCAGCAGGTGTGTCGTGCCGGCGAACGGGTGACCGGATCTGACCGGCGGTGTTGTGCTCGGCGACCGGCTCCGGCAGGTCCACGCCGGCAGCGTGTAGCTGCTCGTCCAGCTCCAGGATGCTCAACAACACCTCGACGGTGCCGGTGCGCGCGCGGCCGAGCCGGATTGCCTGTAGGGCGGCATCCCGCTCCACGACGCCCCCGTCGAGGCGAGTCGGAAAGGCGAGAGTGGCGGCACGGCGTCTATGGAGGCGACTGGCCCGATCTGACGGCTTGCGATGGAGCAGGCCTCGATCCAGTCGATCCTGGCCGCCGAATACCGCGTGAGCTGGTCGGCGGCCGTTCCCACGCGTACACCTTGGAGCTGATCTCCCGGGCCGGGTTCGACCTGCCGCAGGTGCAGCGGCCGACGGCCGGCGACTACCTTGAGGTCCGTGGCGTGCGGTTCGTGCAGGAGCTTCAGCCGTCGGCGCTCGCCCCGGCGTACGCGCAGGCGGCGATGCGCGCCTACCGGCGCGGCGTGATCAGCGCGGACCGGGTCGTCGAGCTGCTGCACCGGACCGTGACCCTCGACGACCTGCCCTCCCCGCACCCGATGCCCATCGAAGCGTCGCTGCGAACCAGCAGCCCATGATGGCCAGCTGACAGGTACGGCACGGCAATCGTCACCGGTCGCAAGGAGCACTATGTTCCATGAATCCGTTCAGCACGCCTATCCTGGCCTTGCTGTGGCCTCGTTCTGGGACGACAGCGAGTACGCGCTTGACACCTACGTCGACGCGCCGCCGTCGGACGCTCTGATCGCGTCGGTGCAGGCCGAACTGGGCTTCCGTCTGCCGACGTCGTACCTGACGCTGATGAGGTCGCACAACGGCGGGATACCGCGTGACCCGTGCTGCCCTGCGCCGAGCCGGACCACATGGGCGCAGGATCACGTCGCCGTGGACGGCATCATGGGGATCGGGAGGAAGAAGCGATACTCGCTGGCAGGTGAAGCCGGCAGTCGGTTCTGGATCGAGGAATGGGCCTATCCGCCGATCGGCGTGTACTTCGCGACCTGCCCCTCTGCTGGGCACGACATGATCGCGTTCGACTACCGGGACTGCGGCCCGGACGGCGAGCCGCAGGTGGTCCATGTAGATCAAGAGTGGGACTACCAGGTGACCGTGCTCGCCCCAGATTTCGTGTCCTTCCTGCTGGCGTTGCGGCCCGAGAGCGAGTACGACGACGAGTGCTGAGAGAAGCGGACGTCATGGGATCGCCCGAATAAGTGACGACAGAGCTCGTCGCCCGTACTGCGGGCGGCGGACACGGGTGTTGAGGCGGCGGGGACTTCATCGAGGTGAGGCTCAGATACCTCACCTCACGATTTTGACGTGCGTCAGCCTCACCTCGACGACACATTTGGATGCCAGACCAGCCCGGCTACCCGCCGGCACGTGAGCACGCGCGCCGGCAGTAGGCAGGAGCCTGATCATGATCGATCGGCGTAGTCCGGCGACGACAACGACCGGTGGGCTGGTGGACGAATGGCCAGGCGACGACGCACACCGTGGCGCATCCGGCGGGAGGCGCCAGGCTGATCGTTGAGGGCTGACACCTCGAAGGGTTCAAGCTCGGGACGCTCCGCGAGGGCGAGTGCGCAGGCATACGGCCTGACGTCAGGCAGCCGCAGCATCATCAGCCTTTGCGCCAGTACGCCGAGCAGCACTGTCCGGTCGGCGTTCGGGTGCCGGGCGATCGTGGCGATCAGGCGGTTGCGATCCCATCGGTCGAGGTCGTCTGTCGGCAAGGTAGACAGGGTTCGTGCGTCGGCGAGCGGATGGTCGGCGACCGCTTGGCGCACGAACGAGTACGGGCTGGCTGCCAGAGCCCGCGGCAGGAGTTCCCCGACCTCGCACGCCACTACCACCGGGCCAACAAGCTCTCTGGTCGGGCTCGTACTTCGCCGGCTCCGTCGGCGGCGCGCCACCGAGCATCGTGAAGCAGTACATCGAGCGGCAGAACCGGCCAGGTTAGGGCACTGCTCGGGCCCTGGCGGCCCTCCCAGCGCGGGCCTACCCCCCCGGCCTGAAGGCCGGAGCACTGGCCCGCATTCCGGTAGCTCTATGTTCAGGCAGCGTTGAGCTTTCGCAAGACGTACTGGTTGAGGCTCATGCCGTCCTCAGCTGCGCGGATAGCGAGTTCGCGGTGCAGGCTCTCACCGACGCGGAGGTTGAACTTGCCTGAGTAGCTGCGGTCAGCGAACGGCTGCGGCACCTGTTCGCCCTGCTCCTCCATGTCGGCGAGCACCTCACGCAGTAGATCCTGAAGTCCCTGGAGAGCCTTGATCTGGGAGGATGCCAGCCACGAGAGGGATGGGAACTCGGCGCAGGTAGCGAGAAACTCGCCGTCCTCGGCCGACCACGTAACGCGGTAGGTGAAGTGAGACACCTCGGGCCGGTCAGCGGACTGCATCACAGCACCTCCTTCTTCTCGATCGCCTTGAGCACCTGCCGCACCTGATACGCCTTGGCCTTGCCTTTGTCGTTCTGGATGTTGACTCGCGGATCGCCTGGCCAGGGCATCTTGAACACCGCATGGGAGCTGCTGTCTTGTCGCGGCTTCCCGAAGTAGTGCTCGCACACCCGGTAGAGGTCGTTGTAGGCGATGTTTTGCTGGCTTCTTCGCATCGCTTCGACGAGCTTCTCTACGGACGGCATGGCTTGATGGTACCGCCGGTGGTACTACAGCTGCAACCTGTCGGGGCATGGAAGGCGCACTAGATCTTGCCGATCTATCCTTCAGCGGTGTGATTTTCACACCGGCGAGGCAAGATTGGGGCTGTGATGCGTGCGCCGTTGCGAAGCTGGGTGGAGGTGGGTGGCCGGGTGGCCGCCGCCCGCGAGCTGGCCGGGTTCAGCCAGCGCGAGCTGGCCGAACGACTTGGCGTCCATCGCTCGGCGTTGACCCGTGTCGAGCTCGGCCAACGTCAACTGGACGCGCTTGAGCTGGCGCGGATCGCCGAGCTGCTCGGCCGTACCGTCGAATGGTTTCTCACCGCCCCGGCGGAAACCCTCGCCAGCCGGCGGGCCGGGATCTCGGCCGACCATGACGTGCAGCGACTGGAAGACGCGCTGGACCAGGTCAGCCGCGACGTCGAGCTGCTGTCCGACGTCGGAGCACTGACGCTGGCGGCCACAGGCCTGCAATCGGGCGTCACCACACTCGCCGAAGCGGAAGCCGGCGCGGCCGAAGCGCGCGCCCTGCTCGGCTGTGGGGACGGCCCCTTGGTCGACCTGCAGGCGATGGTCGAACGGCTGGGCCTGCTCGCGTTCTCGCTCGACCTGGGTCCGGGGGTGATCGACTGCGGCTATCTGCGGACCGGTCAGGTGGGCGTGGCGCTGGTCAACGGTGCCGCGATCGCCGGTCAGCGGCGGGTGAATCTCGCGCACGAGCTCGGTCACCACCTGCTCGCCGACGAGTACGCGGCGGACGTCAGTGGCGGCTCCGGCCGGTCCGAGCGGGAAGCGTTGATCGACGCCTTCGCGATCCACTTCCTGATGCCCGGGCCGTCGGTCAGGTCCCGCTGGGCCGAGCTGTCGGGCGAGTGGGACTACCCCCGTCAACGACTGTTCGTCCTGTCGGCCGAGTATCGGGTGAACTGGTCGGCGGTTGTTTCCCACGCGTACACCTTGGAACTGATATCCCGGGCCGAGCGCGACCTGTTGCAGGCGCAGCGGCCGACCGTCGGCGACTACATCGAGGTACGTGGCGCGCGGTTCGCGCAGGAGCTTCGGTCGCCGGCGCTCGCCCCGGCGTACGCGCAGGCGGCGATGCGCGCCTACCGGCGGGGCGTGATCAGCGCCGACCGGGTCGTCGAGCTGCTGCACGGCACCGTGACCCTCGACGATCTGCCCACCCCCGCATCAGATGCCCATCGAAGCGCGGCTGACGGCCGACGTGCATCGAGGTGACGCTCGGACACCTCACGGGGCAATTTTGACGTGCGTAGGCGTCACCTCGACGGAGCATCCGAAGCGGCTGCTGGAGTTGTACGAGCTCCGGGCTGCGACCACAGCCGCCTGGAGGTGCCCGGGGTCGACTCCGCGAACGTTGAGCGGCGGGTGCACGCTCCGGACAGAGTTGGGCCTCGATCGTTTCCGGCTCCGCGACCTCCGCCCAGGTCAGGCGCAGGTTTGCGGGCATCCACGCGGTCAGCCGGTTTCACCCTCAGGGATCAGGACCACCCGATCGGTCCAGGTTGTCCGGTACCCCTCGGACACCAGATGCCCGGCCAACGTACGACGCAAGGTCGAACTGCCCGAACGCCCCTGGTGCTGGCGGACCGATCAGCGGGCTGCGCGCTACCGGCGGCACGTGGTCAGTTGATTGCGCCCTACGATTGTTCGCCGGGACCCAACAGCCGAGCGCCATGGAGCAGATATGCCGTTGACGCTGCGCCATGCCCTGGATGATCCGCCGCTGCGGCCGCTGCCGGCTCCGGTCGGTGACCTTCTGCTCAGGCTCGACGCGCCGCCGCGGCTGGCCGCGCATCTGCGCGCCGTATACGACGTCGCCGCCCAGCTCACGGGCTGGCTGGCCGTCCACTACCCGGCCCTGGCCGTCGATCGCGACGCCGTACTCTTCGGCGCTGCCACCCACGACATCGGCAAGACCGTTTACGTGGCGGAGTTGTCCGGGCCGGGTTCGCGGCACGAGCCGGCCGGTCAACAGATCCTGCTCGACGCCGGCGTCGGCCCGTACCTGGCGCGCTTCGCCGCGACGCACGCCAGTTGGCAGTCGCCCGGCATCGAGTGCGAAGACCTGCTCGTCAGCCTCGCCGACAAGATCTGGAAAGCCAATCGGGTCGTCGACCTCGAACAACTCGTCGTCGACCGTCTCGCTGCCGCCTCCGGGCAGGAACCCTGGCAGGCCTTCGTCAACCTCGACGATCACCTTGACGGCATCGCGGCGGACGCCGACCAGCGACTCGCCTTCCAGAACAGCTACCCCATCACGGCCGGCTGACGTCGGTGCGCGCTTCGTTGGCGGTCTATCCCGGTACGTTCGACCCGTTCACCCCGGGGCACCGTGACCTGGTGGCCCGTGCCCGGGTGATGTTCGACCGGATCATTGTGCTGTTGGCGGTGAACGCCGACAAGCAACCGACCGCCGAGGCCACGGCCAGGGCGGTACGCGTACGCGACGCCCTCCCAGCGGACTGGGGCAATGTCGAGGTCGACACCTGGACTGGCCTGACCGCCGCCTACTGCCTGCGCCGTGGCGCCACGGTCATCGTCCGTGGCGTGCGTACGGCTGCGGACCTCCACTACGAGCACCAGCTCGCCGGGATGAACGAGCGACTCGGCATTGAGACCGTCTGGTTGCCGACCCGTCCGCAGCTGGCCGCCACCTCGTCCACCGTCGCACGAGCACAGCATGCGGCGAAGCCGGCCCGTGCGTCGTACGACGCTGGGGGTCGGGTCAGTTCTCCACGAGGGTCCGCAGTGCCCGGCGAAGCTGACTTGTCGCACTCGGACTGATCCCGGCCAGGAACGCGCTCTCGGCCTTCCCGTACGCCACCTGTGCCGCGTCGTAGGTCTGCAACCCCTGTTCGGTGAGCTCAACGACGTTCCTGCGCCGGTCTGTGGGGTCCGGTCGGCGCGTGATGATGCCCTTGCGCTCAAGCACATCCAGCAAGGCGACCATCGTGGTGCGGTCGATGCCGAGGGTCTGCGCCACCTGCAGCTGCGAGGTCGGTTCCCGGTGGGCCAGGACCCGGAGCGCTCCGAAGTCCTTGCTGTCGATCCCCAGCGGCTCGAGCGCTGCGTCGGTCAACGCGGTGAGCTTCAGGGCCGCGTGCTTGAGGAGGTACCCCAGGACCTCGTGCGGGTCAGCGGTGGCGCTCGGCTCGGTGGACACGGCTCCCATCTTAGGCATAGTCTGATCGTCAGTACTGCTGACGATCAGACTTATCGCGAAAGGCTCGTCATGATCCTCGTTACCGGAGGGGTCGGTTTCATCGGCTCCCACACCGTCCGCGCCCTCGCCGAGGCCGGCGAGGAGTGCGTCCTGCTCCAGCGCCGCACCCCCCGAATCCCCCCACACCTGGCGGACCTGCCCATCCACGTCGTCCAGGCCGACGTCGCCGACCTCGACGCGCTGCTCGCCGTCGGCCGGCGGTACCCGATAACCGGAATCGTGCACCTCGCCCTCGCCCTGCCCTGGCCGGCGACCGACGTCGACCCGATTGGAGCGACGGGAGGAGCCCTGGAGGCGTTCCTCAACATCGTCCGCGTCGCGCGGACCTGGGGTGTGCGCCGCGTCGTCACCGCCAGCACCATCGGCGTCTACGGCTTCACCTCTGAAGGCGCGCTGACCGAGGACGTGCCGATCCCCTTGGGGCACGGCCACGCCATCCCGACGTTCAAGAAGATCACCGAACTCCTCGCCGGCCACCTCTCGGACGTGACAGACGTCGACATCGTCAACGCCCGCATCTGCGGCACCTGGGGTCCCGGCGGACACCTGCCCGACCCGTTCTTCGCCGCGCCCTCCCTGGCTCATGCCGCAGCCCGGCGCAGCGAACCCGACCTGTCCGGACTCCTCGCACCGCCGCACGCCGAAGACGCTCTCGACCTGCTCTACGTCAAGGACACCGGTCGCGCACTCGCGTTGCTGCAGCTCGCCGAGAAGCTGACCCACTCGACATACAACGTCGCCTCTGGTCGTGCCACGAGCAATGCCGACGTCGTCACCGCGATCGCCTCCGTCGACCCCGGCTTCCGGTGCAAACTTCCCTCGGGCGGAGGCCGCCCGGTGAGCTGGCTCGACATCACCCGCCTGCACGAGGACACCGGATTCAACCCCCGGTACGACACCGCCGCGGCTGCCGCTGACTACATCGCCTGGCTGCGCGCGGGAAACCAGCGGTAACTTCGGCCGACTGTGTGGGTGAGGGGGTGTGGTCCGGCCTGGCCGGGATGCCCGGCAGCGTTGCTCCTACCTCATTCGGCCCCGGTAGCCGACAGGGCCTGATCCGATCCCCTGGCGGATCCCCAGGAACGTGCCGTCGTTTAAGGCGATCGTGCCGGTTCCGCCCCGGTTGTCGCGCCAGGCCAACCGGGTGAGCGGGCGACCACCCACCCCCACCGCGAGCAGGAGGTCGTGCGAGGGGTACCAGCCACCACCCCAGCCTTCCTGGGCCACGTATCGCGAGGCATCGCTGGTGGCGGGACTACGTTCGATGAGCTGGCCGCGGAACTCCTTCGGTCGCTTGCCCGGCTGGCGACACCACCCGTAGAAGGCAGCCTGCTGGGCCTCGAAGGTGACGGCGTACTCGGCGCCGGACTCGTCCGCCCAGGCCACGTGCTCGAGAAGGCAATGCTCGCCCCGGTCGATGAAGATAGTGACCTCACCCCGCCTGGTGGCGTACCTCAGCACCGGTTCCGCGGTCAGCTGGCTCTCGAGCGCCGACCTGGCCTGGTCGTGCGCGTGCATCGGGTCGATCGTCACCCGGTACAGCCACAGCATGCTCTCGGCGTCGTTACCGCTCTCCACCCGCAGCGTGTTGCGGCCGGCCAGCAGATCCTCAGCCGGGACCGCGAAGATCAGCCGCTGCGGCAGCCCGCCACCATTCGGGATCCGCAGCCGGTCGGCCAGTGGCCTGCCGTTGAGGCGAACGGTGAGCGGGGCGTATCCGGGCGAGTCAGAGAGCATCGACGCAAGCGCCACGACGGCGACGCATGCCTCGCCGACGACCTCCGGGTCGGGTACGTCGAACTCCAGCTCGACCGAGCCGCCTGCCCCGACGGCCAGGTGACCGTCGGCGTCCCTCGCCCGGTCGATGTCGGTGATGCTGACGTTGCCGGTGCGTGCCGGGTCGGTGCCGAAGTCGGCGTAGGTGGGTTCCATCTGGACCCCGGCGCGGTCGCTGACACGCGGGGCAGGAGCCGGCTGCGGGTCCAGCAGCACCTCGTACGTCGCGACCGTGCACTCGTTCCTGTCGTACCCGATGTTGGCCGCGCCGAAAGCGGGCCGCACCTTGCCGACGTGCAGCGCGCCGTTCTCCTCGTAGCCGTGGGGAACGGCGCCGGGCGGGATCTGCCCTGCGCTGGCGGTCTCCCAACGGTATCCGCTCTCGGAACTCTCCATCCAAGGAGGATAGATCTACTCCTCGGGCCGACGGCCACCCTGGGTCGTCAGGACGCCGTCAGGGTCTACCTGTCCCGGGTGTCGTCCTGCTGTTCCAACCAGGTCAGGATTGCCCGGGTCGTTTCCTCCGGCTTCTCCTGCTGGATCCAGTGACCGCAGTCCAGGGTGACCACGTCCACGTTGGGCACGAACTCTGCCAGTCGGTCGGACTTCGCGATCGTGTCCCGGTCGCCGTAGATCATCAGCGTGGGCTGCCGGATGATCGGGTCGACGTCCGCCAGCAGGTGCCAGTTGCGGTCGAGGTTGCGGTACCAGTTGATGCTGCCGGTGAACCCGGTCGACTCGAAGGCGGCGACGAAGACGGCCAGTTCGCTGTCGCTCATCACCGGCTCACCGAGTGGCGCTGCCGCCCTGGCCAGCTCGATGAACGCCATGCCGGGCTGAGGTTCCATCAGGGGCAGGTTCTTCCGGTAGAGGTTGCGCAGGAACTGGAAGGTGTTCTCGTCGAACACGGCGTCCGCGACGCCCGGCTGTCGGTTGAAGTGGACGAAGTAGAAGTCGCCGCCGAGTACGGCTTCCATCAGCTCGATCCAGGGCGTCTCACCGCGCTCCTGGTACGGCAGGCTCAGGTTGATCACCTTGTTGACGCGGCTTGGATGCAGCAGGGTCAGCCCCCAGACGACCATCGCGCCCCAGTCGTGACCGACGAAGGTGGCGTCCTCGTACCCGTAGTGATCGAGAAGCGCGACGAGGTCACCCGACAGGTGCGCGATGTCGTAGTCGGTCACCTCGGTCGGGCGCGACGAGTTGCCGTAGCCGCGCTGGTTCGGAACGATGACGTGGTAGCCCGCTTCGGCCAGGGCAGCCATCTGGTGGCGCCAGGAGTAGGCGTGCTCCGGCCAGCCGTGACAGAGCACGATCGGCTTTCCGGCGTTGCGTCGACCGGCTTCGAAGACTTCGAGCTGCACACCGTTGACGGGGACAAGACTGGGTTCGGGAAAGTTCATGCCGCCATCCTGCCGACCATAACCGGTCACCTCATGACCGGTTTATCTGACAATCTTGGCGGCATGCGCACCGACCGGCTGGTGGCCGTACTCCTGCTGCTGCAGCAGCGCGAGCAGGTGACCGCGGCGGAAGTCGCCCGGGAGCTGGAGGTCTCCGAGCGCACCGCCCGCCGCGACCTCGACGCCCTGGCCATGGCCGGGGTGCCCGTGTACGCCACGCAGGGGCGTGGCGGCGGCTGGCGCCTCGTCGGCGGTGCCCGTACCGACCTGTCCGGGTTGACCGCAGGCGAGGCCCGCGCCCTGTTCCTGGTCGCCGGCCCGGCCTCGGCCGCGACACCGGAGGTCAAGGCAGCGCTGCGCAAGCTCGTCCAGGCCCTGCCGGAGCCCTTCCGGGCCCAGGCGCAGGCAGCGGCGTCGTCGATCGTCGTGGACCCGCAACGGTGGGGGACCAGCCGGGCCGACCGCCCGCCGCCACGCTTCCTCGACGAACTCCAGGACGCGGTGATCCGGGGCGTCCAGGTGCGGCTCGGCTACGTCGACAGCACCGGCAGCGTGAGCGAGCGGACCGTCCACCCGCTGGGCGTCGTTGCCAAAGATCCGTGGTGGTACCTCGTCGCCGCCACCGAGGCCGGCCGGCGGACCTTCCGGATCGACCGGGTGTCGGCCGTCGAGCCGACCGACGATGCCGTGCACCGGCCGGCGGACTTCGACCTCGCCGAAAGCTGGCGGGAGATCGCCGACGAGGTCGACCGCAGACGGATGCCCGTCGAGATCCAGGCGGTCTGCGCGCCCGACAGGATCGGCACGCTCCGGATGGCTCTCGGCGACCGGCTCGAGGTGGGTGGCCCCACGACCGACGGCCGCGTCGAGGTGGTGATCCGTGGCTACAGCGAGTACACGCTTGCTGGCGAGCTCGCCTGGCTGGTCGAATGGCTCGAGGTCGCCGGCCCCGCCGGTGTGCGGGACCAGCTGGCCTCGATCGGCACCGCGCTCGTCGAGCGGTACGGCCGAGGCCCCGTCACCCGGTCTGGAGCAGGCCGCGGTTGGCCATGAAGTCCCGTAACGTCTCGACGTCGTCGGCGGACATCAACTCACGGGGGATCACGGTCGCCGGCATCCGGCCCACGTACACGATCCAGAAGCCGGGAGTGTCGAGCACCTTGCTGACCCTGTCCCAGGCGATGTCGCCGAACTCCGTACCGCTGCGCATCGTGATGGTGTCGTCGGTGATGTCGTAGCCGCCGTCGACCGCGTACTCGCCGGACCGGCGCCGGGCGCGTGAGCGCACCCACGGCCCGTACAGCATCGACAGCACACCGGCGGTGACCAGCGACATCCACAGCAGCGAGAACTGCTCGCCCCAGCCGTACTCCCGCGCGGCGACGAAAGCGGCCACCCCGGTCACCGCCAGGATCGCGCCGATGTAGCCGTACTTGGCCAGCCGCACCCGGCTGAGCGCGGCGGCCGCCCTGCCCGGGTAGTCGGGATCGGCCGGGACGTCGAAACGGATGCGCACCCCAGCACGATAGTGCCCGTACCCGCCAACGCCGCTGTCCGCAGCTAGACATCGGCGAGGATCCGGGCGAGCTCGGCGGGTCGGGTGAGCATCGGCCAGTGCCCGGAGTCGATGTCGACCAGGTCGAGGTCCTTGGCCCGGGCCAGCTCGGGGACCTGCCCGGCGGTGATCATCTCCTGCGCATGGGCCGGCGTGAACTCCGGGCACACCAGCACGACCGGTACGTCGAACCGCCGCTCGTCGGTCAGCCGTACGACACCTCGTGCGCACCGGACCGAGCACGACCGCCCGCGCCGTTCGGACGCCCGAAATCCGGCGGGAACGGCCCGGCGCCACCGGTCGCCAGTGCTTCCGCTGCGGGCAGCGTGGCCTGCAGTTCGCGGGCGCGCCGGCACAGCGTGGCGACCTTCTGGCGGTAGACCGCTTCGGCCAGTGCCTCCCGGGCGCGTGCGGCGGCAATCCGGGGCCGGGCGGTTGGGGTGCGTTGCTGCGCTACGGCGAGATCGAGAAGGAGCCGTGCGGTGGCGAGGCCGGTGCCGCAGCCGCGTCGAAGCGCCGCGCCACGCCGCAGTTGACGGTCCACGACTGCGCCTGAGATGTGGTATTTGATCATGGTTAGGGTGTATCGCCAAGGTGTCGAGGTGCAGCGGTCGGGCACACTGTGCGGATGAGCGTTGCTGGTTGCCTCCGACCGTCCCACCTCCCCGACACCGACCGGGTGCCGGTGGTACGGCGATGACCACCGTCGGGTCGGGTGCCCTCCTGACGGTGGTCGAGGCGGTCAGCCGGTCCCGCGACCTTGGCGAGTTCGCGGAGGCTGGCTGTCGCGAGCTTTTCCGCCTCATGCCCTGTGTCAGCGTGTCGTACACGGAGGTCAACCTCAGGACCGAGGTGGTATCCGGATACCTGTGGCCGTACCCGGGTATCGAGTGGTTCGAGCGGTACGCCGCACCGCTCGGCCGCATCGCACGACAGAACCCGCTGGTCGCACACATTGCCGGCGGCGGCTCAGTGGCGTCCTGGGCGGACGTCGACCCGAAAGACGCATTTCGCCAGACCGCTCTGTTCCAGGAGTTCTACGCCGCGAACGGCATCGAGAGTCAGGCCGCACTGGGCGTCCTCAACCAACCCGGGCTGGTGACCGGCTTCACGGTCAACCGTGACGGCTCGCCGTTCAGCGCCGACGAGTATCAGGTCCTGTGCGACCTGCGCCCGCACCTGATCAACCTGTACCGGCTGGTCAGTGGGTCGGGACGGGCCCGCGCCAACGACGTCGTCCTGGCAGCGGACGGGTGGACCGTGGTCCGGCTCGCCGAGGGCGGCACGGTGTTGACCACGAGCGTGGAGGCGGAGGCGATCGGTGACCGGGTCGGGCTCGACCTGCGCGTCGGAGCCGACCTCACCTCGACGTGGTTCTGGCGGCGGCTCCGCGAGACCATCGGGGCGCGCTGGCAGGTCGGCAGAATGACCAGGCCGATCCATCTCGGTACCGCCGACTGCCCGGTCGAGGCGATGGTCGCCACGACGGCGGTCGGCCCGTACTCGTTGATGTTGCGCGACCGGGACGCCGTACGCCGCCGCCGCTGCCGGGAGTTGGGCCTGACCGGCCGGCAGGCCGAGATCGCCCGGCTGGTCATTGCCGGCGCGACCAACGTGCAGATCGGCCGGGCGCTGGGCATCACCGCCTCCACGGTGCGCAAACACCTGGAGGCGACGTTCAGCGTCGTCGGCGTACAGTCCCGGGCGGCTCTCGTGGCGGTCCTGCTCGGGCCCCGGCCTACGGGCGGGCCGGATGATTTCCAGCGGTCACGGCTTGTCGAGGATGCAGACGATCTCCATCTCGACCGATGAGCCGGCACTGGTCGAGCCCACCAGGCGTACCAGCGCGATGTCCTCGCTCGCGCCCTGGGTGACCGGCCCGGCGATCTCGATCGAGTCGAAGGTGCTCTTGAAGCCGCTTTCTTGGTTGACGTGCCGGAACGTCTGATTCGAGATGGCGGTGAACGACTGGGCGTCGGGGTCGCCGGAGTCGAAGTTGTCGACGCCGAGAAGGAGCCGGACGTCCTCGGCGAAGGGATCCTCGACGGGTTGCACACCGAGATCCCTGATGAACTCGCACTCGCCCTCGAAGTCCTGGTGGATGGTGCCGTCGACGGTGACCGCCCCGGTGCCTTCGTCGGATCGCTCGTAGCCGTCGCCGTCGGCGGGCGGGTCGTCGGACCCCGGTTGCGCATCGGCGGTCGCGGTGGTCCCGTCGTCACTACTGGCGGTCGTATCGTCGGGCTCGCCGGGAGACCCCGAATCGGTGCACCCGGCCAGGGCGATCGTCGAGAGGACAGCTATGAAGGCGAGGCGGGACCGGAATTTGACCATGGTCGCACCGTAGGGACGGACGGCGCACGGGCCAACGGGACGAACGTCGTATTGCGCCGGCCACCGGCTGCGGACCCGCCGGCCCACTTCTCAGTCGTGGGTGATCGAGAAGCCGAGGATCACCGCAGCGGAGACCACCACGTGCCCGGGCGCGAGATCCTGGGCGGAAGCCTGCCCGCCCGATCCGTGCCCACGGTACCGCTCGTGTCCCACATTCTCCGGATCGACGTCGTCGATGTGCACGACCGCGCCGAGCCGGACACCGGCCGCTTCGGCGTACAGCTCGGCCTTGCGCCGGGCGGCGGCAACCGCTTGGCGTCGAGCCTCTGCGCGCATCTCGCCCTTGGTCGTGACGTCGAAGTCCACCGCCTCGATCTCGTTTGCGCCGGCGGCTACGACGTCGTCGAGCAACTGCTGGACGAGGTCCATCCGGTCCGACTCCATGGCGAACGACGCCTGACACTGGTAGCCGAGAAACACCCGCTCCGGGCCGTAGCCACTCCACGAACTATTCAGATCCAGGCGGGAACGCTCCACCGCACTGTCGACGACGCCGTGCTCCCGCAATACCTGACGCACCGCGCGTACCGCTTCGGCTGCGGTAGCGAAAGCCTCAGAGGGAGTTTGCTCCACCCGTACCACCCGGAATCTGGCCCGGACCAGGCTCGGCATGGCCTTTACACTTGCCGCGCCGAACGCGGTCACACCCCAGGGTCGCTCAATCAGTTGCATCTGCCAGATCCTAGAAGGACGCTCCGCGACGGCATCGACCGGTGCGGCACCGGCGATCACAGGGCGGGCCCTGACCCGGTCACGGTAGGTTGTCCGGGTGACGGGGGTGGCGACGACGCGGGAGCAGATCTGGACCGACGGTGCGTGCAGCGGCAATCCGGGGCCGGGCGGTTGGGGTGCGTTGCTGCGCTACGGCGAGGTCGAGAAGGAACTGTGCGGTGGTGAGGCCGGTGCCACGACGAACAACCGGATGGAACTCACCGCCCCTATCCGGGCGTTGGCCGCGTTGACCCGCCCGTCCGTCGTCGACCTCTACACGGACAGCACGTACGTCCGAAACGGCATCCTGTCGTGGATGGCGAACTGGAAACGCAACGGTTGGCGTACGAAGGCGGGCGAGCCGGTCAAGAACGAGGATCTGTGGCGGGAGCTCGACGCGGCCGTCGCCCGCCACGACGAGGTCGTTTGGCACTGGGTGAAGGGCCACGCCGGCCATGTGGAGAACGAACGCGCCGACCGCCTCGCCGCTCGCGGTCAGCGGGACTCGCTGGAGGCTGCGGGAGTCGCGCTGCCGCCGGTGCCGCAGCCGCGCCGCCGTACCCGGCGGTAGTACTCAGCGGTGCCGAACCCGGCCTCGGCGAGCAGCGGCTAGCCCGCCTTTCCCGGCGAGGCCGTCGCCGAGACGTGCGGGGTGACGCCTGGAGTTCGCCCGCCGGTCGGTTCGGCGTAGCGTGCCGGAAGACTTCCTATCGATTTAATGATTGGCATGAGTCGATCACATTCCCGCCACTGCCATCACCCGACCGACGACCACCAGGCGGACCAGGTTCCGTACGGCCAGATCGATCCTGCCGGGCACCCGACCGGCGGCCTCGGACGCAGATCAATGCTGGCCGCCGCCGGCGGCCTGCTGATGCTCGCCGCCGTTCCCGGCACCGCGCGGGCCGGCACCGCGATGACAGCCGGTGCGGCGTCGGCCGGCGCGCCGGCGATGGCCGCGCCCGGCGCTTCCCGGGCGTCGCGGATCAGCCAGGGGACCACCCTGGTCCACGCCGACCTGCACAACCACACCGTGATGTCCGACGGGGACGGCAGCGCCGACGACGCGTTCGCCTCGATGCGCGAGGCCGGACTCGACGTCGCCGCGCTCACCGACCACGCCACGATGTTCGCCATCAGCGGGCTCAGCCGGTCGGAGTGGCGGACCACCGGTGCGCTCGCCAACGCGGCCGACGACCCCGGTCAGTTCACCGCGATCCGCGGCTTCGAGTGGTCGCACCCGTTGCAGGGTCACATCAACGTGTGGAACACCTCGGACTTCGCCGACCTGCTGCGGGCCGGCAGCCCCGGCAGCCTCTACCGGTGGCTGGCCGGTCGGCCCGGCGGCCTGGCCAGCTTCAACCACCCGGGGCGGGAGATCGGCCGGTTCGACAACTTCTCGTACGACGCCTCGGCGCGGCAGCAGCTCGTCGGCCTGGAGATGTTCAACCGGACCGACGACTACCTGTTCGAGGGCTGGTCGTCCTGGGTGGCATCGCCGCTGGTGGCCTGCCTCAACGCCGGCTGGCGGCCGGGTCTGACCGGGGTCACCGACGAGCACGGGACCAGCTGGGGCTTCCACGAGGGCAAGGGCCGCAGCGGTCTGTGGGTCGCCGAGAACACCCGTGCGGCGGTGTTCGAGGCGATGGCGGCCCGCCGCTGCTTCGCCACCCGGGTGTCCGGCCTGCGGCTGGACGCGGCCGCCAACGGCGTACGGATGGGTGGGGTCATCGGGCTGGTCGCCGGTGACGTCCGGTTCCGGGTGGACCTGGACCGGGGTGCGGTGTGGGACGGCAAGCCGCTGCGGATCCAGGTGCTGCGCCCCGGGACCTCGGTGCCGACCGTCGTTGACGTCGTCGACACCGTCTCCGGGTCGGTCGCCGACTTCACCGTGCCGCTCGACGTCGCCGACGGCGACTGGGTCGTGCTGCGGGTCTCCGACCCGGAGCTGGCCAACCCGACGCCCGGCCCGTCCGGTCATCCGTGCAACGACTTCGGGGTGGCGTACAGCAGTCCATGGTGGCTGCAGCCCTGAGCAGAGGTGGCGGAGGCAACGTCGGCGGACACCCGGACCAGTTTGAGGGATAGACCCGAACGTGTCCGGGTCACCACCAGTGTGGCTCAGGTGTTGACGGTGCTCCTCGACGATCCGCAGGCTGGCCGGTACGGCTTGGAGCTCATGCAGGCCACCGGTCAGCCCAGTCGTGGCGGCCCGTGCCGAGCTCGCGGCCCTGCGGGCGAAACTGCGCCCGCGCGGCGCCGGTGGCACTCGGGCCGCCGACGCCGCCACCTTCACATCGGCGCCGGGGTGGTGAGCACCTTGCCCCAGCGGATCGCCGAGTGGCTGCTGGCTGCGGCGGCGCGGCGTTGGCCGGCACACCTGCGCGAAGGAGATGAGCCGGGAGTGGGCCGGCGAGTTGTACGCCCTCGGCCATGGGGAAGGCGCTGTCGCTGCGCCGCGGAAGTGGCGGCAGCTCCGCTTCGCGGCCAGTCTCGCGCTCGCCCGCCCGCCGGGCGCGGATCCGGTACCGCTGCCCCGGCTGCCCAGACCCTCACCCACCCAGATACACGCGGGATGGCTGTTCCTTGCGCCGCTGTTCGTGCTGGTCACGGCAGCGATGGCGGTGTCCTCACCTGGCCTGGCTGATCGACGCGGTGGCGCGTACACCGATGGCCTCGGTCATTACCTTCTTCGCCGTGAGCTATGTGGCTTACATCCTTATCGCGGCAGTCGTCGGCACGCTGCTGGCCCGGCGGCTGCTGCGACGACGTGCCGGCCGGCCGGTCAGCCCGGCAGGCTGTGGGTGGGCGACACTACCCGTGACAGCCGGCCTGCTCACCCTCGATGTGCTGGCCCGTAGCGCGAACAGGGTCTGGGACGGCTCCTGGTTCGCCGTCGCCGTGGCACTTTGTCTGTCGGTGCTGCTCCCGCCGGTGGCGGCGGGCGTCGCGGCGCTGTCCCGCCGCAGGCGTCTGGTGTCGGCCGTCGGCTCGGCCGTGCTGGCCGCTCCCGCCCTGACGCTGGTCAGCGCCTACACGATGGTGCTGGTGGCACCCCAGACACCGGCCGAAGCGGCGGGTCAGCCCTGGTGGTGGCTCACCTATCTGGTACGCGAACCGATCCTGCTGTTGACGTACGACGCCTTCGACACCTCGTTGCCGATAGAGGCCGCCCTGGCGATCCTGCCCAATCTGACCCTCGTCTCGATGGTGCTTGCCCTGGCCCATGCGATCAGACTCGCCCGGCCGATCGAGGCCGCCGCGACCAGCACGTCGACGGCACCCGATCCCGGCCGGGGCATCCCCGGTCAGCGTGGGTCCGAACGGACCAGCCCGACCGTGACCAGCGCAGGTTTGACCGGCGCAGGTTTGACCGGCCAGACCCCGGCTGTCGCACGTGGCCCGTGGTGGCACCGCACCGCCCTCGCCGGTGCGGTCTACTCGGTCCTGGCCTGGGCGGTCACCTTGGCCTACCTGACCCCCAACATCGGGGTACAGAACTCCTGGACGGGCCCTCTGCCGGACGGCTCATGGCCGTCCTCGGAGCCCGCCGGCTGGCAGGGGTGGTCGACCCAGGAGGGGCGGGTGTGGATGCACGAGTTGCAACTGTGCGGCATCGTGTGTGCCGCACTGTGCCTGTTGTGCGCCGCCGCCTACCGAGGCCGACCACTGCGACCGACGCTTGCCGGCTCGGTCGTACTGCTGGGAGTCAACATGGCGGTGGTGCGCGGCGGTTGGGCGGATCCTCGGCTGCTGCCCTGGCTCGCTGCGGGTGGGCTCGTTGTCGGCATTGTGGTCTGGTCGGCGTCGACCCGTCCGGCCGTGACCAGACGGCCGCCCGCGCGACCACGTCGCCTCGTCGTCACCATCACGGTGCTGGCCGCGTTCCTCGTCCCGGGCGGCTTCCTGGCCCGGCTCTACATCGTGCCCGGGGTATCGGCTCCCCCGTCCCTGCTGCTGGTCGCGGTGGGCCTGCCCACCGTACTGACGGTGATCGCCGTCATGGGTGTCCTGGCCACGTCGAGGCGCCGGCCGCGCCGGCCGTTCTGGCGGCTACTCGACAGGGTGGTTCTCGTGGAGTAGTGCCTCGGCTTCGAGGAGAAGTTCGTCCAGTTGCTCGTCCGTCAGCTCCGCATCTTCGACCAGCCGGAACAGGAGCTGTCCCTGAATCTCGGCCATCACGCCGACGTCTAGGTCTTCGACGATCTCCTCGACGCCGGGCATGTCCATGTCCAGCATGGCGTAGATCAGGGCTTCGCCCTCCTTGGCGGGAAGCTCTCGTCCTTCTAGCAGTCGGGCTCGCGCATCCGCTACGAATCGGATAATCTCGCGGGCGTCTTTGTTCTCGGCGAATCGTCGCTGAACGGCGACGAAGAAGCTGTAACCGATGATGGCAACAGGCGTGCCCTTGCCCTCGCTCTGGAACTTTTCGGTGAACGAGTCGTAGGTTTCCCAGTCCTGGCGAAGCAGGGCGCGAAGGAATTTGGTTTCCTCTTCCATTTTCTATCCTTTTTCCTTGGTGTCGTCGTTTCTTGTCCGCCTGCGCATGCGAGACATCAGCTCTACGCCCTTCGCTCCGACGATGGCCACTGCCAGCGCGGCGAGCAGCCCATCACCGACGGGCGCACTTGGCTGGTGAGTCGGCCGGAAAGAAAAATCCGGCGTCTTGCTGACCGCTGTCCCGCCGGAGCCCTTTGCGGCGTCCTGGAGAATTCCGCCCAACTTGCCGAAGTGCTGCAACCCGTCGTCCGAGCTGCGCACCTGGCCGACGCGGCCGAGTGCCTTGGCAGCCAGCGAACCCTTCTTGTGGCCAGGTCTGGCCAACGCCTCGCCAGACGGCATGCCTCCGGTGGCGGAGGTACGGGTCGGGACGGAGCCCGGGGCGACGCGGTTGGCGTAGTGGGAGATCTCGGCTGCTGCTTCGGCGATGAGCCGGGCGATCTTGCCGGACTTCGCGGCGGCCTCGCTGGCCTGCGTGCGCGCTGCGGTGGCGTGAGAGCTGTCAGCGCCCTCGGTCGCGGTCTGGTAGTGCCGCGCACCGGCCGCGGACGACTTCTGTGTGGTCTTTGCCGCGACTGCCGCGCCATCGAGGTCGTCGAGAATCTTCCGTAGCACCGCAATGACGTCGCCGACGCTGCCGCTGCTCACCCGAGAGCCTTCGAGTACCTTTCGGCGCTGTCAGTGCAGCCGTCGATCCTGTTGAGCGCCAGCTCGCCTTCGTGGTCGGCTTCGCGTAGCCGGTGGAGTGCGGTGGTGACGTGGGAGTGCTGGCTGTCGGTGAGGACCGCGATGGCGGCGAGATGACAGGACCGGACGGTCTCCCGTACGGAATGGATGGTGTCAGCTGCCGACCGCAGCGCCTCGGTCCCCTCGCGTAGCCGGCTCTTGACCTCGTTGACGCTCATCGCCGCTACCCGAGGATACCGGCGTACCGGCGGGTCGACTCGCCCGCTCGGTGGATGAGGCCGGCGGACTCCTCCAACTGCCGCTTGGCCTGCTCGCAGCGGCCGATTGCCTCGCTCACCAGGTGATGCCCGGTGCCGGCCGAAACAGCGTGGAGCTGGCTGAGCATGTTGTCCAGGGTCCTCACCGCCGCCATGAGCTGCTGCCGGCTCGTGTTGCCGTGCTCTGCGGCCTGGGCGAGACCGGCCTCGATTTCCTGGATGCTAACCAAGTTGAACCACGAGTTCCACGTGTTCCTCCCCGACGTCGGTCCTGCGACGAGCCCGGCTACGGCGGTCACTCTCCTACATGGTCGAAGCCTATCGGAGTGCGTCAACTTCAGGCTACGGAAGGTGATGGCACTTCAGGCGGCTGGTCAGTTCAGTAGCCGCTCGGCCCAGTAGATCTGCCGGTCGGGGCCGACGCTGACTAGGGCGACCATCAGGTCCTCGACGGCGGCGGGAGCGGACGCGATCGCGAACTCCGGCGGGGTCTCCGGATGTGCCGGGTGCAGGACGAAGGAGTACGTGACCGGTGTGGCGTCGACCGACGTGACCACGACGACGCTGCCGGAGGAGTGGAAGCCACCGTTGACCTCACGCGCACCGACACCCTGCAGCCAGGGGTAGCGCTGTTCGACAGCGTCGAGGACGCCGTCGGAGCCTGATCCGACCTGGTCCGGTCTATTCGACCTGGTGGAGATGATCCCGGGCAGGGTGCGGGTCCGTCTGTCGAGCACCGCGATGATCAGCATCGCGCCGGGTTTCGCCTGCGGTGGCGGCGTCCACCTGACCTGGCCGAGGAAGACTTGGGCGCCGTCGGATGGAACTTCCAGCTGTTGACCGTCGAAGGCGGCGTCCGCAGTTGCCTGGTCGACCAGCCGCAGCGTCGCAGTCGGCTTCAGGATCTCCGGCCCGTACGGCGACCGATGGTGCCACCACCGCCACCCGGTGATGCCACCTACCAGAGCGAGCACCAGGACGAGCGAGCTGAGCTTCCAGGCCGAGCGATGTCTCATGCCGGCCAGTGCAGCACACGAAGGCGAGAACTCGCCAAATCCGACGCCACGGTCACAACTACTGCACCAGCCTACTCTGCGATCACATCTTCAGGTAGAAGTGATCCTGGGTAGGTTAGGCCATGCCTATGGTTCGGGTATGGGGGAGAAGGAGCAAAGCGGGAAGGGTAGTGATTCCGGTGCCGGCACGGCATCGGAGGCAGGGGCTGCCTGGAGTGCGTGGAGTTTCGGGGGAGCTTGGCGGCAGCATGCGCTCGCCCGAGCTCTTTACCTTGAGCACCAAAGTCGGCTCCTCTGTTCAGACAAAGATGATCACCGTTTGCGGGAAGCCTGCAAATTTGTCCGAGTCGATGTTTTCCTCGCACGTCAGGCTGCTGGAAGCGTCTGGCCCTTCCGGGGCTCACTCGAACGGACCTGGTCACACATCCACGCAGCTGAGCTTGTGCTGCTCAAGGTTGCCGATGAGGAGAGGCTGAAGGGCTGGTCGTCATCCGTGCTGGAGCTGGCCAAGAAGCGTCTCCACGAGAATGACTGCAGATTGGTAAAGCTCCGTGAGCTGTGCGGACGAGACGGCATCGGGAGCCATGAGCGAAGGGTGACGGGCGGTTGGCGTAGGATCTTCACGGGTAAGGAAAAGTGTGCCGAGGTGAGTGAACTTCGCTATGCCATGATGGCTGCCTTGGTCGGAAGCTACACCGCGATAAATAGTTGGTATTCTCGGGTGCGCGGCGTGCGGAACATCTTGATTTCCGTGACGATGCTCGCCCTGGCATTGGTTCTCTGTCTCGGTATCTGGGGATACAAGTCTCCCGACGTGCTGAGTCTATGTTTTGGGACGGACCCCAGCACTCTGGTGTGTCCGCATGATCCGCTGACAAAGGACCAGGGCATGCAGCCCACTGCCGAGGACAGGGACCGGCAAGCCGAACCCGACCGGGTCGACGTGACGCTGGTCCTGGCGTTCGGGTTCATCGGGGCAGTGTTGTCCGGGATCCCTGCTCTGGCCAGGCTGCACAGGTCAGCGGTGCCGTACGACCTGCGCCTTACTTCGGCTGCGCTGAAGTTGCCCGCCGGCGCTCTCTCTGCCTTCGTGGGAGTTACCTTCATTCGCGGTGAATTCGTTCCAGGGCTCACCCAGCTCGATACGGGAGCACAGATCCTCGCGTGGAGTGCCGTTTTCGGAGTTTCCCAGTACGCCATAACCCGGCTCGTGGACAACAAGACATGGGAGATCGCTTCGGATCAACGCGGCAACCCCGAGGGGGACGATGACTCCAAGTCCGGCAGCGCGGCAGGTGGTGAAGGGCGCGCCAGGTTCGACTGAGTGACGCCAGGCCTACCTGCCGTGGCGCCGCATCGCGAGCGCTCGCCACAACGGGTCTGGCTGTAGGTGAGAGAAGATCGGCATCGACGACATCGTGCGCGTACACCTGATCGTCCCTGCGGGGCGGCCCTGAGAGTGCCGCTACGCTCTATGTTGCGCTCATCTGCTGCGTATGATGTTGCTGCTGCGTCGCAGTCAGGACGTGAAGGCGACCATTTCCCGAAGCCATTCGGACAGCCGCGCAGCTTCGCTGACTGAGGCGGTTCCCAGGGGCTGTGTGCGGCGGAACCGTTGCGTGGAAACCGCTGTTATGTCCTCGGTGCGCGCCCAGCTGGGGCGGGTTAGTCCGGACTCGGGGGAGTCAATCCGCACATGGTGCTCCAAGCCGCGATCCCGAGTGGTCAGCGGCACCACGATTGCCATACCAATGGGGAACCGGCAGTGGGTGGTGGAGCCGACGATGACGGCCGGACGTACGCCACCCTCTTCGTGCCCGACCGGGTTACCGAAGTCCACCAGCCACACCTGCCACGGTGCGAGTTTGGTGTGGCTCACTCGTTGTACTCCGGGTACTCGTCGCGCCCGGGGGGCATGCCGTCACCGGCGGTGTTGTCGGTAAACGACGTCTCGGCCCGGTAGCTGGCCCATTCTTGCTGGTCGGACTGTAGCTCGGCGTACCGCGTCATGATCTTGTTGACCTGGTGTTCCCTGATGAGCCGCCGAAGCGCCTCGGCAAGGGGGACGCCTGCAAAGTCGCGTCTGGCGATCTCCGCCAGTTCGTCTCGGAGACCCCCGTCGAGCTGCATCGTCGTAGTGGCCATAGCAAACACTATAGCTCATGGTATGGCGAGCGGTCACTGAGCGATTGTCATCGCGTACGAGGACATGCCCAGCGCCCCGCGCCCGGTGACCTGAGCGGCTGGTGACAGCCCAGGTGGTTGCCTGGTCGCCGGCTGGGAGCGGCCGGGCAGCTCCAGGTGCCTGCGCCAGGCGGCGAGGCCGAGGAGGTCGGTGGCGCGGCTTCGCGGCCCTTGTCTGCGGATTGGGCGCAGGGCTGGTACGAACGGCTGCGCAGATAGGCTGGCCGGCATGGGCGAGGCGACGGGTGACGGACGGCCGTTGCTGGGCCGGACTGGCGGCGGCAGTCCTGAGCAGGCCGACGCCCACCGCTGGCAGGTGTTCGGAGCGCGGACCGTGTACGAGCGGCGGCCGTGGGTCAGTCTCGACCTGGTCGACGTCCAGCCTCCCGGCGGCGAACGGTTCGAGCATCACGTCGTACGGCTGTTTCGCGCGGCCATCGGCGTCGTCGTCAACGATCAGGACCAGGTGTTGATGCTGTGGCGGCACCGGTTCGTGTCGGACCAGTGGGGGTGGGAGCTTCCCGGCGGGATCGTCGACGACGGCGAGAGCCCGGAGACGGCCGTGGCACGCGAGGTCGAAGAGGAAACCGGCTGGCGACCGTACGGAATGCGGCCTTTGGTCTCGTACCAGCCAATGGTTGGCATGGTCGACTCGCCGCACGACGTCTACTACGCCAGGGAGGCGACGTTCGTCGGCCGGCCCGCCGTGTCCGACGAAGCCGGTGAGGTTGCGTGGGTGCCACTCACCAGCATTCGGCAGCTACTCGACCGGAACGAGATCCTGGGTTCCGGATCGATCGTCGGACTGCTGCACGTGCTGGCGTTCGGCGTGCCGGTGGACTAGATATTTGCCCCGATTCGGGCCAATAACTGATTGAGGCGTCGCTGATTCCTGAGCGATCCCGTCCGGCTGGCCAGCGCCCGAGCACGTCGTGCCTCCTGCTCGGCTTCGCGCAGGTCGCCGCCGGCAAGGTGCGCGTGTGCGAGGCCGATCCGCAGGCCAGCCTCGGCACGGGTGAACGTGCCGTCCATTCCAGCCAGAGCGGCATGTAGCTCATCGACCGCCGAGCGCTCGCCCAGCAGGGCATGCGCGTTGCCGCGCCAGCGCGTCAGGTGGGCTTCGTTGAGGAAGATTCCGGCCACCTCCTCGTCTCGCATCTCCGATCCGGCCGGCAGCGTCGCGGCGGCCTGGTCCAGCGCGGCGTGGGCTGCCGACGCGTCCGACAGAGTGGCGGCGAACTCGGCGTGAGCCGCTTGCAGCCACGCCAGCAACCGGGCAGGGGCCTTCCGCTCGGCCAGCGAAACCGCTCCCAGGATCAGCATGCGGGCAAGCTCCGGCTTGCCGGCATCGACCAGGACGCACAGGGGGAAGTCAACCAATGTGGTCTGTCGTCTGCGGCACTGAGCCGGTTTAGTCGACAACGGCAAGCGAACGCTAGCCAACAGCAAGAGCGAAGGTCAATCGTCGAGTTGGGAAGGGCGGTGCTCCTTGATCCACTCGGCGACTGCCTCGCGGGACCAGATGCGCCCTGCGTTCAAGGAGTCCAGAGGTGCGGGGAAGGTGGACCGCTTGACGATCTCGGAGGCTCGTTGGCGGGAAATGCCGCCGAGCATCTGCTGAATTTCTGTCATCCCAGCCAGCCGCATGCGGAGAAGCTAAGGGCTTGACGAGTGTCAACCCCGTCAACTTGACGGCCCTTGCATCTGTCTAGATGAACATCGAATTCTACGCTGAATTCACGAACGAGAACCGCCAACTGATTGGAGGGGAATCGATCATGACGCAGATGGATGACGACCGGTGGCGGTCGTGTGGGTCGGACTGGGATGACCCGGGAACCGGCCCCCGGCCGGTGCCGGTCGACGTACCGCCGCCGGTGCTCATGCCCGACGCCCGGCGCGGTGACGCCGATGTCCGGCCCCGCACCGCTGCCCGGAGCGCAACCGGGCCGGGTAGCGCGCACCCCGACCTCGGCGACTGCGCCTGATCCGGATTTCCGCAGCTCACGCGGCGGAACCAAGGTCTGCCCCGGTCGCCGTACCGCCAAGGAGGGCTGCGGTGATCGGGGCGGGGGTGGCCCCGCCCGAGTCGGCAAGGGGCAGGGCCACCCCCATCCACCAGACACACCACCAAAGCAATCACCGCACCACACAGGGGAGGAGCACTGATGATGCGAAGGATGTGGCAACGGATGCGGGTCCGCTGGGGACGCCGGCGGATGGCGTCCACCCCGCCCAGCCGCTGGCCGGCTGGCGACCCCGGCGTCCACCGGGTGCCCGGCACCAACATGCGCTCGGCGGCGTACCGGCCGATCCGGCCCTGGCAGGTTCGGAATCAACGGTTCCGGCCGGTCGGCGTCACGGCCCGCGGCCTCGACCCGGTCGAAGTCGGCGCGTTCCTCGACCGCGTCGCCTACGACCTCGGTGTCCTCTACGCCGAACTCGACCGCACCTGGGAGCAGAACAACCGGATCAAGGACGCGCTGCGCCGCTGGCAGTCCACCCAGGCCGCCATGAACCAAGCCGCGATCAACCAGGCCGCCGTCCGGTGACCGAGCCCGACAACCCCGGCGTCACCGTCGTCGACTGCACCACCTGCGACGGCGGTGGCGTCACCTCCCACCGGTGCAGCTGCACCTGGTACGGCGACCAGCTCATCGTCGACGACGACCAGTTGACCGCCGGCAACCCGGGCGGTACGGCGTACCGCGACTGTCAGGTCTGTCTCGGCACCGGCACGAACTGCGTGACCTGCGACCGCTGCGCCGGGCTCGGCCGCCGCCGCGCCCAACTCGTCTACACCGTCGCCAACGCCGACACCGCCGCCGTCGCCTCCGTCAACATCGTGCCCGGCGCGCTCGACCCGGTGCACCGCGGCGGCCGCTGGTGGCTCGACCTCGACGCCGTCGTCACCGAACTGGCCGACCGGGTCGGCGCCGACCACCTCTACGACCCGGCTGCACCCGAGCGGGAACTTCTCGTCGGCGGGCTGGTGCTGCCCCGCGACTGGCGACCCGACCTGCCGCAGGCACGGCGGCACGCCCTGGAAGCGGCGGCGATCGCCAACTACACGTACCACCCGTGGCAGGTCTGGCTCGGCCGGACCGCCCCGCCGGACCGCCCCGACCCGGCCCGCCACCTCGGCCAACTCTGCGCCCTCGCCGAACTGCTCTGCCTCGACCTGGTCGTCGAAACCCGACCCGACCCGTACGGCGACGACCGCTACGGCTGGCAGCTGCGCCTCGAACTGCCCGACACCGGCGTCGGCGACGCGTTCGCCAGCGGCGTCGGCAGCACCGACAGCCTCGACGCGGCGATCGTCGCCGCCGACGCGACCCGCCTCGCCACCGGGATCGGCGACCGTGGCGTCGACGTACCCGCCCACTACCTGCGCCCCGGCCGACCCGGCCCGCCGATCGGGCCGCCGAAACTCGACCTGGACCAGCTCGAACGCCGCATGATCGCTGACTGCACCGCACTCGGCACCGGTGAGGCCACCCCCGGCGCGCAGGCCATCTGGCGCGACGGCCGTTGGTGGCACACCGGCCTGCGGGTGGTCGCCGTCGTCGAGGAATTCACCGAACGCACCACCGGCCAGATCTCCCGGCGTACGGTCGACAAGCTCGCCCGCTCGTGGCAGCCGCCGCCGCCCAGCTGGCAGGGGCCGGCGATCCCGTCCGAACCCTGCCCGTACTGCGTGCCGGAGCAGGGGTTGCGCCGCTGCGTCTGCACCGTCGGCGCGCCCGCCGCCGACCCGGAGTGCCGCTACTGCGGCGGTGCCGGGCGCAGCGGCCGGTACGCCGCCGGCCTCAGCCGCTGCTTCAGCTGCGGCGACACGCTGCGCATCCGGCACGGTGCCGTCGTCACCGTCACCGACGGGCAGCACTGGGCCCGCCACCTCAACTGGGCACTGCCCGACGAAGCCACCGCCGTGGTGCCGCGGATCGGCAGCCAGCCGGGCGGCAAACCCATCCACCAGGTGCCGCCGCAGTTCCGGCTCCCGGCGCACCTCGGCGACCTGGCGGTACGCGGCCAGCCGATCGGCCCGGACCAGCTCGCGCCGCTCGACGATCACGAGATTTTGCTGGTGCAGGAGCTGTGGTACGGCTACGTTACCCTCGACCACCCTGGGCAGGACCCGCTGACCGCATATTTGGCGAACGTCGCCAACGGGCACCCCGGCGGCCGGGTGCTGCTGCACGCCGCCGAGCCGGACGCGCCACCGCTGGCGCGGGTGCTCGCGTTGGCGTACGGGCTGGGGCTCGCGCTGATCGTCACCGTCGCCGACCATCGCAACGAGGCCGGTACGCCGTACCGCATGCAGGGGGTGTCGTGGGGTGCGTACTTCGCCGCGCCCGGTGCCGCGATCGGCCTGCGGGCCTACCCGCACCGGCCCACCCTCGGGCACGCGCTCGCTCAGGCCGTCGAGTACGTGTGCGGCGCCACCCGCTCGGCGACCCCGGTCGACCCGGGTACGCCGATCGCCGTACCGCAATCCGTACCGCAGAACGTGCCGACGCCGGCGGCCGACGGTGACCACGATGACCTGGTGCCGTCGCTGTCGTTGCTCGCGGGGTACTACGCCGGCGAGACGGTGATCGTCTCGCTCGCCGCGTCCCACTGTGAGGTGCACGTACGCGAAGGTCCCGAGACCACCCGTCGGGTCGCCACCGCCGCCGACCTGCCAGCCGCCGTCACCGCCCTGCGCCTGCGCCCACCCGCCACCTGACGACCTGCGGTGGCCCGCGCCCCGATGTCCTGGTGCCTTGGCGCTCCGAGAGCATTGCTCATGTGGAAGTAACATCCTGCGTGGACCATGGGATAACGGTACGACCGATCGTTGACCTGGCATACGTACTGCTCGGGCTGTTCTTTCCGGCATCGCACAGGATCGTGATGATCGGCGCGGCGGCGGCAAGCAACATCAAGCCATTGGACGGTTGCAACATATGATTGTTGTCACCTTGGCTTTACCGTGTGTGCTCCTCTGTGGCGGTCTTCCTGTGTTCTCTGAGGCCAGGCCTCGAGTGCTTGAGATCGTCGCTGATGGCCAGTGATCAACGGTGATCGGAGGGTGTTGCCATGTGTGGACACCGCGCCGAATAATCCAACCGCTGGCCAGCTCTCGTTGTCCTTCCGAAGTAAGCGGGGAACAGTGAAGAGACTCGCGAAGGCCGTAACTGTTGCTGTGGGTGGCTTGGTGCTCAGTTTGACCTTGGTGTCGCCGGTGCGCGCTGAGGGAAGCTGGTCGAGTAGTGTGAGCAATGCCCTCACCGGATTCACATCCCGGGACTGGACCGACAACAGCAGTGACTCGGCATCGACTCGTACGGTGTGGTCCGGTTGTTCGGTGGTAGCGGGAACCTACCAGAACACTACTCTCGACCTTGCTCGTAACAGGACCTGGCCGCTCCCCGATGTGATATACGGCGAGCGCACCTCGTCGTGTGGAACGTTCAATTGGGGTCGGATGACCGACGTCGGTAGCTACCACTGGACCATCAAGAAGATCAACGGATCGACCTCCGGCTGGCGAGTCAACGTAAACTCGCTGACCACCTACTACTGACCTGATGCCTTGATCATCTAGGATGGGGTGGCAAGTCAGCCATAAGGTCCTGACTTGCCGCCCCATGTCTGCCGTGTTCATGCCTCCAGAGGTTGACCCTGTGCCCGTACTGATCGCGGATTGTTCTTTCCGGTATCGCAAGGACATCCCGGTGTTCCGTGCCCTGACCGTCGAGTTCGAGCCCGGTGCGACCGTGCTGCTCGGCCCCAACGGTGCTGGCAAGTCCACGCTGCTGTCGCTGATCGTGGGGCTGCTGCAGCCCGACGCGGGCACGGTGCGAGTCGGTGACCTGGTCAGCGATGTCCGGCGTACCCGATCGCGGTACCGCCGCTCGGTCGGTTGGCTGCCACAGCACGTCGCCGCGATGCCCGGCCTGAAGGTGCGGGAGCAGGTCGCCTACGCCGGCTGGCTGAAAGGCCTCAACCGCCGTGACGCCTGGGTCAACGCGGCCCGCGCGCTGGGCCGTGTCGGCCTGCAGGACCTGGCGGAACGGCCAAGCAGGGCGCTCTCCGGCGGTCAGCTTCGTCGGGTCGGAATCGCACAGACCCTCGTCCACGACGCGAAACTGATCGTCATGGACGAGCCGGCCGCCGGGTTGGACCCGCAGCAGCGGCGGGTGCTGCGCGAGGTGCTGAACTCAGTTGCCGGCGACGTCGACCTGCTCGTGTCGACGCACCAGACCGAAGACATCAGCGACATCTACCAGCACGTGGCAGTGCTGGACGGCGGTGTCATCCGGTTCCACGGTGAGGTGCCGGCATTCCTGGCGCGGGCCAGGCCCGGTGTCGAGCCGTCCCGGCGGGCCGAGGACGCCTACGTGCAGTTCATCGGCGCCGAGGCATGAGCGCGGACGCGTACGGCGCCATCCGGACGATCTACCCCTGGCGTAGCCGCGCCGAGACCTACGTGACCGTGCCGATGCTGGCCCTCGTGCTGTTCCAAGGTGCGGCGGTCGTCGAAACGGCCACGCCCGGCTACTGGACGGCTGCGGTGGCCAAGGCCAACCTGATGCTGTTCATCGTGGTGCCGCTCTGCGCGGTCTGCGCCGCCTGGGAGGGGATGCGGCACCGCAGTGGCGGTATCGACACACAGACCATCGCTCGGCCGATGTGGACAGTCGTTTTCGTTGCGGTCGGCCCGACGCTGGTAATGGGGCTGGCCGGGGTCGTCGCGGCGGTGCTGTCGACCGCCCCTGCCGCAGTCGGCGCGCCCGGCGGTCCGCACCTCGGGCTGGTCGGCGTCTACCTGCTGGTGATGGTAGGGCACACCGTGGTCGGATACGGGCTCGGTCGCTGGCTGCCGCCCGCGCTCGCGTTGCCGGTCAGCCTGGGCGGCTCCTACATCTGGCTGGCCTACCCGGCCGCCGTCGAGCCGTTCTGGATCCGCCACCTCAACGGGCTGTCCTTTGAAGGCTGCTGTGCGATCGATCAGCAGCCGGACGCGCGGGCGCTGCTGGCCGCCGCCCTGTTCGCCGTCGGTATCGGCGCAGGCACGCTGGTCGCCCTTGCCGGCGCCCGCCCGGGTCACGTCGGCGGTGCGTTGAGCTTCACCGCGTTGCTAGTGGTCGCGGTCACCGTGGCGGCACCGCTCGGCCCGTCTTCCGGCGGCCCGCGCGCCGGAGCGCCACAGTGCGTCGGGCAACGGCCCACGCTGTGCCTGTGGCCGGAGCAGGAGACGGCCCGGGATGCGATCCATCCGGCGCTGGCGTCGGCGTATCCCCGGCTCGCTGCGGTCGGCGTCACGCTGCCCGAGACGGTGACCAGCCAGGAGAGCAACGCGGCCGACGCTGTCTTCATCGTCCTGCCCGCCGAGTCGGACCCGCAGACGGCGGTGCTGAGTCTGGTCTCCAGCATCGTCCCGGACACCGTGCCCGCCTGCGCGGCCGAGGGGGAGTGGCCCGGTGCCCACAATCGTGCGGCGTTGCTGGTGTGGATGGCGCTGGCGGCCGGCGTACCGGCGTCGGAGCTCGGCCCGGTCGCGCCGCCGGAGCTGATCGACCTGGCGGTACGGGTGCGTCAGCTCGACGAGGACCGGCAGGCTGCCTGGTACCGAGCCAACCTCGCGCCGTTGGCTGACTGCACCACCGTGCCGCGCCTCGACCCGGAACTTTTCACGTCGGACGATCCGCAGTGATCTGGTGGTGGCGTACCCGCGCCCTGACGACGGTGACCGTCGCGTACGCCGCGAGCCTGGCCGCCGCGACGGTGATCGGCGGTGAGGTGCTGCCGCTGCCCAGCCTGGCCGGGGCGTTGCTGGTGCCGGTTGTGTTCGCCCTGCTGCTGCCGCTTGTCCCGATCGTCGTCCTCTGGCACGGCATCGACCGCAGCAGCGGTGACCTGGACGCAACGGCGGTACGTTCGGTGGCCGCCCGCGACCTCGGCGTCGCCGCAGCGATGGCGCTGATGACCGCGGTTGCGGTCGGCGTCGCCTCGGCGGTCGGCTGGTGGCAGCTCGGCCCCGGTTACCTGCGTAATCTCATCGGCTGTCTCGGGTCGGCCCAGATCGTCGCCCCGTTCGTCGGCGCACGGCTTGCGGCGGTGGTGCCGGTCGGCGCGGTGATCGTCAGTGCGCTGTTCGGCACCGGTGACGGTGGTCTGGTCCGTTGGTGGGCGTGGCCGATCGCCGATGCCTCCTCCGGGCCGGCCTTCGCCCAGGCCGTACTGCTGCTGGTGGTCGGTGCGGCGGTGGCGGTGTGGCGGTTCAGCCGAGGCTGGCCCGCCAGGCGAGGCGGATGGAGGACCGCTTCAAGCGCTTCATCATCACCACAGCCACCGCCGTCGCTGCGGCGGCCATGATCCTGACCACCGGCTGTACGCCAGGGTCAGGCGGTTCCGGATCATCCGACCCGAATACCTTCGAGTTCTGGTCGTTCACCGGAATCAACCAGAAGGCATCCGTCGAGGCGTACACCAGAGACCGACCGGACATCGACGTCAGGCTCACCGAGGTGGGCGACACCAGCGAGACGGCCCAGGCGCTCACCGCCGCACTGGCCGGCGGCAATGTGCCCGACCTGGCGGCCCGGCCGCAAGCAGCTGCGGCTATTCGGCGACCGGGAACTCGACACCGGTCAGCTTCTCGCTCTCCGTCCACAGCCGGCCAGCGGTGGCGGCGTTGTCGGCCGCCGGGCTGCGACGCGCGGCGACCGGCGGGCCGACCATGTCGAACAGTCGGCCCGGCCCCCAGTAGCTGCCACCGTCGACCGCCGGGTCGGTGGCGGCGCGCAGCGTCGGTAACGCTCCGTCGCGCGGCGTCATCGCGATCAACCGGCTGACGGTGGTGACGAAGCCACCGGTGTGCCGGGCCAGGTCGGTGGCGGTCCACCCAGGATGGGCGGCGGTCGCCAGTACGGGCGACCCGGCTCCGGCCAGCCGGCGTTGCAGCTCCAGGGTGAACAACAGGTTGGCGAGTTTGCTCTGCCCGTACGCGGCCCACCGCCGGTAGCGACGCCGCTGCCAGTTCAGGTCGGCGAAGTCGATCCGGCCGGCGCGGTGGGCGTTGCTGGCGACGGTGACCACCCGGGCGTTGGCGCCGGCTTGCAGCAGCAGTGGCAGCAGCCGGCCGGTGAGCGCGAAGTGGCCGAGATGGTTGGTGCCGAACTGCAGCTCGAAACCCTGCCGGGTGCGCCGCAACGGGGTCAGCATCACCCCCGCGTTGTTGATCAGCAGGTCAAGCCGGTCGTGGTCGGCGTGCAACACCTCGGCGAACCCGGCCACCGAGTCGAGGTCGGCCAGGTCGAGCCGGGCGCAGCTTACCGTGCCAGTCGGCCGCTCGGCGCGGATCCGGTCGGCCGCCGTGCCGGCCCGTCCGGCATCCCGGCAGGCGAGCACCACGTGGGCGCCTCTGGCGGCGAGCATCCGGGCGGTCTCGAAGCCGATGCCGGAGTTCGCGCCGGTGACGACGGCGGTCCGGCCGCTCTGGTCCGGCAGGTCGTCGAAGGTCCACGGTGTCATCGTCACTCCCGGGTCAGGGCCTCGCCGCCGGCGAACACGATCGTCACTGCGGTCTGCATTCCGGTTCGGTACTCGTCGACCGACGAGAGCTTGTGTTTCAAGCCGAACGAGGTGGCGTGCAGGTGCTCGGCCAGGTCCCGGGCGGACAGGCCGGCTGCCCGCCACCGGTCGGCGACCCCGCTGTCGGCGAGGACCTGCTCAACCCCGTCGACCAGCCCGCGCTCGATCCGCTCGGCCAGCGAGCAGCGCAGCGTGGCCGCGGTGTTCAGCAGCTCCTCGAAGTTGCCGTGCACCGCGGCCCCGACCGACGGGCCCTGGCACGCTTCGAACGCGGCGAGGATCCGCCCCGGCGGGTCGAGGTCGTCGCGGGCGAAGGCGGCCCCGGTCGCCGCGCACACGCCGGTCACCATCCGGTCCACGGCGGCGACGAACAGCTCGTCCTTGGTCTTGAAGTGCAGGTAGAGCCCTTGCCGGGAGATGTCGGCCGCACGGGCCAGGTCGTCCATCGAGGTCTTCCGGAACCCGTACCGGATGAACACGTCGATCGCGGTGTCGGCGATGGCGTTCCGCCGGGTGGCGCTCGGTGTCACGCTGGGCGCTCCGTGTGCCCGAGCGCCCCGAAGGGGTACGCCACTCCGCTCAGCTGCTCGCTTTCGGTCCACAGCCGGCTGGCCATGACGGTGTCCTTGGACCGGGCGGAGCTGCGGGCCGGTGCGGGTGGCCCGGAGGTGCCGAGCCGGCGGGCCGGCCCCCAGTAGCTGCCGGCGGGCGCCTGCGGGTCCGTGGCGGCGCGCAGGCTGGGCAGCGCCCCAGCCGCTGGTTGCATCCGGATCATCCGATCGATCCGCGACCGGCTCTCGCCGGTGGACCGGCCCTGGTGACGGCCGATCTCGGTCGAGGTCAGGCCGGGGTGGGCGGCTACGGCCCGCACGGTCGACCCGGCCTCGGTCAGCCGGCGCTGCAGTTCCAGGGTGAACAGCAGGTTGGCGAGTTTGCTCTGTCCGTACGCGGCCCACGGCCGGTAGCGGCGTTGCCGCCAGTTGAGGTCGTCGACGTCGACGCTGCCGGTCCAGTGGGCCAGGCTGGAGACGGTCACCACCCGGGCCGCCGGTGCCGCGTCGAGCAGCGGCAGCAGTTCGCCGGTGAGCGCGAAGTGGCCGAGATGGTTGGTGCCGAATTGCAGCTCGAAGCCCTGCCGGGTGCGTCCCAGCGGCGGTGCCATCACGCCGGCGTTGTTGATCAGCAGGTCGAGCCGGTCGTGGTCGGCGCGGTAGGCGTCGGCGAACGCGGTGACCGAGTCGAGGTCGGCCAGATCCAGCTCGGCCCCGGTCACCGCGCCGGCCGGCTGACCGGCCCGAATCCGGTCCAGCGCCGCTTCGCCCTTGCCCTCGTCCCGGTACGTCAGCACCACATGTGCGCCTTTGGCGGCGAGCATCCGGGCGGTCTCGAAGCCGATGCCGGTGTTCGCCCCGGTCACCACCGCGACCCGGCCGGTCTGGTCGGGAATGTCATCGAATGACCATGCAGCCACGCTGACGCCTCGCTTCTTCGTTGCCTACTTGACAGCCGCGACAAACTTTACGTGATGCACTCAACCTGTCAAGTGTGCTGGTCCGGCGTTAGCTCGAAGAGCAGTCGGATCACCGGGCCGGCGAGCACCGCCGGGTCGTCGTCCGTGTCGTGCGGCAGCGCCCCGGACAGCCACAGGGTCGCGAAGCCGTGCACGATCGACCAGGCCGCCAGGCGGGCGTTGTCCCGGTCGCCGGCCGGCACCCGAGCGTCGTCCAGGCTGGCCCGTAGCGCGCGGCCGGCCCGTTGGCGCGCGGTGACCAGCTCCGGCGCGTCGAAGTTCAGCAGGCTCGGTTGGAACATCACCTCGAAGTGCGCCCGGTGGGACGAGGCGAACCGCACGTACGCCTGGCCGGCGGCGAGGATGTCGCCGCCGGCCGCCGCCAACTGGGTCGCCAGCAGGTCGAGGCCCTCGGCGGCGATCGCGGTGAGCAGGCCGGTCTTGTCGCCGAAGTGGTGTGTCGGGGCGGCGTGCGAGACCCCCACCCGTCGGGCCAGGTCGCGCAGGCTCAGTGCCGCCGCCCCGGATTCGGCGATCGCCTCGGTGGCGGCGGTCAGCAGGGCCCGCCGCAGGTCGCCGTGGTGGTACGGCTGTTGCCGCATCATGCCTCCCCTCATCTTGCCGTTGACAAGATGCTACCCGGAGCGGCTATCTTGTCGGTGACAAGATAGCCGGGCGCGTACGGCGCCGACCCCGAGGAGAAGCCCTGATGAGTACGGCGGACCGATGGCTGACCGTGATCGCGCTGGTCAGCGTCCCGACGGTGATGTTCGGCGGCTACTCGTTGATGCGGCTGGCCGCCGCCCGAAAACTGACCGACTTCCAGCTGTCGCTGTTCCGGGCCGGCCACGCCCACGCCGGCGTGCTGCTGGTATTGACCCTGACCGCACTGAGCATCGCCGCCCGCGCCGGACTGTCCGACCCGTACACCTGGGTGGTTGGCGCGCTGCTGGCCGCCGGCACGATCAGTCAGTCCGGCGGCTTCTTCCTGCACGCCGGGATCGGCCGCCCCGGACAGTGGTCGGTCGGCAACACCCTGACCGTGCTCGGCGCGGGGCAGCTCACCGTCGCGCTGCTGCTGCTCGCGTACGCCGTCGCAACCAGCTGACCTGCCACTACGCCGACCGTAAGACTTTCGCAAGAGATCAACTACGGCCGGCCGGGCGCCGCCGCCGTAGGCTGATCCGCGTGTGGAAACGACTCCTTGCCAACCCGTTGAGCTGGCTGCTCGCCGTCGTCGTAGCCGCCGGACTCGCGTTCGGCGGTTACTGGTTCCAGCCGTGGAAACTGTTCACCGACGACGTGGTCGACGAGGCGCTGCCGCAGGTGCAGATCGCGGCGACCGGCACCCCGGCACCGGACCCCGCCGCGCCCGGGACCGACTCACCCGGGTCCACCCCGTCCGGGACCGCCTCGCCCGGCGCCGCACCGGCCAGCCCGTCCCCGGCCGGTAACCAACTGCTGGCCTCCGGCGAGTTCGTCACCCACGAGCACGAGACCACCGGCACCGCCGAGGTCGTCCAGTTGGCCGACGGCCGCCGTCAACTCGTGTTCCGCGACTTCGCCACCTCCAACGGCCCGGACCTGCGGGTCTGGCTCTCCGACCAGCCGGTGCTGGACGGCCGTGACGGCTGGTTCGTCTTCGACGACGGGCAGTGGGCCGAGCTGGACCGGCTCAAGGGCAACCGGGGTGACCAGGTGTACGAGATCCCTGCCGACCTCGATTTGACCAGCCTGACCAGCGTCTCCATCTGGTGCAAACGCTTCTCGGTGTCGTTCGGGGCAGCCGAGTTGGCCGCCTGACAGCCATGGCCGTGCCCACCACCGGCCGACCGTCCCTCCGGGTGCTCGTCGTCGACGACGATCCCACCGTGTCCGATGTGGTCCGCCGGTACCTGGAACGAGCCGGCTACCAGGTCACCCGCGCCGCCGACGGGGTCGCCGCGCTGGCCGCGGTCGACCAGTGCCGGCCCGACCTGGTGGTGCTGGACCTGATGCTGCCCGGGTTGGACGGTCTGGAGGTGTGCCGGCGGCTGCAGCGGCAGGCCAGCGGCGTACCCGTGATCATGCTGACCGCACTCGGGGAGGAGGCCGACCGGGTGATCGGCCTGCAGCTCGGTGCCGACGACTACGTCACCAAGCCGTTCTCGCCCCGGGAGCTGGTGCTGCGGGTGCAGTCGGTGCTCCGCCGCTCCGGGCCGCCCCCCGGCCCGGTCGGCGGTGAACCGCCGGTGGTCCGCGACGGCGAGCTCGCGCTGGACACCGGCCGGCGGTCGGCCCGGCTCGGCGACACCGAACTCGCGCTGACCACCCGTGAGTTCGACCTGCTGCTGCACCTGGTCCGCCACCCGGCGAAGGCGTTCCGCCGGGAGGAACTGCTCGCCCAGGTGTGGGGCTGGAACTTCGGTGACCAGTCCACCGTCACCGTCCACGTGCGACGGCTGCGGGAGAAGGTCGAACGGGATCCGGCCCGACCCCGACGGATCGTCACCGTCTGGGGCGTCGGCTACCGCTACGAACCGGCGGCCGGCAATGCCTGATCTGCCCACCGGCGACGTCCTCGCCGTGCTCGCCATCGGGCTGGGCGCGTCGCTGCTGATCGGCGTGCCGGGCGCGGTCGCGCTGCGGCTGCTACGCCGGCACAGCATCGTCGTGCACCTGACCGTCCTGCTCACCGTCACCGTACTGGCGGTCCTCGCCGGCGTCGTCGGCGCGGCCCAGGCGATGTTCCTGTCCGTCCACGACCGGGACGTGGTGCTGCTGGTGCTCGCCGCGTCCGGAGCGGTCAGCCTGGCTGTCGGCTGGTGGCTGGGCGCCCGGCTGGCCCGGCAGGCGGTCTGGGCCGACCAGCTGCGCCAGCGGGAACGCCAGGCCGAGGCGAACCGGCGGGAACTGGTCGCCTGGGTGTCGCACGACCTGCGGACGCCGTTGGCGGGGCTGCGGGCCATGGCCGAGGCGCTGGAGGACGGCGTCGTCGCCGACCGGGCCACCGTCGCCGACTACCACCGGCGGATCCGGGCCGAGACCGACCGGATGACCCAACTCGTCGACGACCTGTTCGAACTGTCCCGGATCAACGCCGGCGCGTTGCGGCTGTCGCTGCGCCGGGTGCCCCTCGCCGAGGTGGTCTCCGACGCCCTGGCGTCGGCCGAGCCGCTGGCCCGGGCGCGGGGCATCCGGCTGGTCGCCGCCGAACGCGGCTGGCCGTCGGTCACCGCCAGCGAGCCGGAACTGGCCCGGATCATCGGCAACCTGCTTCGCAACGCGATCCGGTTCACCCCGTACGACGGGGTGGTGCAGGTCAGTGCGGGCCGCGACGGCGGCGCCGCCTGGCTGGCGGTGCACGACACCTGCGGCGGCATTCCCGAGGCGGACCTGCCGAGGGTGTTCGACGTGGCGTTCCGGGGCGAAACGGCGCGCAGCCCCGCTCCCGCCGGCCCGCCCCGAGCGGCGTCGCAGGTCGGGGCGGCGTCCCTATCCGGTTGGGCCGTTCCGGGCCGTCCCGAGCCACCACCGGCCGGCGGTGGACTCGGCCTGGCGATCGTGCGCGGCCTGGTCGAGGCGCACGGCGGTCGCGTCGAGGTGACCAACGCCGGCTCAGGCTGCCGGTTCCTCGTCCACCTGCCCGCCGCCGGTTGACCAGCCGCCCGTGGGCCTCGATCATGAGATGTGCCTGATGCACTCGCCGTCCTGCCGTCCGCCGCTGCTCTGCAGCCGGCCCGATGATCGGCGTGCCGGTCCGGCCCGGTTCCGAGCTCACCCGACGGACGGTCGGCACCGGCCTGCTCGGCGGTATCGTGGCGCTGGTGACCACCGGCTGCACCGAGTCGAGCAGCGAGAAGAACCGGTACCGGGTGCTGGTGTACAGCCGCACCACCGGGTACCGGCACGACTCCATTCCGGCCGGGGTCGAGGCCGTCCGCGAACTCGGCGCGGAACACGGCTTCGCCGTCGATGCCACCGAGGAGCCGACCGCCTTCACCCCGGACAACCTGAGTCGGTACGCCACCGTTGTCTTTCTTAACACCACCGGCGAGGTGCTCGACGATGCCGGCCGGGCGGCGTTCGAGGACTACATCAACGGCGGCGGCGGATTCGTCGGTGTGCACGCGGCCGCCGACACCGAGCACAACTGGCCGTTTTACGGTGATCTGGTCGGCGCGTACTTCGCCCAGCATCCGCCGGTGCAGCCGGCCACCGTGGAGGTTGTCGACCGGACCCACCCGGCCACCGCCCACCTGCCGGCCCGCTGGGAGCGCACCGACGAGTGGTACGACTACCGGACCCGACCGACCGACGCCCGGATCCTCGCCGAGCTCGACGGGACCAGCTACACCGGTGGGCAAATGGGGCGCCCGCACCCGCACGCCTGGTGCCGCACGTATGCCGGTGGCCGCACCTTCTACACCGGCGGCGGCCATACCGTTGAGGCGTACGCCGAATTGGCGTTCCGCACCCACCTGCTCGGCGCGATCCGCTGGGCCGCCGACCGGGATGCCACAGGGTGACGGCGGGGCCCCGGGCTCATCCGTACGGTCAGCGCTGACCTCCGAAGGTCGGTAACTATCCAATATGTGATTGAACACGGAGTGTGCCGTGGTGCACGCTGCGGGCTCGCGGCCAGCGCGGTCGGGTGGCCGTGGGTCAGCCCGGCATGCAGCTGCGCGACGCCGGCCGATGTGTCGTCGTCGTAGGCGTCGACCAGACCGACCGGGGCGCCCCGCATGTTCGCCCCGCAGCCCTTCGGCCCGCCGACGGTGGCCTGCTGCCACGGTACGTCGGACAGCCGGCCGCAGGCCCGCAGACAGGTCATGCCGGATGCCCGGTTGTTGTCCGGGCTGGCCACCCAGACCAGGAATCGGGCCCGGAGCAGCGGTTCCAGCCCGTCCGGGGTGGTAGCCGGGGCGTCGTGCAGCGCCCAGCCGACCGCGAGGGTCATCCGGGTGTCGTCGGTGACCAGCGCCGGCTCCCGGCCGTAGACCCGGGCGAGTCCGAGCGCGTGGTCGAGCACGACGTCCGCGTCCGGTGCGTCGGCCGCCGCCTCGGCCGCCGGCAGTCCTCGGCTGCTCCGGCCGTACCCCGAAATACTTCCGGAAGTTCAGGTTGCCGCCTGGGCGGCCCATGCACCCGATTCGCCATGCGGTGTGGAGTGTGCACTGATCGCGCCGATCTTGCGATCTCCCGGGCAGTGCTGCTGGCCAGCTTGAACGGCCACCATGCCGCGAATGCGTGGGCTGGCACTGTGTTTCCGCAATGTTTCCGAAATTTGTTGACAGCCGACCAACTGCCTCCTACCGTCATTCCATCGACATGTCTCTATGGTTGTCGATCCCCGCCACCACGCGGTACGACGCCGATCCTCGACGGCGGTCGCCGTCCACGACTGGCTGTCGGGTCGTACCGCACCGCTGGCTCCCGCCAGCCACCAAGAGGAGGAAGCACCTACATGAAGGACACTCTCGTCAAGCCGAGGAGTCGCGGCCGTATGCGGCTGCTGATCGGCACCGCGTGCGCCGCCGCGCTGGTCGTCAGCGGCATGATGGTCGCCCCCAGCGCGCACGCCGAGGCTGACCGGACCCTCAGCCAGAACGGCACCGGCACCCACAACGGGTACTACTACTCGTTCTGGAAGGACAGCGGCAACGCCAGCATGACGCTGCGCGAGAACGGCCGGTACTCCAGCCGGTGGGACGGCAGCACCAACAACTGGGTCGGCGGCAAGGGCTGGGCCACCGGCACCCGGCGAACGGTCAGCTACTCGGGCAGTTACCAGCCGAACGGAAACAGCTACCTCGCGCTGTACGGATGGACGCGCAACCAGCTTATCGAGTACTACGTGGTGGAGAACTTCGGCACCTACAACCCGAGCAGCGGTGCCACCCGGATGGGCTCCGTCACCACCGACGGCAGCGTCTACGACATCTACCGCAGTCAGCGGGTCAACGCGCCTTCGATCGACGGCACTCGAACCTTTTATCAGTACTGGAGCGTCCGGCAGCAGAAGCGCACCGGTGGCACCATCACCACGGCGAACCACTTCGACGCCTGGGCTCGGGCCGGTATGCAGCTCGGCTCCAACCACAGTTACCAGGTGATGGCGACCGAGGGCTACCGAAGCAGCGGCAGCTCCGACATCAACGTCTGGGAGGGCGGCGGCAACCCCGGACCTTCCCCGACCAGCAGCCCCGGCAACCCGGGCCAGGGCAACTGCACTGCGGTGTTGTCGGCCGGCCAGCAGTTCGGCGACCGGTTCAACCTCAACGTCTCAGTGCAGCATGTCAGCAATTGGACCGTCACCCTCACCCTGAACGGCAGCCAGTGGATCCAGAACAGCTGGAACGCCTCGGTCAGCGGTACGAGCGGTACCGTCACCGCCAGGCCGAACGGCAGCGGTAACACTTTCGGCGTGACGATCATGGCGAACGGAAACTGGACCTGGCCGACGGTCACCTGTCGAACATGAGCCCGACCAACTGAGCAACGGGACCATCCTGCATGAGTGGGTCGACCTGCTGGGGGTCGGCCCACTCGACGATCGTGTACCTATCGACGGACAATGCGGACATCCTCTCGATATGTGCAAGATCGTCGAGGGCGGCGGGCGGGGTGGGGGTCAGCCCTTGACGCAGACCACCTGCCGCAGGTGTGCCACCACCTCGACCAGGTCGGCCTGCTCGGCGAGCACCTGGTCCAGGTTCTTGTACGCCGCCGGGATCTCGTCGACCACACCAGCGTCCTTGCGGCACTCCACCCCGGCGGTCTGCTCGGCCAGGTCGTCGACCGTGTAGGTCTTCTTCGCCTTCGACCGCGACATCCGTCGACCCGCGCCGTGCGACGCCGAGCAGTACGCCGCCTCGCTGCCCCGACCCCGCACGATGTAGGAGCCGGTCCCCATCGACCCGGGGATGATGCCCAGCTCGCCCCGCCCGGCCCGGATCGCCCCCTTGCGGGTCACCAGCAGCGGCACCCCGTCGTAGACCTCCTCGGCCACGTAGTTGTGGTGGCAGGAGATCGGCTCGTCGAAGCGGACCGCCGGCACCGCCGTGCGCAGCACCCGGCAGAGCAGCGCCAGCATGACCGCCCGGTTGCGGGCCGCGTACTCCTGCGCCCAGGCCAGGTCCCGCCGGTACGCCGCCATCTCCGCCGTGTCGGCGAGGAAGACCGCCAGGTCGCGGTCGGGCAGGCCGGCGTTGTGCGGCAGCTTCCGGGCCGCCGCGATGTGTCGCTCGGCCAGCTCCTTGCCGATGTTGCGGGAGCCGGAGTGCAGCATTAGCCAGACCCGGCCGGCGTCCGGACCGCCCTGCTCGACGCAGACCTCGATGAAGTGGTTGCCACCGCCGAGTGTGCCGAGCTGACGCTGCGCCCGGGACTCCAGCGCGGCGACCCCGGGATGCAGGTCGGCAAAGCCGGACCAGAACCGGTCCCAGCCGGCGGTGGGCAGGCCGTGCACCCGGCGCGGGTCGACCGGGGTGTCGCGGGCCTGGAAGCCGACCGGGACCGCGGCCTCGATCGCGGTACGCAGCGCGCCCAGGTCGTCCGGCAGCTGCGCGTCGGTCAGGCTGGTCCGCACCGCGGACATGCCGCAGCCGATGTCGACGCCGACGGCGGCTGGGGCCAGCGCCTGGCGCATCGCGATCACCGAGCCGACGGTGGCGCCCTTGCCGTAGTGCACGTCGGGCATCACCGCGACGCCGTGCACCCACGGCAGCGTGCCGATGTTGCGCAGCTGCTGGCTGGCCTGCGGCTCGATGGTTGCCGGATCGGTCCAGACCTTGACCGGGGCCCGGGTGCCGGGCAGCAGCGTATGACTCATGGAAACTCCTGGGTTCGGTACGGGGAGCGTGACGGTGACCCGGTGCCGGCTGCGGTACCGGGGAAGACCAGCGTGGATCGTCAGAAGGATCGGCGAGGGTCAGCGGGACTGCTGGTGGGCGCGGCTCAGCCGCGTCGGGTGGTGGCGAATCTCGCCAGCGCTCGCATCGGTGGCTCCTCGGTCGTCACGGTGCCGTTCACGCTAAAGGCCGCTGACCGGTGGCGGCAATCGGATTGTCGTCGGTGCGGGCGCCCCGGGCGCGCCGGGAGGCGGCATAGGTGACCGTACGGAGCCGTTGGATCAGCCCGCCGGTACGCAGCCGCAGCGGAGGGTGACCGGTCGGATCGAAGGCGAGCGCGGCGTCGACAGCGGACGGCAGTGGCTCGCCGACGTCGATCCGACCGAACGTCCGCCAGTGGCCGGTGCCGGTGGCCGCCGCCAGCCGCAGCACGATCGGGCGACGGGCGGCGGCATCGGCTAGCTGCTCGACCGCGCCGCCGAGGCGGCCCGGGGTGGCCGGAGACACGGCCAGGTAGATCCGGTGCCGACCGTGCCGCAATGACAGGATGCTGCCGTACGTGGTGGCGAAATCGCGCCGGAGTAGTGGCAGGTGACGCAGTACCGGTGCTCGGCCGGCACTGGACACCAGCAGGTCGACCGGGCGGTCCGGGGCGTGGACGCGGACCGCAAGGCCGAGAATGTCCGGCCAGCCGGGCGGGGTCGGGGTGCCCCGGGAGAAGCGGATGACGGCCGGCCAGCGCCCCGCCGGCAGGAACCATTCGGCGAGTGGTCCCCAGAGCTGGACCGCGCCGGTGAACGAGCAGCCGCGCGGGTGCAGCAGCCGACCGCCTCGCACGTGCGCCAGCCAGGCTCCGAAGGTCACGGCGCAAGGCGTACCCAAGTTCGGGGTGATTTACCGCCGATGGTCGGCGTCGGTGCCGTTCTGCTGTGGTTCTCGGCGCTGATCCCGGCGCCCCCGGACCAGCTCGGTGGCGAGGGCGTCGAGCCGCTGGGCCCAGAAGTGCCGGTAGCGGCCGATCCATTCGTCGATCTCCCGCAGCGGTGCGACATCCACGGCATACAGCCGTCGGGTGCCGACGGCGCGTACGGTGGTGAATCCGTTGTCCCGCAGCACCCGCAGATGCTGCGACACCGCCGGCTGGGAGATGCCGAACTCGGCCTAGACGACCGCGCCGAGGTCACCGGCGGAGCGCTCGCCGTCGGCGAGCAGCTCCAGGATCCGGCGGCGGACCGGGTCGCCGAGGACGTCGAACGCGTGCACCGGTCGAACCTATCCGTGATGACTTATATAAGCAAAGGTGTCGGGTCAGCCCAGGCTACCGGTGGCCACTAGCTGCGGCGCTCACCGGCCGGCCGGGTCCATCGCCGGGTCCGGCCGCATCGAATCGGCGACCAGCAGGCATGCTGGAGCCTGTTGATCGTGCGGCGTAGCCGACGTGGGCGTCCGGTACGGGCCCTGCCCCGGAGGCCACCGAGGCGGGCGTCCGGGTCACCGCCGACCCGGGCACCAGCCAGATCGAGATCGTGCTCAGCGCGTAAGGAGAATCCCGACATGCCCGTATCATCACCGTCCGGCCCGGTCTTCCCCGGCAACTTCCTCTGGGGTACGGCGACCGCGTCGTACCAGGTCGAGGGGGCCGCTGCGGTAGACGGCCGGACGCCCTCCATCTGGGACACCTTCGCGCACACCCCCGGTCTGGTCACCAACGGCGACACCGGTGACGTGGCCTGCGACCACTACCACCGACTGGAGGAGGACCTCGACATCCTCGCCGAGCTCGGCGTCGGCGCCTACCGGTTCTCGATCTCCTGGTCCCGGGTGCTGCCGGGCGGCGGCAGCCAGCTCAACCAGCGGGGCGTGGACTTCTACTCGGCGCTGGTCGACGGGCTGCGGGCCCGGGGGATCGCACCGGTCGCCACCCTCTACCACTGGGACCTGCCGCAGGAGCTGGAGGACGCCGGCGGCTGGCCGCACCGGGACACCGCCGAGCGCTTCGCCGACTACGCCGGCCGGATGGGGGAGGTGTTCGGCGACCGGGTGCACACCTGGATCACCCTCAACGAGCCGTGGTGCTCGGCGTACCTGGGCTACGGCTCCGGGGTGCACGCCCCGGCGCGTACCGAGCCGGCCGCCGCGCTCGCCGCCGTGCACCACCTCAACCTCGGGCACGGTCTGGCGGTACGCGCGCTGCGGGCGAGCATCGACCCGGCGGCCCGGGTGAGCGTGACGTTGAACCTGCACCACGTGCGGGGTGAGTCGCCCGGCGACGCCGAGGCGGTCCGCCGGATCGACGCGCTGGCCAACCGGGCTTTCCTCGGGCCGATGCTGGGCGGGGCGTACCCACGGGACCTGATCGACGACACCGCCGCGGTGACCGACTGGTCGTTCGTGCGCGACGGCGACGAGGCGGCCGCGCACGCCCCGCTGGACCTGCTCGGGGTGAACTACTACAACCCGGTGCTGGTCCGCCAGTGGGACGGGGTGTCGCCGCGGTCGACCGCCGACGGGCACGCCGACGGGGCGGCCTCGCCGTGGATCGGCGTCACCGATGTCGAGTTCGTCACCCAGCCCGGCCCGTACACCCAGATGGGCTGGAACATCGACGAGACCGGGCTGACCGAGCTGCTGCTGCGGCTGCACCGCGACTACCCGGGGCTGCCGATGATGATCACCGAGAACGGGGCGGCGTTCGACGACGTGCTCGACGACGACGGCCGGGTCCGTGACCCGCGCCGGGTCGACTACCTGCACCGGCACCTGACCGCGGTGGCCGAGGCGATCGACGGCGGCGCCGACGTGCGCGGGTACTTCGTGTGGTCGCTGATGGACAACTTCGAGTGGGCGCACGGGTACGGCAAGACGTTCGGCATCGTGCACGTCGACCGGCAGACGATGCGGCGCACCTGGAAGGAGAGCGCGCACTGGTACCGGCGGGTGGTGGCCGCGAACGCGCTGCCGGCCGGCCGCTGACCGCGAACTGCCCGGATCCGGTTCACCTATCGACCTGGTAAATCCGATCGACATGCTAGACATTGCCGGTCCGGTCCGGCACCCTCGACAGGGTGGACTGGGTATTGGTGCTTGCCGGTTGCGGCATCGGAATCATCGTCGGGCTGACCGGCATGGGCGGCGGGGCGCTGATGACCCCGATGCTGGTGATCTTCTTCGGCGTACCGCCGCTCGCCGCCGTCTCCAGCGACCTGGTGGTCAGCGCGGTGATGAAACCGGTCGGCGGGCTGGTGCACATCCGGCGGCGGACCGTGCACTGGTCGCTGGTCGGCTGGCTCTGCCTGGGCAGCGTGCCGAGCGCGTTCGCCGGCGTCCTGCTGCTGCGCTCACTCGGCGACGGCGAGCGACTGCAGCAGGGCATCAAGGTGGCGCTCGGGGTGGCGCTGGTGCTGGCCGCCGCCGGCCTGGTCTTCCGCACCTACACCCGGATGGCCGAGCACGCCGCCCGCCGCCGGACCGGCACCGCCGGCCTGCCCGGCAGCGACACCGCGCCGGCCGAGCCGCCGCTGCGGGCCCGGCCGCTGCCGACCGTGCTGATCGGTGCCGTCGGCGGTCTGATCGTCGGGATGACCAGCGTCGGCTCCGGTTCGCTGATCATCATCGCGTTGCTGATGCTCTACCCGCTGCTGCGGCCCGCCTTCCTGGTCGGCACCGACCTGGTGCAGGCGGTGCCGCTGGTGATCGCGGCCGCCGTCGGGCACCTGCTGTTCGGCGACTTCCGCCTCGACCTGACCACCTCGCTGCTGCTCGGGGCGGTACCCGGAGCGTGGCTCGGCGCACAGCTGTCGTCGCGGGCACCCGGCGGCCTGGTCCGTCGGGCGTTGACCCTGGTCCTGCTGGCCAGTGCGATGAAATTGCTCGGCGTGCCGGACATTCCGCTGCTGATTGCCCTCGCCGCCGTCGTTGTCGCCGGGTCACTCGGCTGGATGGCTGCCCGCCGCCGGCACGGCCTGCCCGCGCTGGCCCGTACCGAGCTGCGTGAGCCGCACCGGCCAACCGACCGGGCCGAGCCGCTGCGGGTCGGCGACCGGTGATGGCCGGGACACGTGACGGTCAGGACGGCTGCCATGGGCTGCTGACGAACCGGCCCTCCTCGTCGAACGGGTACGGGTTGGGCCGGCAACCGTCCAGATCAGTGGTCTGCAGGCCCATCACCGGAGCCAACTGCCCCGGGCCGGCACAGCCCATGTGATCGAAGCCCAGGAAGTGGCCGATCTCGTGGTTGATCACGCTGGTCTGGTACGGCCGTGATCAGCCCGACCTGACCGCACACTCCGTCGGTGCCGTCGTCAGCGCCGCCCCCAGCCCCAAGCCTCGTAGCGGCTGACTTCGCCTCGAACGCACCTGATCTCCTCTGCCCCGTTCCGTCCACAACGGCTGCCCCGACCGGGTTACGGTCTGGGCCGCCGGCTGACACTATGTCCAGATGGACTCTCGGCGACATCCACTCACCGTGCCGCGGTCCAAGCGGATCCGGCTGGTGGTCGACAGCGACGCGCGCAATGAGGCCGACGACCAGTACGCGATCGTGCACGCACTGCTCACCCCCCGGTTCGACGTGCGCGGGCTGGTCGGCGCGCACTTCGGCGTCCGAAACGGCCTGGACACCGCTGCCGCCAGCGTCGCCGAGATCCACCACCTGCTGGAGCTGATGCGACTGCCGGCTCCGCCGCCGGTGGCCGCTGGGGTCAGCCGTCCGCTGCGGGACGCGGTCGGCGGAGCACCCGGGGTCGACCTGATCGTCGCCGAAGCCATGCGCGACGATCCACTGCCGCTGTTCGTGGCCTTTCTCGGGCCGCTGACCGATCTCGCCGCCGCGCTGCGGGTCGAGCCGAGGATCGCCGGGCGGTTGACCGCCGTCTGGATCGGCGGTGGCCCGTACCCGGACGGTGGTGCCGAGTTCAACCTGGGCAACGACGTCGACGCCGCCAACGAGGTGTTCGACTCCGAGGTGGAGCTGTGGCAGATCCCCAACGCGGCGTACGGCATGATGCGGGTCGGTCTCAGCGAACTCGCGGTCCGGGTGGCGCCGCGTGGGCCGGTCGGTGCGTACCTGTTCCGGCAACTCGTCGAACTCAACGACGCGATGGGTGACAATGCGAACTGGCCGGCGGGGGAGTCGTGGGTCCTCGGCGACTCCCCCGCCGTCGGGGTGCTGCTGGACGAGCACTGGATGGATCACCGTCAGGTTCCGGCGCCGATCGTCCTGCCCGATCTGAGTTATCAGCAACGGCAGGATCACTCGCGGACAATCCGGGTCTATCACCGCATAGACTCCCGGTTCGTGCTGGAGGACCTGTACGCGAAGCTGACCCTCGCGTACGGCTGAAGACCTTGACTAAGGTCGATCAAATGCACCGGATCGACGACACGGCGCCCGCGGCGCGCTGGGAAGACGCCTTCCTCACCGGCAACGGCGAGTACGGGCTGATGGTGCACGGCGATCCAACCGCCGAGCGGATCGTGGTCGACCATCACCGGTTCGTGCTACCCAACGGCACCCGCGACCTGCGGCCACCGGAGCTGGCCGGGGCCATCGAGCAGATCCGGGACCTTGTCCTGGCCGGCCGACGGGCCGAGGCCGGCCGGCTGCTCGCCGACGGCCGGCAGCTGGAGTGGACCCAGTCGTTCCACCCCGGCTACGCGCTGACCGTCGACGCGCCGGTTGGTCGGGTCGGCGAACCGGCGCCGCTGCCCGCCGACTACCTGCGTACCACGGACTTCACCACCGGCGAGATCACCGTGCGGTGGGCCGGCGACCGCACCCGGCAAGCCTTCGTCTCCCGCGCGGACCGGGTCGCCGTGGTCCGGCTGGATGCCGGCCCATGCCTGCTCGGCGCGACCGGCGACCTGCCCGGCCGGCCGGCCGACGTCACCTACGACATCACCGCCTACCGGCGCGACGGGCACGCGTTCCTGCGGGTCCGGGGCAGCTATCCGGCCGGCCTCGGGGCGTACGGCTTCGAAGGACTGGCCCTGGTGACCGGCGATACCGAGATCGCCGGCGACCGGATCCTGATTGGCGGGGACGCGCTGGTGCTGACCGCGCTCGACCGCTACGACGCGCCCGGCTGGGGCACCGAGGCGCTGCACGCGCGACTCGCCGGGCTGGCCGGTCAGCAGCCGGACGCCGACTACCAGCGGCTGCTGGCCCGGCACGTCGCCCTGCACCGGCCGATGTACCAGCGGGTCGAGCTGCGGTTGCGGATCGACGAGGCCGACCGGCATCGTCCGATCGGTGAGCTGCTCGACGCCCAGCGCGTCGCCGACGAGCGGCTGCTCCCCACGCTGCTGGAACGGTTGTTCCACGCCGGCCGATACCTGCTGATCAGCTCCAGCGGGGTGCTGCCACCCCGGCTGACCGGGCTCTGGCTAGGTTCCTGGGACGCGGCCTGGGCTGGCGACTTCACCACCGACGCCAACCTGAACCTGCAGTTGGCCGGGGCGAACATCGGCGCGTTGCCGGAGGTGACCGCAGCGCACCGACGGTTGGTCGCCGGCCAGGTCGACCACTGGCGACGCAACGCGCGATCGGTGTACGGCGGCCGTGGCCTGCTCGCGCCGGGGCGTACCGACGGCGAGCACGGGCATCTGTTCCACTTCTGTGACGAGTGGCCCTGGCCGGCCTGGCTGCCCGGCGCGCACTGGCTGCTGTACCCGCTCTGGGAGCACCACCTGGTCACCGGGGAGCCGTTGGGGGAGGTGGCCGGCTGGCTGGTTGAGGCGGCCGAGTTCTTCGAGGATTTTCTGACCCGGGTAGGCGACGACGGCCGGTACGTCATCGTGCCGTCGTTCTCCGCCGAGACCGGTCCGCTGGACGAGCAGGGCGAGCCGGTCTACCTGGCGGTGAACGCCACCATGGACATCGCCGTCGCCCGCCATGCGATGCGGGTCGCGGGCGGCTTGACCGGTACGTCCCGGTGGGCCGACCTGATTGCGCGGTTGCCCGGGTATCTGGTGGACGAGCGGGGCGCGCTGGCCGAGTGGGCCTGGCCCGGTTACCGCGCCGATGACGACCACCGGCATATCAGCCACCTCTACCCGGTCTGGCCGCTGCGCGAGATCACCCTGGACCGCACCCCGGAACTGGCCCGCGCGGCCCGCCGGGCCTTGGCGGTGCGCGGCGACGAGAACCGGTCCGCCCACGGCAGCCTGCACCGGGCGTTGGTCGCCGCCCGGTTGCGCGACGCCGACCTGGCCGTCGCCAACCTGCGGAAAATTCTCTGCGCGGACATGTTCTTCCGGTCGTTGATGAGCGCCCACAACCCGGGTCTGCAGACCTACAACGCCGACGCCGTGCACACGTTGCCCGGCGTCCTGATCGAGATGCTGGTCGATTCGTGCCCGGGGTCGCTGCACCTGCTGCCGGCGTGGCCGGGCGAGCTGCCCGGCGGCACGCTGCGCGGGGTGACCTGCCGGGGCCGGGTCACTGTCGAGGAGCTGACCTGGGACGCCACGACGCTAGGGGTCCGGCTCCGCTCGGCGGTCAGCCAACAGGTGACGGTCCGCAGCCCGTACGGTGCGAGGGTGGTGGACCTGCCCGCCGATGAGCCGGTGGAGCTTTCCCTGCATACTTAGGCGATGCTTACCTCACTCCGGGCCGGTCGGGGTGAGCGTGCCGGACGAAATGTGACCCAGGGTGGTCGGACGTTCACGATAGGTCGGCGGCTTGGTGGGCTGCTCGTCGCCGTACTGCTGCTGGCCCTGACCGTCTTCGCCAGCCTCGCCCTCGGATCCCGTGACATCGCGCTGCCGGTGGTGGTCGAGGCGCTGGTCGACCGCGACCCGGCGGTCAACGACCACGTCGTCATCTGGGACCTGCGGCTGCCCCGGACCGTGATCGGGCTGCTCGCCGGTCTCGCGCTCGGCTTGTCCGGCGGGCTCATGCAGGGATTGACCCGAAACCCGATCGCCGACCCCGGCCTGCTCGGCATCAATGCTGGCGCGTCACTTGCCGTCGTCGTCGCGATCACCTGGCTCGGCATCGGCACCACCGCCGGCTACATCTGGTTTGCGTTCGGCGGGGCGACCCTCGCCGCGCTGCTCGTCTACGGCATCGGGTCGATGGGCGGCGACGGCGCGACCCCGGTGAAACTCGCCATCGCCGGCTCGGCGCTCACCGCCGTGCTCACCTCGCTGATCACCCTGGTGCTGCTGACCAACCTGCAGACCCTGGAACGCTACCGGTTCTGGCAGGTCGGCTCGCTGGTCGGGCGGGACCTCGACACCGCCCGTACGGTGCTGCTGTTCATCGCAGTCGGCACCCTGCTGGCGCTGGTCTCCGGCCGGGTGCTCAACGCGCTCAGCCTCGGCGACGACGTCGCCCACGGGCTCGGCCAGCACGTGGTTCGGGACCGGGCGGTCATCATGACCGCGACCGTGCTGCTCTGCGGCTCGGCGACGGCGCTCACCGGACCGATCGTCTTCGTCGGGCTGGTCGTGCCGCACGCCGCCCGTTGGGTGACCGGGCCGGACTACCGGTGGATTCTCGCCTACAGCGCGGTGCTCGGTGCCGCCCTGCTGGTCGCGTCCGACGTGCTCGGTCGGCTGATCGCGCCGCCCGGCGAGGTCGAGGCCGGCCTGGTCGTGGCGTTCCTCGGCGCACCGGTGCTGATCGCCCTGGTCCGCCGCTCTCGATTGGCCAGCGTATGACCGGCACCGATACCCGCGATCCCGACCGGAGCAACGCCGACCGGTACGCCGCCGACCGTACCGCCGATCTCGGGCTTCCCGCGCTGAGCCGGTTGCGGCGTCGCCGCCGCCGCCGGGCCACCGTCGTGCTGGCCGGGTTGGCCGGGGTCGTCGCGATCTTTGCCCTGCTCAGCCTCAGTCTCGGCGCCTACCAGATCTCGTTGGACGGGGTGCTCCGCACCTTGATCGGGCAGGGCAGCGGCCGCGACGACTTCATCATCCTCAGTCTGCGGCTGCCCCGACTGGTCGCCGGGATTTTGGCCGGCGCCGCGTTCGGCCTGGCCGGCGGCATCTTCCAGACCCTGTTGCGCAACCCGCTGGCCAGCCCGGACATCATCGGCGTCACCGGCGGGGCCAGCGCCGCCGCGGTGTTCGCACTAGTCACGCTCGGTGCCGGCAGCCTCGGCGTGTCGGTCGCCGCGTTCGTCGGCGCGGCCGGAACGGCGACCGCCGTGTACCTGCTCTCCTGGCGAGACGGGCTGACCGGGTACCGCTTCGTGCTGGTCGGCATCGCCGCCGCGTTCATGGCGCACGGTGTCCTCGGCTACCTGCTGACCCGGGGAGAGGTACGCGAGGCGCAGACGGCGTTGTCGTGGATGGTCGGCAGCCTGGGCAGCGCCCGCTGGCCGGAGATCGCCGTCCTGGCGACGCTGCTCGGCGTGTTGACCCCGGTGCTGCTGGCGTTGCGTCCGGCACTCGGGCTGCTGCAGTTCGGCGACGACACCGCGACCGGCCTGGGGGTGCGGCTGGAACGCAGCCGGATCAGTCTGCTGGCGATCGCGGTGGCCCTCGCCGCGGTGGCGACCGCAGTGACCGGGCCGATCGCGTTCGTGGCGTTCGTCGCCATGCCGATCGCCCGGCGGATGATGCGCTCCGGGGCCCCGGTGCTGCTACCGGCGGCCCTGATCGGCGTACTCGTGGTGACCGGGGCGGACCTGGTCGCCCAGCACCTGCTGCCCGGCAACATCAAGACCCCGGTCGGCATCGTCACCGCGGTGATCGGCGGGCCGTACCTGCTGTGGTTGCTCGCCACCGCTGGCCGGAATCACGGCTCGGTAACCAGAATTACATAGGCTAGCCAAACCTAACTAAACCGTGGTTGCATGTGCTGACCTTCGCGGACGACCCGCGCTCGTAGGAGAGACAGTGATCAGCAAAAGACTCAGCCGCGTCCTTTTCGCCACCCCACTCGCCCTCACCATCGGCCTGGCCGCGTGCGGTTCCGGTGACGATTCCAGCACCGACGACGCAGCGACCGGTGGTGGCAGCTCGGCCGGCTTCCCGGTGACCATCGAGCACGCCCTCGGCGAGACCACCATCGAAGACACCCCGACCCGGGTGGTCGCCTGGGGCTGGGGCAGCGCCGACGCCGCTATCGCGCTCGACGTGGTGCCGGTGGCCATCCCGTTCCAGAGCTACGGCGGTGACGCCAACGGCGTACTGCCGTGGATCGCCGAGAAGCTCGACGAGACCGGCGCCGAGGTGCCCGCCGTACTGCCGGACGCCCAGGAGCCGCCCTTCGACGAGATCGCCGCCGCCGACCCGGACCTGATCCTCGCCGTCTACTCCGGTATCGATCAGGAACAGTACGACCTGCTCAGCCAGATCGCGCCGACGGTCGCCTACCCGGGTGAGGCGTGGGCCACCCCGTGGCGTGACCTGATCACCACCGTGGGCACCGCGCTCGGCAAGAGCGACGAGGCGCAGACGCTGCTGGACGACATCGACGCGCAGATCGCCGCCAAAGCTGCGGAGAACCCGCAGTTGGCCGGCAAGAGCGTCGCCATGGTCTGGGACTCCGCCGGCACCTTCTACGTCTACAAGGAGGCCGACCCGCGGGTCGAGTTCGCCCTCGACCTTGGGATGACCGGCGCGCCCAGCGTCAACGACCTCGGCACCGACGAGTCGACATTCTACTTCACCATGAGCTACGAGCAGCTCGACCAGCTCACCTCGGATGTGCTGGTGTCATTCGCCACCAGCCAGGAGGAACAGGACGCGTTCCTGTCCTCGCAGGCCGCGCAGACCATGCCGCAGATCCAGTCCGGGGCGGTCGCCTCGCTGGTCGGTGCCGAGTTCATCGCCTCGGTGTCGCCGCCCACCGCGTTGTCGGTCACCTGGGGCCTCGACGAGTACGTCGCCGCACTCGCCGAAGCCGCCGACAAGGTCGACGCCGCTTCCTGAACGACCATCCGGCCCGGCCCGGCCCGACCGAGCCGGGTCGGGTCGGGTCAGAACTCGTAGTGCCAGATGCTGATTGCGTCGGCACCCAGCCGGCAGACGATCGTGCCGCGGTCGCCGACACAGCCGCCGACCGGTCCGGGAACGCTACCGATCATGCGCACCGTCTCCGGGCCGGCCGGCGACAGCACCGCGAGCCAGGCCGGTCCGGTCTCGGTCGGCTGCCGGTAGCCGACGAACGTGGCGTCGCCGCGCCCCTCCAACTCGGTCTCCCAGGCGCTCAACGGCAGCAGGGTCCGCCCGGTCCCCGGGTCGATGATCCGCCCGCTGCCCGAACCCGCGTCGGCGCTGGCGTCCGCCGCCGCCGCCGCGGGATATCCACGACCATCGCCGTCTGCTGCGGCGCCGGACCCGCCGTCGGCCGACACGCTGTACGCCACCAGGTAGCTGCCGAAGTCGACCACCAGGTCGGCCGGCACCCGCCAGACCGTGCGGCCGGTCCGCGGGTCGACCGCCTCGATCCGGGTGTCGTCCGGGAAGCAGATCAGCTCGCCGCAACCGGTGATCCGGCCCGGTCCGTAACGCACCGGCCGGTGCCACAGCTGCCGCAACGTCGTCGGGTCGAAGCCGGTGACCCCCAGCTCACCGCCGCGCCACTGGCGCAGCAGCAGCGCGCCGGCCATGCTGTCCGGCCGGGACACCTCACCCAGATCGGCGGTACGCAGCACCGTGCCGTCGCGCCCGTCGCGTACCTGCGCCCAGCCGTCGGTGCCGACCAGCAGCGCCTGCCCGGCGGACCCGGCCAGCACCTCGGTCGGCACGGCCAGGTCGGCCCGCCACAGCTCGTCGCCGGTCGCCACGTCGACCGCCCGCAGCGTCGACGAGGTGGCGCCGGCGTCGTCCGGCTCGTCAATCAACGCGGTACGCCCGTCGTCGGTCAGCACCAGCCCGTCCGGTGCCACCCACCGGGTCTGCCCGGTCTGCGCGTCCAGGACCACCGTGGACCCGGTGCCAGGGCCGGACCTCGGGTCGACCAGCACCACGTCACCGATCCGCCGTACCTGGCGTAGCCGCCAACTCGCCGCGTCGAACGGCACCGTCCACTGCAGCGCGCCGTCCGGTACGCCGTACGCGGACAGCTGCCAGGTGGTCGCCGAGCCCTGCGCGGCGGCCGAGGTGACCAGCAGCCGGTCCCCGGCGAGCACGATGTCGCGGGCCTTTACCTGATGACTGGCGACCTGGACGAGCAGTGGGCCGCTCGGCGGGGCCGCGCCGGCCAGGCCGGCCAGCAGCGCCAGGCCGACGACGGCGGCGAGCGGACGCGCCCGGCCGGCGGCCAGCCGTGTCCGCTGCGGCGACCGCCACCACCGCCGGCCGGCCGGCGGCGACGGTGGTGATTCGGGGTGGCGGGCCAGGCCCAGCTCGATGACCATGCGCTCCACACTCTTTCCTGTCGCGGCCGGTGTCCAGTAGCCGGGCGCGATGTGCCCGTCGACCATAATTACGGCATGGACGACGCCCTGGCTCATCCGTCCCGTCGAACCCGGTGGCTGCGCCGCAAACTGACCCTCTGCGTCGTTGCGGCGGTCGCGGTCGCGCTGCTGGTCACCGGCAGCGGATACTGGGTCCGGGCGTCGGCGGCCGAGCACGTCTACGAGCTGGCCAGCGTGCCGGCCGCGCCGGTCGCCTTGGTCCTCGGGGCGCAGGTCCGGCCGGACGGTACGCCGTCGGAGTTCCTGGCCGGTCGGCTGGAGGTGGCCCGGCGGCTGGTCGAAGCCGACCTGGTCCGGGCGGTGCTGGTCTCCGGCGACCACCGGGAGTGGGACTACGACGAGCCGGGCGCGATGCGGCGTTGGCTGATCGACCGGGGCGTGCCGGCGGATCGGATCGTGCAGGACCATGCCGGACTGGACACCTACGACTCGTGTCTGCGGGCGCACCGTGTCTTCGGCGTGGAGCGGGCAATCGTGGTGACGCAGAGCTTCCACATCGAGCGGGCGGTCACGGTCTGCCGGCGGGTCGGGGTAGACGCGGTCGGCGTCGGCGACGATTCGGTGCGCCGCTTCGAGCGCGCCTGGCGCTGGGGCGCGTTCCGGGAGCGGTTCGCCGCGGTCAAGGCCGCGTACGACGTGCTGGTGGGCCGGGATCCGGCGCTGCCCGGCCCACCCGAGACCAGCCTCGACGAAGCCCTGAGCGACTGACTGCACGGCCTGCGCCACCGTACCGCTCGGCGCAGGCCGCTGTCCGTTCGCCGCCGGGGCTCCGGCGGGTCCCGGCCTGGTCCTCCGACCGGCGTATAGATTGATGTACGTAAATGTCTTTCGGAGGGAGTTCGTTCATGACCTCGACCATCCGTCGATGTACGGCGGCGCTGGCGGCGGCATTGCTGGTCGCCGTCGTGCTTGCGGTCGGCAACGGCGCCAACGCCCAGCCGTCGGCCGCGGTGCGGATCATGCCGCTCGGGGACTCGATCACCGACGGCTACAACATCCCCGGCGGCTACCGCATCGACCTGTGGCAGAAGTTCCAGAGCGGCGGGTACACCGTGGACTTCGTCGGATCCAAGTCCAACGGGCCGGCCAGCCTGCCGGACCGGAACCACCAGGGCCACTCGGGCTGGCGGATCGACCAGATCGACGCCAACATCGTCAACTGGTTGAACGCCTCCGACCCGCAGACGATCCTGCTGCACATCGGCACCAACGACGTCCTGCAGAACCGGGACCTGCCAAACGCGCCGAACCGGCTCGCCGCGCTGATCGACAAGATCACCAGTACCGCACCGGACGCCCACCTGTTCGTGGCCACCATCGTACCGGTCAGCTTCAAAGCCGCCCAGGTCAGCGCATACAACGCGGCGATTCCGCAGATCGTGCAGAGTCGGGCGAACGCTGGCCGTCGAGTGCACCTCGTCGACATGTATCCAGCGCTCACCACGGCCGATCTGGCCGACGGCGTGCATCCGAACGCCACCGGTTACAGCAAGATGGCTACCAAATGGTACGAGGCACTGCTCTCCGTACCTGGAAGCCTGAACCCCGGCATCGGACCGAGCCCGAGCCCGACCACTCCGCCCCCGGCGACCACCCCGCCGCCGCCGACCACCCCGCCCCCGCCGACCACCCCGCCCCCGGCGACCACTCCGCCACCGGTTGGTGGCTGCACCGCCACTGTCTCGCTCAACCAGTGGAACGGCGGTTTCGTGGCGACCGTCCGGGTCACCGCCGGCTCGGCCGGACTCACCGGCTGGACCGTCGGGATGACCCTGCCCGGCGGTGCCACGATCACCAACGCATGGAACACCGACCGCAGTGGCAACAGCGGTGCGGTTCAGTTCCGCAACGTCAGTTACAACGGCCGGGTCGGTGCCGGGCAGTCGACCGAGTTCGGCTTCCAGGGCACCGGCAGCGGCTCCGGGATGACCCCGTCCTGCACCGCGAGTTGAGCCACCCGTAGCGGTCCCATCTTTACGGGACGACCGGCAGGTGCCACGGCCGTCGTACGGTCGTGGCACCTGCCGCGTCCGGGTAAGCTGATCAGGTAGCCGAGTGGAACAGTTCGCGCAGCCAGCGCAACTGTCGGCGGACCTGCTCCGCCTCGCCGCCTTCATGGCCGTTGAACGGATACGGATGAATCTCCCGACTTGGCGGCTGCGGGCGTCCATTTTCGGCTCCGTACTGGTTGTACGCGGCGAACACCGTGCTCGGTGGGCAGGTGGTGTCGCGCAGCCCGATGCCGAAATGCGCTGGAGCCACAGCGGTCCGGGCGAATGACACTCCATCGAAGTAGGACAGAGTCCGGCGTACCGCCGGCTCGGCGTCGCGGTGCACGGCGAGATACCGGGCCACATCACCGTACGGCTCGTTGTCAGTGATCTCGATCGCCCGCTGCCAGTGACAGCCGAACGGCGCGCTGCAGATCAGCGCGGCCAGGTCGTCGACCAGGCCGGCGACGGCCAGGGCGAGCCCGCCGCCCTGGCTGTTGCCGGCCGCGATCACCCGGGCCGGGTCGACGCCGGGTAGCGCGCGCACTGCGGTCACCGCGCGGACCGCGTCGGTGATCAGTCGCCGGTAGTAGTAGCCGTCGGGCTCGAGTATCCCGCGGGTCACCGGCCCTGGGCCACCGGCGGCGGCGGGGTGCGGATCCGGCGTGTCCCCGCCGTTGCCGTACTGGTCGCCCTGACCACGGGCATCCATCAGTAGATGCGCGTAACCGGCGACCGGCCAGGTCAGCCGCTCGTGCGGCAGGCCCCGGCCGCGCCCGTAGCCGAGATACTCGACGACCGCCGGCAGTGGGGTGTGTACCCCGGCTGGGCGGGTGTACCAGGCGTTGACCGGATCCCCGCCGAAACCGCGCAGCGTCACCTGCCAGGTGTCCAGCAGACGCAGGTCGGTCGGCTCCGGACGGACATTGATCAGCACTTCGCGGCTGGCGGCGTCGTCCAGGGTCGATTTCCAGAACGTCGCGAAGTCGGCCGGTTTGGCGACAGCTGGGGTGTACGTCCGAAGTTGCGGCAACGGCAGATCAACCGAGGGCATCAGATCTCCTAGGTGGACAAAAATCGGTGGACAGTTGTTCAGACGGGCGAGGGCGGGGCGGTGCTCTCCCGGATCACCAACTCGGTGACCAGGTCGATGCGGCTGGTCGACAACTCGGCACCGCGGGTCAGATCCAGCAGCATCTGCGTGGCGGTGCCGGCCATGTCGCGCAGCGGCTGATTGACGGTGGTCAGCGCGGGTACCGTCCAGGCGGCGACCGGCACGTTGTCGTACCCGATCACCGACAGGTCGTGCGGGACGTCCAGGCCGAGTTGGCGGGCGGCCCGCAGCACGCCCAGCGCCTGCATGTCCGATCCGGCGAAGATCGCGGACGGCCGGTCCGGGCGGTCCAGCAGCGCCATCCCGTGCGCGAAGCCGGCATCGACATAGAAGTCGCCGTGCCTGACGAGGTCGGCCGCGACTGGCAGGCCGGCTTCGTCGTGTGCCGATCGGAATCCGGCGGTACGGGCCTGAGCGCACAGCACGTCCCGTGGTCCGGAGATGATGGCGATCCGCCGGTGTCCGAGCTGCAGCAGGTGCCGGGTGGCGATGAGCCCGCCGTTCCAGTTGTTGGACCCGACAGTCGGCACCGACGCCGACGTGGCGCTGTCGGTGTCGATCACCACGAAGGGGATGAGCTGGCGGGCGAGCAGTTCCTGTTGACGTTCGGTGAGGTGGCACAGGACGAAGAGAACGCCGAGGGGACGACGGGCCACCGTGCTGTCCAGCCACTCCGCCGGTGGGCTGTGCCGGCCGCCCAGCTGAGTCAGGTTGAGGCCGATGCCGGCGGCGCTGGCGATGGTCTCCACTCCTTGGATGATCTCCATAGCCCAGAGCGAGTCGAACTCGTGGAAGACCAGCTCGATCTGGTCGTTGCGGATCGGCGGGCGCCGGGCCCGGCGGCGGTACTGGTGCCGGGCCAGGCTGGCCTCCACCCGGGCCCGGGTCTGTGGCGCCACGTCCGTTCTACCATTGAGAACCTTGGATACAGTGGTGATCGACACGCCGACGTCGTCGGCGATGCTGGCGATGGTTGTCGGGGCTGGCGGATCGGTGGCCGGGGTGGTTGTGGGAGTCGATGGAGCGACGGGGCCCGGCTGGGGCGGCGACGGTATCTCTGTCATCCACATCTCACGTTCAGTTACCGGAACTTTCGGTGCTGAACCTGCTAGTAGGCCAGGGTCAGCGTGTGGCAGGGGTGGTGGTGCGCGGGTCGGCGGCGGCGGCGGTGCGGCTTCAAGTGCGCGCTATGCAGTTGGGAGTCCTGGTTCGGTGACCCTTGACACACCTTGCCGGGGAGTTTAGGTTTCCCGCAAGGTAACGCACATATTTCCGAAAGTTTCGAGGGCTGTGTCCCGCGAGGCGTTCCCTGCTGCCGGCAGGGGGCCGGTGGCGGGCCGGACGTGAGGGGCGGCAACTGGGATGAGTACCCCCAGCACGGTCGATGCGTCGCCGCAGGCGCAGGTGCCCTTGCCGCCGGTCGACGGCCTGCCGCGGCGCGGCCGACGCCGGCCCCGGTCACGTACCTGGCGGCGGGCGCTGCGCCGCGACTGGCAGCTCTACTCGCTGGTCGTCCTGCCGCTGTTGTTCTTCTTGATCTTCCGCTACCTGCCGATGCTGGGAAACGTCATCGCGTTTCGCCGGTTCCAGCCCGGTGGCAGCATCTTCGGTGAGTATTGGGTCGGCCTGCGCTACGTCCGGATGTTTCTCGACGATCCGACGTTCTGGCAGGTCTTTACCAACACCCTGATCCTCGGCACGCTCACTCTGGTGGTGGTGTTTCCGCTGCCGATCGTGCTCGCCCTGCTGCTCAACGAGGTCCGCGCCCGCCGGATGAAGCGGTTCGTCCAGTCGGTGTCCTACCTGCCGCACTTTCTGTCGATCGTGATCGTCGCGGCGATGGTGATGCAGATCCTTTCGGTTGACGGCACGGTCAACTCGATGATCCGGGCGTTCGGCGGTGACGCGATCCCGTTCCTGCAGCAGCCGGGCTGGTTCCGCACCATCTACGTCTCCTCCGAGGTGTGGCAGACGGTCGGCTGGGGGACGATCCTCTACCTTGCCGCCCTCACCACGATCGACGAGGACCTCTACGAGGCCGCCCGGATCGACGGAGCGAACCGGTGGCGACAGACCTGGCACGTGACGCTGCCCGGCATCCGACCCACCATGATCACCTTGTTGATCCTCAACATCGGTACCTTCATGGCGGTCGGCTTCGAGAAGATCCTGCTGCTGTACAATCCGCTGACCTACCCGACCGCCGACGTCATATCGACGTATCTCTACCGGATGGGTGTCGTCTCCAGCAACTTCAGCTACGCCGCCGCTATCGGCCTGTTCGAGGCGTTGATTGGGCTGACCCTGGTGCTGTCGGCGAACCTGATCGCCCGTCGCGCAGTAGGAACGAGCCTGTGGTGACCATCGACTCCCCCCGCAAGCTGTTGCACTCGATCCGCCGTCGGCCCCGCCGACCCGACGACACCCGGGGCTACCGGATCTTCCAAGCGGCCAACGGGATCATCCTCACCGGCGTCGTGATCGTTACGCTCTACCCGTTCGTCAACATCATCGCCCGTTCGCTCAGCGACGAGGGTTACATCCGGTCCGGCCAGGTCAACATCATCCCGCGTGGGTTCAACTTGGACACCTACCGGCTGGTCATATCCGACTCGATGTTCTGGATCAACTACCGTAACACCGTCGTCTACACGGTCACCGCCACGGTCATTTCGATCGTGCTCACCACCTGCTACGCCTATGTGCTGTCGAAGAAGGATCTCAAGGGTCGCGGCATGCTGGTCGGCATCGCGGTCTTCACCATGTTCTTTTCCGGTGGTTTGATTCCAAACTATGTGTTGATCACCAGCCTTGGGCTCAAGAACAGCATTTGGGCGATCGTGCTGCCAAATGCCATCAGTGTGTTCAATCTGCTGGTGATGAAGGCCTTCTTTGAGAGTCTGCCAACCGACCTGGAGGAGGCCGCCGCCGTCGACGGTCTCAGCACGTACGGCATCCTCTGGCGCATCGTGATCCCACTGTCCAAGGCGATCATGGCGACGATGGTGCTATTTTACTCGGTCTCGTTCTGGAATTCCTGGTTTTCCGCGTTTCTCTACATGGACCGCTCCGAGCTTTTCCCGGTGACCGTCTACCTGCGCAACCTGATTGCTGGCGCAACTACCGCGACCTCGGCCGGGAGTAGCAGCGACAACCTCGCCCAGGCGGCCGCGAACATTCAGGCCGTGACCATCATCCTCACCGTACTGCCGATCGTTATGGTTTACCCGTTCATTCAGCGCTACTTTGTGACCGGCATCATGCTCGGTGCGGTCAAGGGGTAGCGCTGCGGTCAGGTCCGCCCCATTCAAGTGAATGCCTTCCGCACACGAGAGGAAACCCGATGATTCATCGATCCCGGCACCGCTTTGCGGCGGTCGCTGCCGGTGTTCTCGCGCTTTCGTTCGGTGTCGTCGCCTGTGGCAGCGACGACGACACCGATCCAGAGAACCTGGATGGCAACAGGGTCGGCGCGATGGAGAGCTACGACGTCGGTGACCAGTTCAAGGCAACCGAGCCCCTGACGTTCTCGATGCTCTACAACAATCACCCCAACTACCCGATCGACAAGGACTGGTTGTTCTGGGATGAGCTGACCGAACGCACCGGGGTGACCATCGACGCCGTCGAGGTGCCGCTCAGTGACTACGAGCAAAAACGCAGTCTGCTGATCGGCGCCGGTGATGCCCCTATGATCATCCCGAAGACGTACCCCGGTCAGGAGTCAGCATTCGTCTCCAGCGGTGCCATCCTACCGGTCAGCGACTATCTCGACCTGATGCCGCACTTCCAGGACAAGGTCGCCAAGTGGAATCTGCAGGGTGACATCGACTCGCTGCGGCAGGAGGACGGCAACTTCTACGTCCTGCCGGGCCTGCACGAGGACGTGTGGACCGACTACACCATCGCGATACGCACCGACATCCTCGCCGAACTCGGCCTGGAGACCCCGTCCACCTGGGACGAGGTGCGCGACATGCTGGCCGCGATGAAGCAGGCATACCCGGACAGCTACCCGCTGTCGGACCGGTTCAACATCCCCACGCCACTCGGCTCGCTGCTTAGCATTCTCGCCCAAGCCTACGAGACCGCGGCTGGCTGGGGCTACCAGAACGCGACCTGGGACCGCGACGCTGAGGAGTTCGTCTTTACCGGAAGCATGCCAGGGTACCGGGCCATGCTGGAGTACTTGCACTCCTTGGTCGAGGACGGCCTGCTCGACCCGGAGAGCCCGACCCAGGACGACGACAGGGCGATCCAGAAGCTCGCCAACGGCAAGTCGTTCGTCATCAGCACCAACGCGCAAACACTGGTCAACGACTACCGGCCGGCGTTGGCAAAGAGCAACCCGAGCGCGACGATCGCCAAGATCCCGGTACCGTCCGGTCCGGCCGGTTCGGTCAAGGCCGGCACCCGGCTGGAGAACGGCATCATGATCTCCACTGAGGCACGGCAGAGTGAGAACTTCGTCGCGATGATGCAGTTCATCGACTGGCTCTGGTACTCCGACGAGGGCCAGGAGTTCGCCAAGTGGGGCGTCGAAGGGGTCACCTACACCAAGGACGCCGACGGTGGGTGGGTGCTCGACCCCGACATCGACTTCGTCGGCATCAACCCGGATGCCAGCAAGCACCTGCAGAAGAACTTCGGCTTCAGTAACGGGGTCTTCGCGTACGGCGGCAAGACCGAACTGCTGCAGTCGACGTTCTCCGCTGAGGAGCTGGAGTTCCAGCAGGCACAGGGGCAAAAGGAAACCTTGCCGGTGTCCCCGCCGCGGCCGTTCAGCGAGGAGGAACGGGAACAGGCCACCCTGTGGGAGACCCCGCTGAAGGACTACGTCCAGCAGCAGACCCTGCAGTTCATCCTCGGCCAGCGCGATCTCGCCGAGTGGGACACCTACGTCGAGGAGCTGAACGCTAAGAACGCCCAGCAGTACATCGACATGGTCAATGGAGCGTACGAACGTTACCAGGAGAAGTACGGCTGACCTACCGGGTACGGTCGCGTTCGTGGCAGGAACGCGGCTGGCAACGGCCGGCGCCGGCCCGAAATCCACCTTGCCCTGGCCGGCGTCGACCGGCGCCACCTGCGCCGACGCTCGACAAAGGAGACGGTATGAGCCGGATCATCGTACCCGACCAGCCCACCAGAGCGCTCTCGGAGGCCTGGCGTGCGTGTATCGGTACCGGGCGGTTCGACCTCGCACTGCACCGTGACTATCAGAACTCGCTTTCCCTGCTTCAGCGGGACATCGGCTTCCGGTACATCCGTGGGCACGGGCTGCTGAGCGACGGCACGGGCATCTACCGACCGTACACCCATGCCGGCCGAGAGGAGGTACGGTACTCGTTCACGTACGCCGACCAGGTCGTCGATGCGTACCTGGAACTCGGCCTGGCGCCCTTCGTCGAACTTGGCTTCATGCCCACCGAGCTGGCCTCTGGTGACCAGACCGTCTTTTGGTGGCGGGGCAACGTCACCCCGCCCCGCTCCGAATCCGGTTGGGCCGACTTGGTCCGCGCCACCGTGCGTAACCTGGTCGACCGGTACGGCCTGGAGCAGGTGCGGAACTGGCCGATCGAGGTGTGGAACGAACCCAACCTGACCTCCTTCTGGCGTGGCGCCGACCGGGCCGCCTACCACCGGCTGTACGAACTGGCCGCCCACGCGGTCAAGGACGTCGACGCCAGCCTGCAGGTCGGCGGACCGGCGATCTCCCCCGGCGCCGACGAGTGGCTGGCACCGTTCGCCGAATTCGTCACCGACCGCGACGTGCCGGTCGACTTCGTCAGCCGGCACGCGTACACCTCGGGGCCAGCCCAGCACGTGCCGTTCGGTACCCACCAGACCCTGCGGCCAGCGGACCACCTGCTGGAACAGTTCGCCAGCCCGCGCAGGAACCTGGCCGGCACCGCGTTGGCCGACCTGCCGGTGCACATCACCGAGTTCAACTCCTCCTACCGGCCGGACAACCCGATCCACGACACCGCGTTCCACGCCGCGTACCTGGCCCCGGTCGTCGCGGCCGGTGGCGACCTGGTCGACTCGTTCTCCTACTGGACGTTCAGCGACGTCTTCGAGGAGGTCGGGATTCCGACCGCGATCTTCCACGGCGGCTTCGGTCTGCTCACCCACCGGCAGATCAGGAAACCCACCTACCATCTGTACGCGTTCATGGCCCGGATGGGCCGTCAGGTGCTCGCCCGGGGCACCGACCACCTGGTCACCCGCGACGACGACACCGGCCGGGTCACCGTGCTGGCCTGGGCGCCGGTCGACGTCACCGACGTCGCGGCCTCCCCGGACCGGCACGTCGTCTCGCTGTCGGTCCCGGTCACCGCACCGGCCGGCTCGGCGTTCCTGCTGCGCTCGTCGGTCAGCGACGAAGCCGGCAACGCCTGGCGGGCCTGGTGCGAGCTCGGCCGCCCTCGATCACCCCGGCCGGCGCAACTCGACGCGCTGCGTACCGCCGCCGAACCGGCCCGCAGTCACCGCGCGCTGCCGGTCGTCGATGGCCGGGTAGACATCGACCTGACCCTGGCGCGGCACGAGGTCACTCTGGTTGAGATCACCCAGGTGGTCGACGAGACCCCGCCGTGGTGCGACGACCGGCGACTGCTCGGCGGAAACGGTTCATCGTGAACGACCTCGCCGCCGCGCAACGGCAGTTCGGCACCGGGCCGCTGTCGCGGGTCGCGGCGATCGTCTACCGGCTGACCGTCGTCGAGCTGCTGCTGCTCGCCGGCGTACTGCCCGGTCTGGTGCCGGCGCTGCTGCTGGCCCGCGACGCCAGCAACATCCCGCTCTACGCCGCCTGCGCCGTCCCGGTCGGCCCGGCGCTGTCCGCCGCTTTGTACGCCGTCGCCTGGCACCGCCCCGACATCACCGACCTGACCCCGGCCGTCGACTTCCGGCGCGGCTACCGGGCCAACCTCGGCGGGGTGCTGCGGATCTGGCTGCCGCTGCTGGCCGGGCTGACCCTTGTCGCGGTCAACCTGGCCTACTTCGACGCGGCCGGGGTGCCGCGCTGGTGGGCAGCGTTGCTGGTCCTCGTCGCGGTCGCGGCGACTGTCTGGGGCGGCACCGCGTTGGTGATCACCTCGCTGTTCGCGTTCCGCGCCCGCGACGTGGCCCGGCTCGCCGCGCACTTCCTGACCCGTACGCCCGGCACCTCCCTCGGTGTGCTGGCGCTCGGGGTCGTGGCGGCCGGGATCACCGCGTACACCTCGGAGGCAGTGCTGGCGCTGACCGGCTCGGTGCTGGCGTTGCTGCTGCTGCGCACCAGCCGACCGATGATCACGGCGATCGAGAAGGAGTTCACCAGGTGACGCTGCCCGACGTCGCGAAGATTCCGTACGGCGGGGACTACAACCCGGAGCAGTGGCCCGAGGACGTCTGGAAGGACGACTACCGGCTGTTCGACGCGGCGCGGATCGACACCGTCACCGTCGGCGTCTTCACCTGGGGCCTGACCCAGCCCGGTCCCGGCGTCTACGACTTCTCCACCCTGGACCGCATCGTCGAGCGGGCAGTCGTCGAGGGCCGGCAGATCTGCCTGGCCACCGGTACCGGCGCGCATCCGGCCTGGATGGCCCGCGCCCACCCCGACGTGACCCGCGTCGACTTCTCCGGCCGCCGGCACCGGTTCGGCCAACGGCACAACTCCTGCCCCAACTCGTCGACGTACCGCCGACTCGCCACGGAGCTGGCCCGGCGCGTCGCGCAACGTTACGCGCGTACCCCTGGCCTGGTCGCCTGGCACGTCAACAACGAGTACGGCGGCGCCTGCTACTGCGAGCTGTGTGCCGCCAACTTCCGGCTCTGGCTGCGCGAGCGGTACGGCAGCCTCGACGCGCTCAACGCCGCCTGGTACACCACCTTCTGGTCGCACACCTTCACCGAGTGGGGGCAGATCGAGCCGCCGTCGGCTTTGACCGAACACTGGCGCGGGCCCGACCACACCGCGTTTCAGGGCATCACCCTCGACTACCTGCGGTTCATGTCGGACGCGATGCTGGCCAACTTCGTTGACGAGAAGGCGGCGATCCGCGAGTCCAGCCCGGACACTCCGGTGACCACCAACTTCATGGGCATGTACCGGCCGATCGACTACCACCGCTGGGCCGAGCATCTTGACTTCGCCTCCTGGGACAACTACCCACCCGACGACCGGTCGGCGGCCCGGATGGCGCTCACCCACGACCTGATCCGCGGGTTGAAAGGCGGCCACCCGTTCTGGCTGATGGAGCAGACCCCGAGCGTCACCGCCTGCCGCGATGTCAACCCGCTGAAACGGCCCGGCGTCCTGCGGCTGTGGAGCTGGCAGGCGGTGGCGCACGGCGCCGACGCGGTGCTGTTCTTCCAGATGCGCGCCGGTCGGGGAGCCAGCGAGAAGTACCACGGGGCGGTCATCGGCCACGCGGGCCGATCCGACACTCGGGTCTTCACCGAGGTCGCCGAGCTGGGTGCGGAGCTGGCGCGGCTCGGCGGCGTAACGCTCGGCGCCCGCACCCCGGCCCGGGTGGCGGTGCTGTTCGACTGGGAGAGCTGGTGGGCGCTGGAGATCTCCGACGGCCCGTCCCGGCTGGTCCGTTACCAGCAGGTGGTGCTCGCCTATCACCGGGCACTGTGGGACGCCGGGATCGACGTCGACGTCGTCCCGGTCACCGCCGACCTGACCGGCTACGACGTGGTGCTCGCGCCGGCACTGCACATGGTCAAGGACGACCTCGCGGCCCGTTTGGAGGGGGTCGCCCAGCGGGGCGGCACCGTGCTGGCAACGTACCTGTCCGGGCGGGTCGACGACAACGATCAGGCGTTCCTGGCCGATGTGCCGGGGCCGCTGGCCCCACTGATGGGGATCCGGATCGACGAGTGGGACGCCCGGGACGCCGACGTGGTCAACCCGGTCACCATGACCCTCGACGGTGCCCGGTCGGTCGTTTCCGCCGCCACGCTGCTGTTCGAGCTGGTCATCCCACAGGGCGCCGAGGTGATCGGCACATACCAGGCAGACTTCTACGCCGGGACCCCGGCGGTCACCCGCAACCGGTTCGGCGCCGGTGAAGGGTGGTACGTCGCCGCCGGGCTCGACCAGGCGGGTGTGACCTGGGTGGTACGCCGGATCCTGGACCGGCACGGACTGCTCGGCCCGTACGCGCACGTGCCGGACCTGGAGTCGGCGGTACGGGTCGCGCCGGACGGCACCCGGATCCGGTTCCTGCTCAACCACGGTGAGGAGCCGGTCGAGCTGCCGGCCTGCGCCGCCGGGGTCGACCTGCTGACCGGGGAACGGGTCACCGCCGGTGCGCCGCTGCGCCTGGACCGGTACGGCGTACTCGTGCTCCGCGAGGACGCCTGACGCCGCGTCGTCGTCCGTCGGGGACGTCGTGTCACGCGGCGGGTCGAAGGTGGTGCACCCTATCGCGCCAGCTAGGGTGCACCACCCTCAGCCCGCCGCGCCGACACGATGATCCAGAACCGGTGTACGCCGGACGGGTGACGTGTGCCTGAGGGACCTGAGCGGCGCCTGACCAGTGGCAAGGTCGGTGCGGTGGCCGGGGCGGAATCGACCGGCTGATCCGGACGGTGCCAGCGGGGGAGCACGGACGATGGTGAGCAGACGTACGGCGTTGCGGGCAGGCGCGGTCGCCGGGCTGGTCCCAGCGGTCGGACTGATCGGGCGACCAGCCACGGCCGTACCGACGCCGGCCGACGAGCCGACCCGGACCCCGGCCGAACAACCGACGCAGGTCAGGCCCCAGGACCCGGACATCGGGCCCGGTGCTGGCCGGGACGATCGTCCGTGGCGGGATCTGCCGGACCGGCAGTGGGTGGAGCTGCAGGGGCAGCTGTCGGCGGATGCCACCCTGTACCGCCCCGGCGGGGCGAGCTACGAGGCACTCAGCATCCCGTACAACCACCGGTACGCCAACGTGCAACCAGCCGCGATCCTGACACCCGGCACACCCGACGACGTCGCGGTGGCGGTCAGCTGGGCACATGATGTCGGGATGCCGCTGGTGCCCCGGTCCAGCCTCGGCCACAACTACGCCGGCTACTCCACCACGACCGGCCTGCTGATGGTGATGAGCCGGCTGCGGGGGATCAAGGTCACGCCGAACCGTTGGCCGGCACCGCCGCGGCGGTACGGGTCGGTCGAGGTCACCGACGATGCCGGCACCATCACCGTGCAGGCCGGCGTGGTCAACGCCGACCTGCTGCCGCTCCTGCGTGACCAGGGTGTCTTCGTCCCCGCCGGACGGTGCCCGACGGTCGGTGTGGCCGGGCTGGTGCTCGGTGGCGGGATCGGCTTCAGCGACAAGATGTTCGGCCTGACCTGTGACCGGCTGGTATCGACCGAGGTGGTGCTGGCCGACGGCACGGTGACGGCCTGCGACGAGACCAACGACCCGGACCTGTTCTGGGCCTGCCGGGGCGGCGCCGGCAACAACTTCGGCGTCAACACCTCGTTTACCTTCCGCTACGTACAGCTGCAGGGTCTGGTGTCGTTCTTTCGGTTCCGCTGGTCGGCGGCCAGCGTCACCCCGGCCATGCTGGCCTTGCAGGACGTCGCGACCGCCTACCGCGGCGATCGGCGTCTGGACTGCCGCATCGGTGCCGGCACCACGCTGGCCGCCGGCGAGCAGCAGGTGTACGCCGACGCGCTCGGCCAGTTCTACGGCACCGTCGACGAGCTGACCGAGATCCTCGAGCCGGTGCTGCGCGTCGGGACGCCGGCCGAACGTGAAGCCAACCGGGACGGCGTCCGGGCGGTGTCGCCGGCCGAGGCGAGCGTGTTGCTGTCGGCGAACACCCCGGCGCAGCAGTTCGCGGTCAAGTCGGCGGCGCTGCCCGAGTCGTTGAACCGGCGGCAACTGCAGGCAGTGCTCGACGGCCTGCACCGGTGGCCGGGCAGCCGCAACCCGGACGGGGCCGGGATCGCGTTGTTCTGCCTGGGTGGGCAGGTGAACGAGGTACAGCCGGACGCCACCGCGTTCGTGCACCGCGACGTCACCTTCATCATGGCCGCCGAGGCGACCTGGGCAGACGACGATCCGCCGGAGGTCGCCGTCGCCAACGAACTCTGGCTGACCGAATTTTTCGACGAGGTGTTCGCCGGCTACCCTCCGGCGGGGGCGTACCAGAACTTCCCGGATCCCCACCTGGCCGACTGGCGACACGCCTACTACGGCGGGAACTACCCGCGGCTGGTCGAGGTCAAGCGCAAGTACGACCCGACCGACTTCTTCACCTACCCGCAGGGCATCGGGTCCTGCGGCGCCGTCGACGGCTACGCCAACCAGTGGTGTCCCCGCTGACCTGGGACCGGAACCCGACGTGGCCCCGCTGGCCGGTACCGGCCAGCGGGGCCACGTCTGTCGAATGCCGGCTCAGGACAGGTCGAACCGGTCCAGCTCCATGACCTTGACCCAGGCGGCGACGAAGTCGGCGACGAACTTCTCGCCGGCGTCGCTGCTGGCGTACACCTCGGAGAGGGCGCGCAGCTGCGAGTTCGAGCCGAAGATCAGGTCGACCGCGGTCGCGGTCCACTTCACCTCGTCGGTGGCAAGGTCGCGGATCTCGTAGATGTGCTCGCCTGACTCCGCCGCCTTCCACCGGGTGCCCGGGGAGAGCAGGTTGGTGAAGAAGTCGTTGGTGAGTACGCCGGGCCGGTCGGTGAGCACGCCGTGCTGCGCGCCGCCGACGTTCGCCCCGAGCGCCCGCAGACCACCGATGAGCACGGTCATCTCCGGGGCGGACAGGTCGAGCATGTACGCCCGGTCGACCAGCAGGACCTCCGGTTGGGTCTTCTCGCCCGGCCGCAGGTAGTTACGGAACCCGTCGGCGCGCGGCTCCATCACCGCGAACGACTCGACGTCGGTCTGCTCCTGGCTGGCGTCGGTGCGGCCCGGGTGGAACGGCACGGTCACCTTGACCCCGGCGTCGTGCGCTGCCTTCTCGACGGCGGCCGAGCCGGCCAGCACGATCAGGTCTGCGAGCGAGATCTGCGCGCCGCCGGCCGCGTTGAACTCCTGTTGGATGCCCTCCAGGGTGCTCAGCACGGTCGCCAGCTGCTCCGGCTGGTTGACCTCCCAGCTGCGCTGCGGCTCGAGCCGGATCCGGGCCCCGTTGGCGCCGCCACGCTTGTCGGTGGAGCGGAAGCTCGCCGCCGACGCCCAGGCGGTGCTGACCAGCTGCGCGGTGCTCAGCCCGGAATCGAGGACCTTCGCCTTGAGCGCGGCCACGTCTGCGTCGCTGACCAGTTCGTGGTCGACGGCCGGCACCGGGTCCTGCCACAGCTGGGCCTCGGGCACCCACGGACCGAGGAACCGGCTGACCGGGCCCATGTCGCGGTGCAGCAGCTTGTACCAGGCCTTGGCGAAGGCCAGTGCGAACTCGTCCGGGTTGGCCAGGAACCGGCGGGAGATCTGCTCGTACGTCGGGTCGAAGCGCAGCGACAGGTCGGTGGTGAGCATCGTCGGCTTGTGCTTCTTCGCCGGGTCGTGCGCGTCCGGGATGATCGCCTCGGCGTCCTTGGCCACCCACTGCTTGGCCCCACCAGGGCTAGTGGTCAGCTCCCACTCGTACCCGAACAGGATCTCGAAGAAGCGGTTGCTCCACTGCGTCGGCTTGTCGGTCCAGGTGACCTCCAAGCCGCTGGTGATGGTGTCGCCGCCCTTGCCGCTGCCGTGCGTGCTCAGCCAGCCCAGGCCCTGCGCCTCAATCGGCGCGCCCTCCGGTTCCGGGCCGACGTGAGCGTCTGCGTCACCGGCCCCGTGGGTCTTGCCGAAGGTGTGGCCACCGGCGATGAGGGCGACGGTCTCCTCGTCGTTCATCGCCATCCGGGCGAACGTCTCCCGGATGAAGTGGGCCGCCGCGAGGGGGTCCGCGTTGCCGCGCGGGCCCTCCGGGTTGACGTAGATCAGGCCCATCTCGGTCGCGCCGACTCCAGCCGACATCTCCTTCTCGGAGAGGTAGCGGGCGTCACCCAGCCAGGTGTCCTCCGGGCCCCAGAAGATCTCCTCCGGCTCCCAGACGTCCTCCCGGCCGAAGGCGAAGCCGAAGGTCTTGAAGCCCATCGACTCCAGGGCGACGTTGCCGGCCAGCACCAGCAAATCGGCCCAGGAGACCTTCTGGCCGTACTTGGCCTTGACCGGCCACAGCAACCGCCGGGCCTTGTCCAGGTTGGCGTTGTCCGGCCAGCTGTTCAGCGGGGCGAAGCGCTGCCCGCCGTCGCCGGCGCCGCCCCGGCCGTCCTCGATCCGGTACGTGCCGGCGGCGTGCCAGCTCAGTCGGATCATCAGCCCGCCGTAGTGGCCGAAGTCGGCCGGCCACCAGTCCTGCGAGGTGGTGAGCACCTGGACGATGTCCTGCTTGAGGGCCTCGACGTCGAGCTTGGCGAACTCCTTGGCGTAGCTGAAGTCCGCGCCCAGCGGGTTGCCCTTGGGTGAGTGGGCGTGCAGCACCGACAGGTCGAGTTGGTTGGGCCACCAGTCCCGGTTGGTACGCGGTCGACCGCCCGTTTTGGGAGTCGGTGAGTCGATCGCCGGGTTCTCGCTCTCGCTGCCGTGCGAGGTGACCGAGTCGTGGGCGACCGGGCAGCCGGCCGCCGACATCTTTTCCACACCCTGGGCGCTGGTGGGAGCGTTGTCCTGCATGTCGCTCATCTGTTCCCTTCCGGATTGGTCGATAACGTAGTGGCGTTGTCGGTCGTGCAGCCGGGGCAGGTGCCCCAGTAGACGACCTCCGCCTCGTCGACCATGAACCCGTGGTCATCGGAGGCGGTGAGACAGGGGGCGGATCCGGTGGCGCAGTCGACGTCGGCGATCACACCGCAGGAGCGGCAGACGACATGGTGGTGGTTGTCCCCGACCCGCCGCTCGTAGCGGGCGGTCGCGCCGGCCGGCTGGATGCGCCGCACCAGCCCGGCGTCGGTGAGGACCCGCAGCACATCGTAGACCGCCTGATGGGACACGGTCGGGTGGTCGGCGCGCACCAGGTCGAGCACCGTGTCGGTGTCGACGTGCGGGCGGTCGTGTAGCGCCGCGAGGACCGCCAGCCTCGGCCGGGTCACCCGCAACGAGGCCGCCCTCAACTGCGCCTCGAGGTCGGATGTCACCGGGCCACGATAGGCCGTTTTCTGGAATCATTCAAGTTTCGGCACGGAGGTGTCGCCGACCTGCTGTGACAGTAAATCCGCAGGTCATGCCAGTTGGCGGGCGCCTCGAACGGCGTACCGGTGCAGGGTGACGCCCTGCTCGAAGGCACGGTTCTCCAGCAGGTCGAGTTCGACCGGGGCATCCTGGTCGTCGAACAGAGCCCGGCCGGTGCCGAGGACCACCGGGTGGACGAACATCATCACCTCGTCGAGCAGGCCGGCCCGCAGCAACTGGGTGGCGACGGTGGCCCCACCGACGCCGATGTCACCGTCGGCCCGCGCCCGTAGCTCGGCGAGCGCCGCCACGGCGTCACCGTCGCGGCCGACGATACGGGTGTCGTGTCCGGCGTCGACGCGGGTACGCGACACCAGCACCTTCGGGGTCGACGTCCAGATTTCGCCGTACTCGCGCAGGAAACCCGGCAGCGACGCGTCGTCGCGCGCGCCCGGCCAGAACGCCTCCATGATCTCGTAGACCTTCCGCCCCTGCACCATCTGGGACAGCGCCCGCGCCCGCGCGTTGAACTCCCGGTGCAGCGACTCCCCGATACGCATCCAGTCGCCGCCGCCGTTCTCACCCGGGGCGTGCTCGATCTTCATATCCACGGACACGTTCATCCAGTACACGAACCGGCCCGACACACGCCCTCCCAGCGACTGCGGTGCGCATGGCCGCCCGGATCAGCCCGTTCGACCCGACGGGACCGTACACCACAGCGCTACGCCGACGGCCCGAACCTGTACGCGACGGCGGCAACGGACCCGGCCCCTGGCCGCGTCGATCTGCCGGCACCCTCCTCGCCGGTGACGAGGACGAGATCGTTGACCGCCGTGGCGGCCGGATCCGCTGCTCGCCGTGTGACAGGCAGGCCCGTCACCGGCGTACGCGGTCGGGGAGCGGTTCGCGGCGGGCCAGCCACCGCGCCGGGATCCCGCCCGGTCCGGATCCGGTGTACGCGGCCACGATGCCGCCGACGATCGCCGCGGTCGTGTCGACGTCGCCGCCGGCCTCGACACAGGCGTGGATGGCCGCCGGGTAGTCGTCGAGCCGGGTCGCGGCGACCCACAGTGCGAACGGGACGGTGTCGAAGGCCAGCACCTGCGAGCCGTTGCCCAGCTCGTACGCCGCCTCGGCGACGCCGACTGCCAGCAACCGTCTGGACCGGACGATCCCCGCGTGTAGTCGGCCGTCGATCAGGTGGGCCAGCACCACGTCGAGCAGCTCGGCAGGCTCGGGCCGGGACCGGGTCAGCCGGGACCAGCCGGCTTCCGCCGCCGCGACGGCGACGGCGACCGCGCCCAGGATGGCTTCCGGGTGGGCGTGGGTGACCTCCGCCGAGCGCCAGGCCTGTAGCGCGGCGGTACGGTTATCGCCAGCGTGGAACGCGCCGAGCGGGGCGACCCGCATCGCGGCGCCGTTGCCCATCGACCCCTGGCCGTCGAACGCCGCACCGGCCGCGTCCCGCCAGGGAACGCCCTGCCGGATCTGGCGTAGCAGGACCACCGCGCCGGCACCGTAGCCACGGTACGCCTCGAAGTGCCCGGCGAACCGGGCCGCCAGGCAGTCCTGATCGACGCCGTCGCGCTCGCGCAGCTCGGCGACGATCGAGCAGGCCATCTCGGTGTCGTCGGTCCACGGCCACGGCCCGGCCGGCGGATCCCCGTCGAGCAACGCGGCAAGGCTGGTGCCGGGGACGAAGAACTGGGCGCCGAGGGCATCACCGACGGAAAGCCCGTCAAGACTGTCGTAGCAGAGGTCGAGCATCGTCATGTCGGGGCAGACTCTGCCAGTTGCGGCGGCGGTTCGGAAGGTCGGAGCCACCGTGGATCATCGTCAACTTCGCAGCTGCGTGTTGAGTCGGGCGGCCTGCCGCATGAGATGGTCGCGCTCGGGCAGGTTGGGCGCTGACCGGGCAGCCTGGGCGTAGAGCCGCGCTGCGGTCACCGGGTCACCGTCGCGCTCGTGCAGGTGCGCCGCGACGGCGGCGTACCGGGGCAGGGCCGGGTCGAGGTCCGCCAGGGCGGCCAGACCAGCTCGCGCACCGTCGGCCTCGCCGAGCGCGACGGCGCGGTTGAGCCGGGCCACCGGGCTGCCGGTGCGGCGCACCAGTTCGTCGTACCACCCGACGATCTGCACCCAGTCGGTCTCCTCGACGGTCCGGGCGTCGGCGTGCAGCGCGGCGATGGCGGCCTGGGCCTGGAACTCGCCCAGCCGGTCGCGGGTGAGGGCGGTCTGGAGCACGTCGATGCCCTCAGCGATGAGTCCGCTGTCCCACCGGCTGCGGTCCTGCTCGGCGAGCGGCACGAGCCGGCCGTCGGGGCCGGTCCGTGCCGGACGCCGGGCGTGGTGCAGCAGCATGAGCGCCAGCAGGCCGGCGACCTCCTCGTGGTCGATCATGGTCACCAGCTGGCGGGTGAGCCGGATCGCCTCGGCGGCGAGGTCGACGTCGCCGGAGTAGCCCTCGTTGAAGACCAGGTAGAGCACGCGAAGCACGGTGGCGACGTCACCGGGCTGGTCGAACCGGACGCCGGCGACGGTCCGTTTGGCCCTGCTGATCCGCTGGGCCATGGTCGCCTCCGGCACCAGGTATGCCTGCGCGATCTGCCGCGTGGTCAGGCCGCCGACCGCGCGTAGCGTGAGCGCGACCGCCGAGGCGGGGGGCAGGGCCGGATGCGCGCACAGGAAGTACAGCGCCAACGTGTCGTCTGCTGCCGTCGCGCCCTGCTCGGGTACGGGTTCGGCTTCGGCCAGTTCCTCCCGCCGCCGCCGGGAGGTGTCGGCGCGCACGGCGTCGAGGAACCTGCGCCAGGCCACCGTCACCAGCCAGCCCTTGGGATCGCGCGGTGGGTCGTCCGGCCACGCACGTACCGCCTCGACCAGGGCGTCCTGCACGGCGTCCTCGGCCGCCGCGAAGTCAGCTCCGCGACGGACGAGGAAGCCGGTCACCGCGGGCACCAGCTCCCGCAGCAGGGACTCGTTCACTCGGCGGCCGTGGGCTGCTCGCCGTAGAACGGCCGCACCTCGATCCACTCGTGGATCGGCTTGCCACCCGAGCCGGGAGCCGCGGACAGTTCACCGGCGAGCTCGATCGCGCGCTCGTAGTTCTCCACGTCAATCACCATCCAGCCGGCGATCAGGTCCTTGGTCTCGGCGAACGGGCCGTCGGTGACCGGTGGCCTGCCCTCGCCGTCGTAGCGGACGAAGGTGCCCTCCGGGGAGAGCGCCTGACCATCGACGAACTCGCCGGTGCCCTCCAGCCGGGCGGCGAAGTCATTCATGTACTGGATGTGAGCCGTGACCTCCGCCGGCTCCCACTTGTCCATCGGTACGTCGTTGACCGCCGCCGGCGCGCCCCGGTAGTGCTTGAGCAGCAGGTACTTGGCCATCATGTCTCCTTGGTGAGGTACGGCCCCATTGTGGTCGTGTTCGCACCTGGGACGGAGCCGCTCCCGGGTTCTCGACATGCCGGCGCGAGGTTTCTCCACGAAACTTCAACGACTCCGCGCGCCGGTCACCGCAGGTTCCTTTTCCGGACGGCGACGAGCAGCCGGTCCACGGCGGCCCGGTCAGGTTGATCCGGCAGTACGGTGCCGGCCGCCGCGTCGTCGAGCTCGGCCAGCAGGTCCGCCGCCCAGGCGGTGACCACCGCCCACGGCAGCTCGCCGCGCCGGAGGGCGAGCAGCCGGCCCCGCAGCTGCCCCACGTCGACCAGGATCTCCCCGGTACGCAGCACATGCGTACCGGCGGTCAGCAGCCGGATCATGTGCATCGCCTGCTTGTGGTTGGTCTCACCGGTACGTTCCCGGCGGGCCGCCACCCGGTCGAGCTGGTCCCGGGCGTAGCCGCCGTAGGTCTGGGCCAGCCGGGTCGACAGGAACGCCTGCCGGGCGGCCAGCAACTGCTCGCCGTCTTCGCGCAGCGTCTCGACCAGCGGGGACCAGAGCACCTCCAGGACGGTCGGATTGCCCTGCAGCGCCAGGGCGCAGAAGCGTTCGAACTCCCAGGAGAACTGCTCCGGCGCCGGCCCGTCGAGGTGGGTGGGCGGCTTGTCCAGCCGCCAGAACGCTCGGGTCGGGGCCACGTAGACGCCGCGCCGGTCGTAGTCGGAGTCCGGTTCGTGCAGCCCGTACGCCCGGGAGCCGACGACGACGGCGAGGACGGTGTGCCGCTCGACGAGCTCGTTCACGCCGGGCACGTTACTCCTGGCCGTGTGATGTCCCGGCGGACCCGGGTTGCTCGACCGGGCGAGGATGGGGCGGTGGTGGATTCGTCCTGGGCGGCGGTCGGCCCTCGGCCGGATCTCGACCGTTTCCTGCGCGAGTACGGGCTGACTGAGGCAGGCCTGGGCGATCGGCTCCGTACTCGTCCGGCGCGGTCCTGGATCGACGGCGAGACATTCGACGACGAGTATCTGGTGCACGATTCGGTGTTGCGTCCGCAAGGGGAATACCCGTGTGCCGGCGACACGCAGGCTCTTGCCTTCTGCGAGGAGATCGCGGACCTGATCGTTTCCCGGTACGGGTCGACGCGGGACGCGGCGGTGGCAGTGGTCAACCGGCAGTGGTCCGAGGCCGAACCCGGGGAGCGTTCACCACGGGTGTGGATCGTCGGCTCCGACATCGTCTACCACGAGACGCCGGAGTACTGGGCCGAGTTCATCGTCAACCGTCACAGCGTGAGCTGAAAATAGCGGTATCGGGTGTCGCCCGGGCCGGGGCGGCTGTGGCCGTCGGCCTGCCAGCCCCGAGCGGCGTAGAAGCGCTGGCCACGATCGTTACGTTCCCACGCCTCCAGCACCCCGCCGGACCGACCGGTCCGCCGCAGGTACGTGACGAAGGCGTCGTGCAGCAGCCCGCCGATTCCTCGGCTCCAGCAGTCGGGGAGCACGTGGATCTGGTGCAGTTGGCCAATGTGGGCCGGGTTGACGTGACCGGCGGCGGCGGGTCCCATCGCGGCGCAGCCGACGATCCGGCCATCGAGGACAGCGGCGACGGTGAACCGCTGCGGCGAGGTGACCGCGTTCGCCCAGGCGGCACGGCGTTCGGCGTACGCCTCGGGCGACGACAGCGACGGGTCGGCCGGGTCCAGCCCACCTGCCGCCGTGTAGTAGGCGGTGCGGGCCAGCGTGTGCACCTCGGTCAGCTGATCGACATCGGCGAGAGTCGCCTTGCGTACGTGGGCCGGTGCGGGCTGGCGGTGGGGAAGGTCGACACCGTCAGGCGAGGTCATCCGGTGTCTCCTCTGGTCAGTCGGCGAAGGTGAGGCCGCGTTCGGCCAGTGCGGTGGCCAGGATGCCGACGGCCTTCGGGCCGATGCCGTGCATGGCCAGCAGGTCGTCGCGGCGGTAGGTGGCGACCTGGGCGAGGGTGGTGACGCCGGCCGCGAGCAGGGCACTGTTGGCGGGTCGTCCGATTGGCGGCAGGTCACCGATCTGGGCAGGCAGATGGCGAGTGCTCATCCGCCTACGGTAGCCGGTGTGGCCGTGCTCGGGCCTTGGTCGTTGATAGCGGCGGCGGCATGACCGTGAGCATTCCGATCACGCCCGACGATGACCTCGGCGAGAGACCGGTCGCTGCTGTTGCCGGGGGCAACCGGTTCGCTCCGATCGCATGGGCGATCCGTGAGTACCTGGATCGGCGCGCCGTCGATGCTGCTGCTGCCTGGCACGCCACCCTCGCCGGCGAGGACGCTGCGGCGTACGCCGAGTTCAACGCCACGCGGTAGCTGCAGCAGGATCGCCTGCACGCGGCGATGTTGTCGACTACACCCTAAGTAGCCGACGAGTTCGTGTTCGGGTGGTCAGCGCCAGCGCCAGCGCCTGCAGCCGTGCCTACCCGGTGATCGTGTTGATCCACGATCGCGCCGACGGAGACGTTCCCGGCATCCTTGTTCCGCTGCCCAGCGATGTGAGGCTCAGATACCTTACGACGCGGTCGTAAGGTATCTCAGCCTCACATCGACGCGGCTTTGCCGCCGTCGACTGCGAGCCACTGGCCGACGGTGGAGAAGTCGGCGTCGGTGAGGCCGAGATGCGGGTCGACGCGGTGCAACAGGGCCTTGCCTGGGTGGTGCGCGGACACCCAGTGTCGGTCCAGGTCGGTGATCTCGTCGTCGAGCCAGACGAAGGTGCGTCCGGCCGCCCACCCGGTCAGGAACGGCGTCTTCCAGTGCACGCCGCGCGGGGGCTCGTCGTCGGAGTCCGGCCATGGGACGACCGGCAGCTCCGGCAGGCCGAGCAGCGGCGCGACGACGTCGTTTGCCTCGGCCATCCAGGTGGTCGCCCAGACCAGTTGGCAGTCGAGTGCCAGCAGCCGGCGTCCGTCCTGCGGATCGACCCGCTCCAGCAGCGGATTGCCGATGGCGTCAAGATGAGCCGCACGGTGGGACGAAGGTGACCGGCCAGTGGCACGGGCGGCGAAGGGAATCAGCACTCCGTCGACGTCGAGGAAGACGTACGAGCGGTCGGCGGGCACGGGCGTCGTAGCGGAAGGCGGACCGGCCGAGTCAGCGGCTGGACACCGTGGTGAGGAACGCCGTCCATGCGTCGGCCGGGAAGAGCAGCGCCGGGCCGTGTGGGTCCTTGGAGTCGCGTACGCCGATCGTGCCGCCGGCCAGCGTGGCCACCTCGACGCAGTCTGACCCGCTGGCGCTGCTGCGGCTGCTTTTGCGCCAGTGAGCGTGGGACAGTTCTGGTGCGGTCATCCCGCGTCTCCTCTGGCCGGTCGGGGTCAGTCGGGAAGCTCCTCTGCCGCCCGAGCCAGGAACCTGCCGGACTCGTCCGGGTCCATGGCCTTGGCGCACAGATGATCGAACATGAGTTTATATCGCGCCACGTGGGTGTCCTCCTCCAGCAGCAGGGTGTTCGCATCGTTCTCGATGTAGACGATGGGCGGGTCGAGGATCGGGTCGGCGTAGCCGAGGATGGTGAACGGGCCGGCCATGGCGGCGTGCGCGCCTGCCCCGAACGGCACGATCTGCAGCTCGATCGACGGCTGGGCGCAGGCATCAATGAGCCGGGTGAGCTGAGTGCGCATCACCTTCGGGCCACCGACGACCCGGCGGATCGCCGCCTCGTCGAGGACGATCCAGAGTCTCGGCGGCACGTCCCGCGACAGCAGCGACTTGCGGGCGAGCCGGGCGGCGACCCGCCGGTCGATCTCGTCCGCGTCGGCGGTGCTGCGGCCGGCGTGGATGATGGCGCGGGCGTACTCCTCGGTCTGCAACAGTCCCGGCACGTACAGGCTCTGGAAGCTGCTGATCGCGGTGGCCTCCGCCTCGAAGCCGACGTAGTCGTCGGGCAGTACGTCGCCGTACGCGCTCCACCAGCCCTTCTGCCGGGCCTGCTTGGCGAGCGCGGTCAACGACTCGCGGTCCTCGTCGGACGCCTCGTAAAGGCCCAGCATTTGCTCGGTGTCCTTGAGCGTTATCCGTGAGTGGCCGTGTTCGAGCCGGATGACCTTGGTGCGGTGCCAGCCCAAGCGGCGGGCGACCTCCTCGGCGGTCAGACCGGCCGAGTCGCGGAGCCGACGTAGCTCCCGGCGTAACCGGCGAGCGCGGATCGTCGGGCTCGGAAGGGCCCAACGCTGCCAGGTCGTCCGGCAGCCACCCGAACATAAGATCTGTCTTGACAAAAATAATCGTCGGTGAGATGTTGATCGGCATGTTGGACGTAGCGGTGATCGAAGACCCGGCCGCCGCCGAGGCCTCACTCGACCCGATCCGGGCACGGCTCCTCGCCGAGCTGGCCGAACCCGCCTCGGCGACCATGCTCGCCGGCCGGGTCGGGCTGGCCCGGCAGAAGGTCAACTACCACCTGAAGGCGTTGGAGCAGCACGGCCTCATCGAGCTCGTCGAGCAGCGGCGCAAGGGCAACGTCACCGAGCGGGTCATGCAGGCCACCGCCGGTTCGTACGTGATCTCACCGGCCGCCCTCGCCACCGTCGCACCGGATCCGGCCCGCGCACCGGACCGGCTCTCCGCCCGCTGGCTGCTCGCCGTCGCCGCCCGCCTGGTCCGCGACGTCGGATCCCTGATCACCGGCGCGGACCGGGTGGACAAGCGGGTCGCCACCTTCGCGATCGACGGCGAGATCCGCTTCGCCTCGGCTGCCGACCGGGCCGCGTTCGCCGAGGAGTTGGCCAACACGGTCACCGCGCTCGTCGGCAGATACCACGATGAGACGACCCCCGGCGGCCGGCCGCACCGGCTGGTCGTCGCTCTGCACCCCAGCACCAGCACCAGCACCAGCACCGACGAACCGCAGGAAGGCTGACCCGCGATGGGACACGAGTTCGAGGTATGCAAGGAGATCGAGCTGCCGGCAACGCCGGAGCAGGTCTGGGACGCCATCGCCACCGGCCCCGGACTCGACTCCTGGTTCATGGGCCGCAGCGAGATCGAGCCACGCGAGGGCGGCACCACGCGACTCACCCTCGCCGGGCACACCGACGAGGCGACCATCGTCGGCTGGGAGCCGGGCAAGCGCTTCGCCGACCGGACCCCGACTGCGGACGACGGATCCTTCATGGCGATCGAGTACCTCATCGAAGGCCGCGACCATGGCAGCACGGTGCTGCGCATGGTGCAGAGCGGCGTGCTCGGCGACAACTGGGAGACCGAGTACGAGGCGATGAAGGTCGGTTGGGACCTCTACCTGCGCACGCTCGCCGCGTACCTGCGGCACTTCCCGGGGCGGACCGCGACCCCGGTCACGGTCGTCCGACCGGGTGCCGGCGACCCGGAGCAGATCTGGCCGGCGGTCGCTGCGGCCCTCGGCGTGACCCACCCGATAGCCGAGGGCGCGCCGGTGCGGCTCACCGTGCCCGGCGCCGCGCCGATCGACGGCGTCGTCGACCTCAGTACGCCGTCGGCTTTCCTCGGCGTACGCACCGCCGGCGGGCTCTACCGTTTCAGTCATTCCGGCGCGGAGCGGGACAACGTGCTGTTCCTCAGCCACCACATCTTCGACAGCGTCGCCGAACCGGTCGACACCGAGCCGTCCTGGCAGCAGTGGCTGGACCAGCTGCCAATCTCCTGACCGCAACTAGCTATCCGAAAGGCTGTCACCAGATGCGCAAATTGATCGTCAACACATTCCTCACCCTAGACGGGGTCATGCAGGCCCCCGGCGGACCGGGTGAGGACGAGACCGGCGACTTCGCCCACGGCGGCTGGTCGGTGAACTACTGGGACGAGCTGATGGGCCAGGCCATGGGCCAGACCATGGGCGTCCCGTTCGACCTGGTGCTCGGCCGGCGTACGTACGACATCTTCGCCGCTCACTGGCCGAACGCCCCGGAGGAGGAGGCCAAGCCGCTCAACGACGCGACCAAGTACGTGGCCTCCCGCAGTCGGCCGACGTTGAGCTGGCGCAACTCGGTGCTGATCGACGGCGACGCGGCTGAGGGTGTCGCCGCGCTCAAGCGCGCCGACGGCCCCGAACTGCAGGTGCACGGCAGCAGCGATCTCCTGCAGACCCTGCTGCGGCACGGACTGGTCGACCAGTTCCGGACCTGGACCTTCCCGGTGCTGGTCGGGGGCGGCAAGCGGCTGTTCGGCAATGGCATCACGCCCACCGCGCTGAAGCTGGTCGCCAACTCGGTCTCCACCACCGGCGTGGTGCTGAGCACCTACGAACCGGTCGGCGAGATCGCGACCGGCACCTTCGCCCTGGAGTGACCTGCCTCTGAGCCTCTGCTGACCGGTCGAAGCTCCGCTCGATCGAGCGGAGCTTCGAGCCCGGGCGGGGCGGCCGACGCGACAAGGGCGCGCAACCGGCCCGACAGTCCGCCCCAGGCAGGGCGATTACCAATGGGCGGAATCGGGCAAGGCAACAGCATGATGCAGCCTGCGGCTCCTGAGACGTACCAGCCGATGGATCCGACCGAGCCGGTGCCGGCCGGCCCGGTCAGCTGCCCTTGGGATGCCAGACGGTCTTGGTCTCCAGGAAGGTGGTCATCCGTCGGGTGCCCGGGTCGGCCAGCCAGTCGACCGACCCGACGGCCGGGCGCAGCACCCGCTTGAGGTTGCCGGCGGCGGACTGCTCCAACTCGACGGCCAACTGCGGATCGGCCACCCCGGTCAGGTCGAGCGCGTCGACGTCCAGATGCGACGCCAACCACGGCGCCGTCTCGGCGATCCTGCCGGTCAGCACGTTGACCACTCCGGCGGGCAGGTCACTAGTGGCCAGCACCTCGGCCAGGGTGACCGCCGCCAGCGGGCGGGTCGGCGAGGCCAGCGCCACCGCCGTGTTGCCGCTGACGATCACCGGGGCGACGACGCTGACCAGGCCGAGCAGCGACGGCTCGGCCGGCGCGACGACCCCGACCACTCCGGTCGGCTCCGGTGTCGACAGGTTGAAGTACGGGCCGGCGACCGGGTTGACGCCGCCGTACACCTGGGGGAGCTTGTCGGACCAGCCGGCGTACCAGACCCAGCGGTCGATCGCCGCGTCGACCTCGGCGGCCGGCTCGCCGAGCGCGACGAACTGCTCGCGTCGGCCCTCCAGCATCTCGGCGACCCGGTAGAGGATCTGACCCCGGTTGTACGCGGTTGCGCCCGACCAGCCTTTAACCGCCGCCCGGGCGGCGACGACGGCGTCGCGGAGGTCCTTGCGGGAGGCGAGCGCCACGTTGGAGTCCTGCACCTGGTACGTCCGTCCCGACTCGCTGCGCGGAAACTTCCCGCCGATGAACAGCTTGTACGTCTTGCGTACGGCCACCCGGGTAGTGATGCCGCTACTGTCAGACATCGAGGTACGCCTCCAGCCCGTGCCGGCCGCCTTCGCGGCCGTAGCCCGACTCCTGGTAGCCGCCGAACGGCGACGTCGGGTCGAACTTGTTGAACGTGTTCGCCCACACCACCCCGGCGCGCAGCCGGTCGGCGGCCCACAGGATCCGGGAACCCTTCTCCGACCAGATGCCGGCGGACAGCCCGTACGGTGTGTTGTTGGCCTTGGCGATGGCCTCGTCCGGGGTGCGGAAGGTCAGCACGGACAGCACCGGGCCGAAGATCTCCTCGCGGGCGATCCGGTGCGCCTGGCTGACCCCGGTGAACAGGGTCGGCGCGAACCAGAAGCCCTGCTGCGGCAGGTCACACGGCGGCGACCAGGCCTGCGCGCCCTCGTCGGTGCCGGCGGCCGCCAGGGTACGGATCCGGTCCAGCTGGGCGGCCGAGTTGATCGCCCCGACGTCGGTGTTCTTGTCCAGCGGGTCGCCGACGCGCAGCCGGGCCATCCGCCGCTTCAGCGACTCCAGTAGCGGCTCGGCGATCGACTCCTGGACCAGTAGCCGGGAACCGGCGCAGCAGACGTGGCCCTGGTTGAAGAAGATGCCGTTGACGATGCCTTCGACGGCCTGGTCGATCGGGGCGTCGTCGAAGACGATGTTGGCGGCCTTGCCGCCCAGCTCCAGGGTGAGCTTCTTGCGGCTGCCGGCGACCGCGCGGGCGATCTGCCGACCGACCTCGGTGGAGCCGGTGAAGGCGATTTTGTCGACATCCGGGTGGGCGACGACGGCCTGCCCGGTGGCGCCGGCACCGGTGACGATGTTGACCACGCCCGGCGGCAGGTCGGCCTGTTGGCAGATCTCGGCGAACAGCAGCGCGGTCAGCGGGGTCGTCTCGGCCGGTTTGAGCACGACCGTGTTGCCGGCGGCCAGCGCAGGGGCGATCTTCCAGGCCAGCATCAGCAGCGGGAAGTTCCACGGGATGACCTGCCCGGCGACGCCGAGCGGGCGCGGGTCCGGGCCGAAACCGGCGTACGGCAGCTTGTCGGCCCAGCCGGCGTAGTAGAAGAAGTGCGCCGACGCCAACGGCAGGTCGACGTCGCGGGACTCGCGGATCGGTTTGCCGTTGTCGAGCGACTCGAGCACGGCCAACTCGCGGCTGCGTTCGGCGAGCGCCCGGGCGATCCGGAACAGGTACTTGGCCCGGTCGCGGCCGGGCATCGGACCCCAGACCCGCTGGTACGCGGACCGCGCGGCGGCCACCGCCCGGTCCACGTCGCCGGGGCCGGCCTCGGCGACTTCGGCGAGGACCTCCTCGGTGGCCGGGTTGACGGTCTTGCGGGCCCCGCCGTCGGTCGGGTCGACGAACTCGCCGTCGATGAACAGGCCGTACGAGTCGCGGATGGTGACGACCGAGTGGGACTCGGGTGCCGGTGCGTAGTCGAACACGCTGATCAGTCCAGGGTGACGTAGTCGGGACCGGAGTAGACCCCGGTGTGCAGCTTCGACCGCTGCATCAGTAGGTCGTTGAGCAGGGTGGAAGCGCCGAACCGGAACAGGTCGGGGGTGAGCCACTCGTCGCCGGCGGTCTCGTTGACCAGCACCAGGTACTTGATCGCGTCCTTGGTGGTGCGGATGCCGCCGGCCGGTTTGACGCCGATCCGGCGCCCGGTGGCGGCGTAGAAGTCCCGTACCGCCTCCAGCATGATCAGGGTGACGGGCAGGGTCGCGGCGACCGGCACCTTGCCGGTGGAGGTCTTGATGAAGTCGCCGCCGGCCAGCATTGCCAGCCAGGAGGCGCGGCGCACGTTGTCGTAGGTGGCCAGCTCCCCGGTCTCCAGGATGACCTTGAGATGGGCGTCGCCGCAGGCCTGCTTGACCGCAAGGATCTCGGCGTACACCTGCTCGTAGCGGCCGGCGAGGAACGCCCCCCGGTTGATCACCATGTCGATCTCGTCGGCGCCGGCGGCGACCGCCGCCCGGGTGTCGGCCAGCTTCACCTCCAGCGGCGCCTGCCCGGACGGGAAGGCGGTGGCCACGCTGGCCAGGTGCACGCCGGAACCGGTGAGCGCTGCGGCGGCGGTCGGCACCATCGACGGGTAGACGCAGACGGCGGCGACCGGCGGGCAACCGGGGTCGGTCGGGTCGGGGCGGCGGGCCTTGGCGCACAACGCGCGTACCTTGCCTGGCGTGTCGGCGCCCTCCAGAGTCGTCAGATCGACCATCCGGACGGCCAGGTCGATCGCCCACGCCTTGGCGGTCGTCTTGATCGACCGGGTGCCGAGCGTCGCGGCCCGCTGCCGCGCCCCGACCTCGTCGACACCGGGCAGCCCGTGCAGGAAGCTACGCAGGGTTGCCGCGTTCCGCCCCACCTCGGTTAGATCGTGGCGCGCGGGTGCCGGGGTGTTCACCGCTGTCATGCCGCGAGTCCTGTCATGCCCGCGAGTCTACGTCGCCAGCGGGTTCACGATCTTGGCCGTCGGTCGATCGGACGAGCAGACTTAACGGCGCCGTTGGCCTACCGTTACATCATGTTGGCCCCGGTGACCCACCGTGCCTGACGTGCGAGCAGTGCACTTCACCGACACGTACCTGCCCCGCCGCGACGGGGTGGTCACCTCGCTGCGGACTCTCGCGGCGGCGTCGGCCGCCGCCGGGCATCCCGGCCTGATCGTGGTGCCCCGGCATCCGGACCAGCCGACCGAGGCGGACGTGCTGCGGCTACGTGCGCTGCCCTGCGGAGTCGCCGACCTGCGGTTGTCGCCGTGGCTGCTGCGCGGCGCCGCCGCCACCGGCACCATCGCCGAGATCGCCGCCCACGCCCCGGACGTGGTGCACGTGCACACCCCCGGACCGGTCGGGCTGCTCGGCGTCCTCACCGCCCGCCGGCTCGGTCTGCCGCTGGTCCAGACCTACCACACCGACCTGCACGCGTACGCCGACGCGTACCGGGTGCCGGCCCGTGCGCTCAGCGCCGGCGTCCGGCTGTACGCCCGCCGGCTCGGCGTGCCCCGCCCGGCGGCGGCACCGGCCGGCCACGCCCGCGACCATCGGCCGATGGCCAGCGGTGCGGTCGCCCGTCGCCGGGCCGCGATGGACGCCACCAACACCCTGCTGCTCGGCGGCGCCGACGCGGTGGTGGTGCCGACCCGGGCGGTGCTGGACCGGATCCACCTTCCAGTGCCCGCCAACCGGGTGCACCTGGTGCCGACCGGGGTCGCGGCCCGCCGCACCACCGCCGACGAAATCAACGCCTTCCGGTACGGCCACGGCATCACGCCCAGCGACCGGGTGGTCCTCTACGTGGGTCGGATCAACCGGGAAAAGGGCATCGACCTGCTGATCACCGCGTTCGAGCGGGTGCTGGTCGGCTGCCCGACCGCCCGGCTGGTGCTGGTCGGTGCCCTGTACGAGCCGCGCTGGCTGGCCGCGCTGCTGCGGACCATCGACCCTCGGGTGGCCGCCCGGATCACTCTCACCGGTCAGCAGGGCCCGGACGTGGTGGCTGCGGCGTACGGGGCCGCCGAGGTGTTCGCGTTCGCCTCGCAGACCGACACCCAGGCATTGGTCCTGCAGGAAGCCGGCCTGGCCGGGGTGCCGGTGGTACTGGTCGACCGGGCGTTGCACGCGCACGGCGCGCTTGCCGGTGCCGCGCTGCGCACCCAGCCGCAGCCGGGTGCGCTGGCCAGCGGGGTGCTGCGGCTGCTGCTCGACCCGGACACGGCCCGCCGGCGGGCGGCCGCGGCGGCCGCCCGCTGCGCCGAACACACCCCGGCCCGCTACGCCGAGGCGATCCGTGAGGTGTATGCGTCGGCCGCCGGGCTGGCGAGTAGGTTCAACGACCGTGGACGTACTCGTCGTTGATCACCCTCTCGCCCAGTCCCGGCTGACCGCGATGCGCGACGCCCGGACCGACTCGGCGGCGTTCCGCGCCGCGCTGCACGAACTCACCACCATGCTGGTGTACGAGGCGGCCCGATCCTTCCCGGTGGAGTCCTTCCCGGTGACCACCCCGGTGGCACCGACCGACGGGACCCGGCTGGCCAACCCGCCGCTGCTGGTGCCGGTGCTGCGCGCCGGGCTCGGGATGGCCGACTCGGCGTTGGCGCTGCTGCCGGAGTCGTCGATGGGCTTCGTCGGGCTGGCCCGCGACGAGGAAACCTACGAGCCCCGGGCCTATCTGGAGTCGCTGCCGGTCGACCTGGCCGGCATCCCGGTGCTGGTGCTCGACCCGATGCTGGCCACCGGCGGCTCGCTGGAGCACTGCTGCCGGCTGCTCGCCGACCGGGGCGCCACCGAGATCACCGTGCTGTGCGTGCTCGCCGCGCCGGCCGGAATCGACCGGCTGGACCGCTCCGGGCTGCCGTTGCGACTGGTGACCGCGTCGATCGACGAACGGCTCAACGAAAAGATGTTCATCGTGCCGGGGCTCGGTGACGCCGGTGACCGCCAGTTCGGCGGGATGCCGCGCTTCTGACGGTACCGGTCAGCTGGCGGCGGTCCAGCTCCAGCTGGTCGCCACGCCGTCGGTGAACGGCATCACGCCGTGGAAGACGGTCGGCTGCTCGGCGAAGACCAGCGGCAGGAAGTGCCGGTCGCTGGGCCACATCGGCACCCGGCCGGCGAGGACGTCGGCCAGGTCGGTCCAGACCAGGGTGCCTTCCGGGCAGTCTGGCCGGGGCTCGCCGGACCAGGTCGGCACCCGGAACAGGAACCCGAACCAGTTCTCGCTGTGCCGGCCGAAGCCTGGCCAGGAGATGGTCCCGGCCAGCTCGACCCGCCCGCACTCCAACCCGGCCTCCTCCCGGATCTCCCGGCGCATGCCGGCGATGACATCTTCGCCCGGCTCCAGCTTGCCGCCCAACCCGTTGTAGTAGCCGTAGTGGATGTCGTCCGGCCGGGTGTCGCGGCGCAGCATCAGCACCTGATGTCCGTCGGGGGAGAGTACGTAGCCTAGGGTCGCGATGATCGCCTGCACCTGGTCACCATAGGTACCCGGTGGCCGGTCAGCCGCAGCGGTGTCCCACCAGCACCTCGGTGACCGGGACCGGGTCGGCCGCCGACAGCGGGCCCGGCTGTGCGGGATACCCGGTGTCGCGGTGGCGGGCCTGCCGCGGCGCGTCGGCCAGCTGTAGCTGCGGTCCGGCCGGGAACCGACCGACCGGCGGGCGCAGCAGGCGCTGCGCCAGCTCGGTCGCGGTGAACGGAGCGCGGGCCGCTGCGGTCTCCGCGTCGACCTCGAACGGTGACGGGGTCGGGAAGTAGCGGTTGAGGAACTCGACCCGTAGCCGGCGGGCGACGGAGTCGACCGCGTCGGTGAGTTCGGTGTCCAGCCCGAACGTGTCCACGTCACGCCGGTCGAGTAGTCGGTGTAGCCGCGGCGCGGCCTCGGGGGCGGCCGGGTCGACGCGGTGCAGGCGCAGCGACCCGGGGATCGCGGTGCCCCGCAGGTACGACCAGTGCTGGTGCAGCGAGCGGATCAGTGACACGTCGTCCGGTTGCCTGATCTGGTGGCCACGAATCCGGGCGACCATCTCGGGACTGCTGGCGCAGATCTCGGCCAGTGTGGAGCGGCGCACCGGCAACGGCACGCCGAGCGGGGCGCCCGGGTCGACGAGGCGGTCGAACTGGTCGGCGAAGACACGCCGCGCGGCGGCCACCGCCGGGGTGTCTCCTGAGCCGGCCGGTTGGCTGGCTCCCCGGCCCGGCCCGGGCGGCCGGTCGAGCAGCACCTTCGGGATCCCGTTGGCCTCGAAGAACGTGGTCCGGTCGACCGGCCGGCCGAGAAAGACGTTGCCGGGCAGGTAGAGGAACCGTTCCGCCAGGCCGTCGATTTCGTGCACCGCGGATTCGACGGCGTACGGGTTGAAGGTGGGCAGCACGGTGTGGCCACCGAGCAGGTCGCGGTGGTCGACCATGGTCAACCGTGGATCGTCCACGTCGAGCCAGCCCGGCACCTGGTCTGCGGTGATCAGGAAGATCCGCCGGATCCAGGGCGCGTGCAGGTGCACCGAGCGGAGCAGGTGACGCAGTTCTTCGGTGCCGTCCCAGCCGACCCATCCGTCGCCGGCGTGGCCCATCGGGCGGGCACCGCCGCTGCGGCGGTGCCGGTCGGCGCGCCGGGCTCGTGGCACCGGCCCGGCGGTGCGGGCTATGGCCCGCTGCCGGCGGGACCGCCACCGCGGGTCGGTCGGGTCGGTCCAGCAGCAGACCAGGTCGACCGGGAAGTCGGGCCAGGTCGCCGGCCGACGGGTGAACGGGGTACGAGTGAGGTGCCGGGCGATCCGGTCCTCCGGCGCGAAGCAGCAGGCCTCTGCCTCGGTCAGCCGTACCGGGGCCGACCGGGCCGGGACCACAGCGGTGACGTCGTTGCTGCGGGGCGCGTGCAGCCGGTCACCGTCGACCGCCCAGAACTCGATCTCGCAGGCGGCCTGCCCGCCGTATGTCAGCTCGCCGTCGACGCTGGTCACCGGCTGGAAGACCCGGATCACCGGGCTTCGGCGCAGTCGCCAGCCGGGCCGGGCCGGCAGTCGCCGGTGCCGGTGGCCGACGCGCGCCACGGCCAGGCCGCCGACGCGGCCGAGCGCCCGCAGCGCGGCGGTACGCTCGCCGGCCGGCACCCCGACCCGGCTGCGGAGCCCGGATGCGGCCGGGATGACGAAGTGGTCCACCCCGGCCCGGGCCAGTGCGTCGGTGACGAGGTGCAGGTTGCGCCGGTGGGCGTTGAGCGGGCTGATCGTATCGTCGACGACGGCCAGGACGGGGCGCCCGTCCAGTACGGACCATCGCCGGGGGAGCCCGGCGGCGGTTGGTCTGGCCGGCCGCAGGCGTCGGGCCAGCCAGCATCGGGCGACCTGGCCGGGCCGCCGGGCCAGCCGGAACAGGGCGGTCTGCCGGTGGAAGGGAAGCAGCGCGTACCGCCGGTGCGTCGCGGCGGTCAGGTAGGCGAAGCAGCGGCTAGCCAGCATAACCAGCTAAACGAGCAGCAATATGAATTGGTCGCGCCTAAAGGGCTAACCGGACATTATTTGATGTTGAGGGCGGCCGATGTCTCCGTCCGCAGCCGTGCCAACGCCCGGTCGGCCCGTTCGCGGGCCGCGGCCGGGTCGCCGTCGCGTACCGGCTGGACCACCTCCAGGTACGCCTTCAGCTTCGGCTCCGTCCCGGAAGGACGGACCACGACCCGGGCCGTGCCGGTACGCAGGATCACCACGTCGGCGTCGGGCAGCAGATCCTGCGTCGCGGTGACCGGCTCGCCGAGCAGCGTCGTCGGCAGGTTCGCCCGCAGGTACGCCATCGCGGCGGCGATCTCACTCAGCTCGTCGACCCGCACGGCGAGCTGGTCGGTCTGGTACACCCCGAACTCGCAGGCCAGTTCGTCGAGCCGGTCGGCCAGGCTCCGACCGGCCGCCTTGAGCTCGGCGGCCAGCTCGGCGAGCAGCAGCGCGGCGGTGATGCCGTCCTTGTCGCGTACCTGGTCGGGCGCCACACAGTAGCCGAGTGCCTCCTCGTAGCCGTAGACCAGCGGCACCTCGGCGGTGTCCGCGAGGTCGCTGCCGGCCCGGACGATCCACTTGAAGCCGGTGAGGGTCTCGGCGTACGGCTCGCCGCGCGCCGTGCACAGCGCGCCGAGCAGCGACGACGAGACGATGGTGGTGGCGTAGCGGCCGTGCCGGCCCCGCCGGATCAGCTGATCGGCGAGCAGCACCCCCAGCTCGTCGCCGCGCAGCATCCGCCACCCGTCGCCGCCGTGCGGCACCGCGACCGCACACCGGTCGGCGTCCGGGTCGTTGGCGATCGCCAGGTCGGCTTCGTGTGCCCGGGCCAGCGCGACGACCCGGTCCATCGCGCCCGGCTCCTCCGGGTTGGGAAACGCCACGGTGGGGAACTGCGGATCCGGCTCGGCCTGCTCGGCGACGACCAGCGGTGCCGGGAATCCGGCACCGACGAACGCCTCCCGCAGCACCGCCCCGCCGACCCCGTGCAGCGGCGTGTACGCCACGGTCAGCGCCCGGGGGGTGGCCGGGTCCACCACCGCCACGGCGGTCCGCAGGTAGCCGGCGACGATCTCGTCGTCCAGCGTCTTGCCGGGGCTGCCGAGCGGCACGTCGACCAGCTTTCCGACCGCCCGGATCGCCGCCTCGATTTGTTGGTCGGCGGGCGGCGCGATCTGTGCGCCGGCACCGGCCGGTCCGCCGAGCTGGGCACCGAGGTAGACCTTGTAGCCGTTGTCCTGTGGCGGGTTGTGGCTGGCGGTGACCATCACCGCCGCCACCGCGTCGAGCGCGCGGATCGCGTACGCCAGCACCGGGGTGGGCAACGGGCGGGGCAGCAGGTAGGCGTCCCGCCCGGCAGCGGTGACGACCTCGGCGGTGCGCACCGCGAAGGCCCGTGACCCGTGCCGCGCGTCGTAGCCGATCACCACCGGTCCGGTGCCGCCCTGCTCGGCCAACCAGCTCACCAGCCCGGCGGCGGCCCTGGTGACGACCTGCAGGTTCATGCCGTTCGGGCCGGCCCGCAGCGGGCCGCGCAGCCCGGCGGTGCCGAACGTCAACGGCCCGGCGAACCGGTCGGCCAGCTCGGCGGCGCTGCCCGGCAGCTGGTCCAGCAGCGTCTGCAGTTCGGCGCGGGCGGCCGGGTCCGGCTCGTCGTCGAGCCAGGCCGCCACCCGGATACGCAGAGTCTGGAGACCTGGATCGTCGTAGTCGGATGAGCTGCCGTCAATTGGCGAGGTTGCGGGCTGTGACATGAACCACTTCCGAGCTAGTGTATCCGGCATGATACTTGAGTAGTTGTTGATAATACTGGATATTTATCGTGGTCGAATTTCTGGCGTGCTGTCCTGTCTTCTTGATGGCACTTCCTCGTCTGGTGTCGCCAGCGGGATCATCTTAGTAGGGAGTTTTGTCAAGTCTCGAAGAGTTGCAGGTTTCAGGGCTTCCCGGATGCTGATCGCTGCGAGTTGGTGTTGGATGACCGTGTCGGGCGACTTTGTGTCCCAGCGTGCCCTTGCGAACTGCCGTTGCCCAGGGGCGGTGGTATCCCGGCATGCAACTACCACGATCAGGGGCAGGTCGTCTTCTGCATTCGACCTCGTCGCCGACGTCAAGCGCCTACTGCTTGCGGAACTCTGGAGACTGCCTGGTGAGTGGTCAGGTGGAGCTCTTGTAAATTGCGCTGCCCGAGGACCGGTACGCCCTGGGGAAGGGGTGCCGGTCCTCGGGCAGGAGGTCCATGCTTTAGCTGTTCGTCAAAGAGAAAGTTCGTACCATTTCTTCGAAGATCGGCTTACTTTCCTCGAACTGGGCGTCTGGAGTGGTCAGGAAGAACGAGTACGCCTTTCCGTTGGCGACCACGGCGTGCCAGATTCCGTGTCGTCGTTCCTGTCCCTCGCCGCAGGTGTACTCCAGTTCAGCTGATGGCTGGTCTGCAATCGTGGACTCATCCAGTCTGACCTCCTGATACGGCTCCTGGCAACTGCCGCGATTGTTCGACAACCGGTCGCCTGCGGCTCTGAGGAAAGACAACGGCTGAGTGGAGGGACCTGCGTTCTCGACAAGGAGTCGAACGCGACGCCCACTCTCCTCTGGGTCGGTGTAATCGACCCAGACCCCAGCTTCTGTCCTGGCCCAGCCGTCGGGTACCGCAACCGAAATGCCGCGCTCAACGTAGATTTGCGTCTCGAATGATGGGCCTGGCGGTTCAGTGTTGACAGGCGCAACGATAGACGGGGTCTGCGGCGCGTCGTCGTCGCCACTAAACAGCGTCACGGACAGCAGCAGGATCAGCAGCGTGGCACCGGCCGCCGCGCCGATCTGCACCTTCCGGTCCCAGCTCTTCACCTTCTCGACGGCGCTGCCGGTGCCCTGCCGGAGCCCGGCTATCGCCTTGTCCAGCATCGCTCCGGCGGTGGTGGCGCCTCCCGGTGCCGGCCGACCGGCCGGTGGTTGATCCCAGCCCGGCGGCCCGTCGCCCCAGCTCGGCGCCGGCATCGCCCCGGTCGGGCTGAGTAGCGCACCGCCCTGGCCGCTCTGCCGGCCGTTGTCGCCCTGCTGGCCGTGGCCGTGTCGACCCGGCTGCTGCCCACGCGGACCGGGTACGCCGGTCTGGCTGATCGGCATCGCGGCGGTCGCCCCGGCCGCTGGCGAGGTCGGGTTGGCGTTGTCCAGCCCAGCGGCGGACCACTGCGCCGCGCTCGGCATCTGCCGGCCGGCCTTGCGCAGCTCGGCGAGGCGGTCGGTGAGCGACTCGTCCGGGCCGATCATCGCCCGGCCGCCGATCTTGCCACTCGGCTGGGGCTGCGCCGGCGGTGCTGGTGGAGCCTGTTGCTGCCAGCTGGGCGGCCGCTGCACCGAGACCACCGCGTACGGGTCGGTGACCAGGTTGGCCGGGGCCTTGCTGGCCAGCGGCCCGGCGAGCAGCTCGCGCAGCATGCTCCGGGCGGTCGGCACGTCGAAGCGTCGGGCCGGGTCCTTCTCCAGCAGGCCGAAGAGCACCTCGGTGAGCGGGCCGGACCGGACTGGGACGGCGGGCGGATCCTCAACGACGGCGTGCATGGTCTCGATCGGGTCGCCCTTGTCGAAGGGCGGGCGTCCTTCGACGGCCGTGTAGAGGGTGACGCCGAGGGAGAACAAATCACTCGGCGGCCCGAAGTCCTGGCCCATGGCCCGCTCCGGGGAGATGAAGTGCGGCGAGCCGAGCACCATCCCGGGCGTGGTGAGCTGGACATCGGTGGGCATCCGGGCGACACCGAAGTCGGTGAGTACGCAGCGACCGTCGGTGCAGATCAGCACGTTCGCCGGCTTGACGTCGCGGTGCAGGACGCCGATGGCGTGGGCGACCTCCAACGCGCCGAGCAGCGCGATGCCGATCTTGGCGACCGCGCGCTGGGCGACCGGGCCGTCCTCGATCACCATGTCGGCCAGGCTGCGGGCGTCCAGCAGCTCCATCACGATCCACGGTCGGCCACCCTCGGTGACCACGTCGTAGACCTGGACCACGGCCGGGTGCTGCAGTGCGGCCGCCGCGCGGGCCTCCCGCAGGGTGCGTTCGTACATCGCGTCGCGGTCGCTGGGGGCCAGCCCTGGAGGGAGGACGACCTCCTTGACCGCCACGTCGCGTCGGAGCAGGGTGTCGGTGGCGCGCCAGACGGTGCCCATGCCACCGTGCCCGACCGCGGCACGCAGCGAGTACCGGCCACCGATGGTGGTGCCGGGTGCCGCCCGTGCGCTGGTAGAGCTGACTGGTCCGCCACTCCACGTCGGAATCTGAGTCACAGGAAATGCCGCCGAGAGAAATTGAGGGGCCGGGGAACCAACCCCTCTATCTTGCTGGGTCGCTCGGCGGAACGAAAGCTACGCGCCGAGGTTGGTGAGAAGTCGACTCTGTGTCGTCGTGTGGTAGCTCAATGTACATCATATCGGACTCTAGGTGCGCAACCCGTCACGGTGTCGTTATCAGACGGCATGCCCGGACCGGGGGATGTCGCGACAGTCAGATATCTGTCAGTTTTCGGTCGAACCGGCAGCCGGGTCGCTGCGTGGCTCGTTACTCGGTGTAGGAGGTGTGGGACCCGTGGCTGCCTACGATGGTGACATTCGGGGCGGACCGCAGCGGTCCGACCGCCTCTACCAGGCATTCCATGACAATACGCGATGCGGTCACTACCCGAATGACGTTGCGCAGCGTTACCGTCTCCGGTCTAGGCTGTCGGAGTCCCATCCCATCCACAGTGATCGAGAATCTGACGTGACGAGTGCGTTGACGTTGCCCACCGGCAGCGAGATGGCGTCGTCCTGGCCCGATCCACTGCCAGGTGCCCAACCCCTGCCGGCCGGGCTGGACCAGTTGCTCGATGTCCGCGGGCGGCAGTTGACCGCGATCCGGCGGCACCTGCACGCCCACCCGGAGCTGTCCGGCCACGAGTTCGAGACCGCCGCGTTCATCGCCAACCAGCTCACCAGGATGGGGCTCACCGCCCGGCTGCTACCCAAGGGCAACGGCGTCATCTGCGACATCGACGCCGGCCCCGCCGACGGCCCGGTGGTCGCGCTGCGTGCCGACATCGACGCGCTGCCGCTGGCCGACGTCAAGGACGTGCCGTACCGGTCGACCGTGCCGGGCGCCTGCCACGCCTGCGGGCACGACGTGCACACGACCGTACTGCTCGGCGTGGCGATGCTGCTCGCCCAGCTCGCCGACCGCGGCGAGCTGGGCCAGCGGGTCCGGTTGATCTTCCAACCGGCGGAGGAGATCCTGCCCTGCGGCTCGCTGGAGGTCATCGCCGCCGGCGGGCTGGAGGACGTCACCCAGATCTTCGCGCTGCACTGCGACCCGAACCTGCCGGTCGGCCGGGTCGGGCTGCGGGTCGGCCCGATCACCGCGGCGGCGGACAACATCAGCGTGCGGCTGACCGGCCCGGGCGGTCACACCGCCCGCCCGCACCTGACCGTCGACCTGGTCAACGCCCTTGGTCGGCTGGTCACCGAGGTGCCCGCGCTGGTCAACCGGCGGGTGCCGGCCAACGCCGGCCTGCTGCTGGTCTTCGGTCAGGCGTCCGCCGGCACCCAGTACAACGTGATCCCCAACGAGGCCAGCGCCGCCGGCACCCTACGGGTGCTCGACCGGCCGACCTGGGACGCCGCACCGGACATCGTCACCCAGATCATCCGGGAAGTGGTCGCCCCGACCGGCGCGACGGTCGACATCGAGTACCTGCGCGGTCGACCACCGGTGATCAACGACGCCGCCGCGATCGGCGTACTCACCGCCGCCACCGCAGCGGCCCTCGGCCCCGCCGCGGTCGCCGACACCCCGCAGAGCATGGGCGGCGAGGACTTCTCCTGGTACCTGGAGTACGTGCCGGGTGCGCTGGCCCGCCTCGGCGTCGGCCGCGCCGAGGCTAGCAGCGACCTGCACCGTGCCTCGTTCGACGTGGACGAGCGGGCGATCGCCGTCGGCGTCCGCCTGCTCGTCCACACCGTGCTGCAGCTGGCCGAGGCCGACTGACCGGCGAATCAGCCGGCCGGCGGGTCGCCGCCGACCCGGCCGCCGACCGCGCGGTCACCGTCCGCGTCGTTGCCGTCCGGGCTGTCGCCGTCACGTCGCGGTGCCGGCACCGGGCCGCCGGCCGCCGCTGCCGCCGGTGCGCCGCCGGCCGGCGCGGTGGCGGCCGGAACCGGCCGGGACCGGTCCCGCGTTGTCCGCACCAGCCAGAACACCCCCAACGTGGGTACGCCGAGAGCGATCAGCCATGGCAGCAGCGCGCCGAGCACGGTGACCAGTACCTGCATGGATCCGACGAACGCCCGCCAACCGGCCCCCAGTCCGGCCAGGAAACCCAGCTCCGACTCGTCGTCTACCGGTGGCGTCGCGTCCGGGCCGATCAGCTCGACGGTGATCCGCGACAGTGTCACCAGGTCGTCCAGGCCACGTTTGCGGGCCTCCAGCGACGCCAGGTCCGCCTCCCGTTTAGCCAGCTCCGACTCCAGCATCACCAGATCGGCCAGGGTCTCCGCCTCGGCCAGCAGGGCCCGCCCGCTGCGCACCCGGGCCTGCTGGGTGGTGATCCGGGCGTCCAGGTCGAGCACCTCCTCAGTGACGTCCTGGGTGGTCAACTCCCGGCTGACCTCCTCGCCGAGGCGGGACAGCCGTTCGACAACCTGGTCGAACTGCTCCGCCGGCACCCGCAGTTCCAGCGTGGCCCGGCCGTACGACTCGTACTCGGAGCGCTGGTCGCGCCCGACGAACCCGCCGACCGAGGTGGCGATCGTCGCCGCCTCACTGGCCTTCGCCGGCACGTCGGTCACCTGCACGGTGATCGACCCGGAGTAGATGATCGACCGGTTGCCCACCGCCAGGTCGACCGGCGAGGTCCCGTCCGGCCGGTCGGCCTGACCGCCCCGTTCGGCGCCGCCGGCCGCGTCCGCACCGGCAGCCTCCTCGCCGTCCGCGTCGTCCCCGCCGGTCACTCCGCCGTCACCCGGCGCGCCACCCGCCGGTGCCGGTTCGGCCCGCTGCGGCATGTCGGCAGTGCTGCTGACACCGGAGTCGTCCGACCCTGAGCAGCCAGCGAGGATCAGCAGGGCGAGCAGGACCGCCGTCCCGGCCGAGGCGCCGCGCCGGCCGCCGGTGCGCCACCGGCCTCTTCTTCCGTTGTTCACAGTCAAGGGGTGCTCCTCGGCATCGTCATACGCTTTCACCAGGTGTCGTTCAGACGCGCGGCGCGAGCCGACCGGTTCCGGCAGACTGCGAGGCGGCAGATCACGATTCGGCTCACAGGGGGTCACGGTGCGACTGACCAAGTTCGGGCATTCCTGCGTACGGGTGGAACACGACGGCGCGGTGCTGGTGATCGACCCGGGTGCGTTCAGCGAGCCGGCCGCGCTCGATGGCGTAGACGCGGTTCTCGTCACCCACGAGCACTTCGACCACCTCGACGTCGGTCAGCTGACCGACGCCCTCGCCCGACGACCGTCGGTGACCATCCACACTCACTCCTCAGTGATGTCCAAGCTGGATGATCTCGGTGAGGTGGCGACCGCCGTCGAGTCCGGGGAACGCTTCGAGGCCGCCGGCATCCCGGTCCAGGCGTACGGAGGATGGCACGCCGAGATTCATCCCGACCTGCCCCGGGTGCCCAACCTCGGCTTCCTGCTGGCCGACTCGGTCTACCATCCGGGCGACTCGTTCGACGTGCCGACCGATGCCGAGGTGGACATCCTGTTCGTGCCGGTCTCCGCGCCCTGGCTGAAGCTCTCCGAGGCGGTCGAGTTCGTCCGTGCGGTGGCCCCGCGCCGAGCGCTCGCCCTGCACGACGGGCTGCTCAACGACGCCGGGCACAAGGTCACCGACGGCAACATGGCCAAGCTTGCCGGTTGCGACTACGCCCGGTTGCCGGCCGGCACCTCGGTACGCTGAGCCGGGCCGCCGTGACCGGCAGCGTAGTACCCGCCGAGGTGGTGCGACGGCTGTACGCGGTACCGCCGGCGCGGTTCGTCGCGGCCCGTACCGAGGCCGTCTCGGCCGCCCGGGGCAGTGCCCCGGACACCGCCCGCGCCATCGGCAAGCTTCGCAAACCGACGGTGGCCGCCTGGCTGGTCAACCTGCTCGCCCTGCGCCGCGCCGACCTGCTCGACGGCCTGGTGGAACTCTCCGGTCAGTTGCGCGCCGCTCAGCGGGAGCTGCGGGGTCCGGACCTGCGGGAGCTGTCGACCCGGCGGCGGGCGTTGGTCGACGGGCTGGTGGCCGAGTGCCGGGAGCTGGCCGTCGCCGAGGACCCGGCGGTGGCGTCGACGAAGCTGCCACTGGGCGAGGTCGAGGCGACCCTGTCCGCTGCCCTCGCCGACGAGGAGATCGCCGCTCAGGTGCGATCCGGCCGACTGGTCCGCGCGGTCGGCTACGCCGGTTTCGGTGAGGTCCCGCGGCCCCGGTTGCGGCTGGTCGGCCCGGACGATGAGGCGGCCGCCGCCGATGAGCCGACCCGGGCGGCCGAGTCCGCGCGGGAGGCGGAGTCTTCGCGGAAGGCAGGGTCTTCGCGGGCGGGGGAGTCTTCGGCAGCAGCGCAGCGGGAGCGCGAGCGGGCGGCGGACAAGGCCGCCCGGGCGCTGGCCGCCCGCCGGCGGCGGTTGGTTGACGAGCTGGACAAAGCCGAGGCCGGCCAGCGGGCAGCCCACTCCGAACTCGACCGGGCCGTCGCCGCCGAGCAGGACGCGGCCGACGCCGTCGCCGAGGCACAGCGTCAACTGGCCGAATGGGAACGGCGACGCTCAGCAGCCGAGCGGGAGCATGCCCGTCGTAAGGTGGCGCGCAGGACTGCGGAACGGGCAGCCGTCGCCGCCCGACGGTACGCCGGCGACGTGGCAGCCGCGCTGGAGGACCTGCCCGCGCTGGAGGAGCCGCCCGCGCCGCAGACTGACCGCTGACCGGAAAGTGGGTGGCGGCGACCGGCCGGGCGGGTGGGCGAAGGGCGATGATGCGGTGATTCCCGATCAGGCGGCCGGCGCGTGCCGGCGCAGCCTGCACGAGTTGAGTACGGCGTACCAGGAGTGTCCGCGCACGTTGAGCCGGGCGCGCCAACTGGGGCTCAGCGGCTGGGCGTTCCACATCGCCGGCCGGGCCGGGGTGCTCGGCGGCGTACCGGCCGAAACGGTCGCGGCCGCGCTCGGGTTCATTGCCGCCGACGCGGTGGCCGACGGCTGGCAGGTCGCCAGCGCGGTGACCGACCCGACCAGGGTGGCGGCGGTGAGCATGGCCGAATGCTGCCGGTGGGGTGCCGAGCAGCTCGGCGACTACCCACAGGTGGACCGGCTGGTCGAGCTGGCCGAGGTGGTGGTGGGGGCGGCGGACGCGACCGCGATGCCGCTGTTCGCCGCCTGGCGGGCGATGCCCCGGCCGGACGACGCTGCCGGGGCGCGGGCCGCCGTCGCGGTGCGGCTGCTCGCCGAGTACCGCTCCGGAGCCCACCTGATGGCGGTACGGGTGGCCGGGCTGACGCCGGTGGAGGCGCTGCTGGGCGGCCCGGACGGGACGAAGGCCGCCGTCGCGGCCGGGTGGTCGCCGCCGTGGCCGCCGGTCGGCCCACTGATCCGCCGCCGGTTGTGGGCGGACCGGGTGACCAATCGGATCACCGGTCAGGCGTTCGCCGCGCTGCGCGCGGAGCACCGGCGGGAACTCGTCGAGTTGCTGCACGCTGCGCTGTCCCACGTACGGCCGGCGACCGGTCGGCCGGCCGACTGACGAGCGTACGTCGGTGCTCTGCTGCTCGGCCGGTGGAAGGCAGGTCAGGCGGTGGCGGTACGGGTGGGTCGCTTCCGTAGCTCGGCGACGTAGTCGTCCGGCGCGCCGGCCTTCTCGGCGGCGTTGGCGATCTCCGACAGGTACCAGGCGGTGGGCAGCCCGCCCTCGTACCCGTCGAAGACGTAGACCCAGGCGGTGACCGCACCGTCCAGGGTGACCGCCCGGACGGTCAGCCGCCGGTAGGTGCCGGCCAACGCACCCTCGACCTCGTCGAGCTGCGCGGCGTCCCACGGATGTACGTCGTAGAGTGCGACGAAGACCCGGTCGCCCGGCGACTCCACGATGGTGGTGACCGCTCCCTCCCAGCCGATCACCCCCTCACCGGCGAAGGTGAGCCGCCAGCCTTCCAGCCAGCCGGTGCCCACCATCGGCGAATGCGGACAGTAAGCACGCATTCGAGCAGGGTCGAGGTTTGAGCCATACGCGGCGTAGTGACGCACGGCGATGACGATAGCCCGGCAGGGGGGTGAGGGAGAATACGAGTGAGCGTGTCGCGTGTCGGGCAACTGGCCGACGGCCGCCGTCAGCCGGGTGTTTCGTCAGCATAAGTTCAAGTTTGGGGAGAGAGTCGTTTTGAAGCGGATAGTGATAATCGGCGGTGGCCCGGCCGGCTACGAGGCGGCGTTGGTCGCGGCGCAGCTGCGGGCCGACGTCACGGTGGTCGAGGCGGACGGGGCCGGTGGCGCCTGCGTGCTGTCCGACTGCGTCCCATCCAAGACCTTCATCGCCAGCTCAGAGGTGGTCACCGGGTACCGGGACACCGAGGAGTTCGGCATCGACTCCGACGGGCTGGAGGCGGTCACCGTCGACGCGGCGGCGGTGCACGACCGGGTGAAGCGGCTCGCGCTGGCCCAGTCGGCCGACGTGCGCAGCAAACTCGTCAAGGCCGGTGTGACATTCGTCGCGGGTCGGGCCTGGCTCGGTGAGGACACGCTAGGTCACACCCACCGGGTGCTCGTCAGCCCCGACAACGGTGACGTTGAGTACCCGATCGAGGCGTCGACCGTACTGGTCGCTACCGGCGCCACGCCCCGGCAGCTGCCCACCGCCGTGCCCGACGGCGAACGCATCCTGACCTGGCGGCAGGTGTACGACCTGCCGGCCCTGCCCGAGCACCTGGTGGTGGTCGGCTCCGGGGTGACCGGTGCCGAGTTCGCCAGCGCGTACCTGGCGATGGGGGTGCCGGTGACCCTCGTCTCCAGCCGGGACCGGGTGATGCCGCACGAGGACGCCGACGCGGCGATGGCGATCGAGCAGGTGTTCCGGGCCCGGGGCATGACGATTCTGAACAACTCGCGCGCCGACGCGGTCACCCGGGTCGGCGACGGGGTCGAGGTGCGGCTCAGTGACGGCCGTACGGTGACCGCCTCGCACGCGTTGATCGCGGTCGGCTCGGTGCCGAACACGGCGGACCTGGGGCTCGCCGAGTACGGGGTGACCGTCGCGGACAGTGGGCACGTGCCGGTGGACCGGGTGTCGCGTACCAATGTGCCGGGCATCTACGCGGCCGGCGACTGCACCGGTGTGCTGCCGCTGGCCAGCGTCGCGGCGATGCAGGGCCGGATCGCGATGTGGCACGCGCTCGGCGAGGCGGTGGTGCCGCTGCGGCTACGTACCGTCGCGGCGAACGTCTTCACCGATCCGGAGCTGGCCACCGTCGGGGTGTCCCAGGACGAGGTGGACGACGGGCGGGTGCAGGCCCGGCAGGTGATGCTGCCGCTGGCCGGCAACGCCCGAGCGAAGATGGTCGACCTGCGGGACGGCTTCGTCAAGCTGTTCTGCCGGCCAGCCAGCGGGCAGGTCATTGGCGGGGTGGTGGTGGCTCCCAAGGCCAGCGAGTTGATCATGCCGATCACCGTCGCGGTCGAGAACCACATGACGGTGAGCCAATTGGCGCACACAATCACAATTTATCCTTCGTTGTCCGGATCAGTCGCTGAAGCCGCACGTCAGCTCATGTGGCATGACGAAGAGTGATTGATTAGGAACTTCCGGGGCGGCGCGCATCGGCCAGGAAGGCGTACGGTTGACATGGCAACATCTGCTACCCCCGGATCCCCCGTTCCCGGCGGTCGCGGACGACGCCCGGGCTGCCGGCAGGTCCCGTGCCGGCAGCCCGCCCCCTGCCTCGCGGTGCTGGCTGAACCGGCGAGGGCGGGCCCGCGTCGCGTGGCCATGCGCCGAGGGAACCCACATTGTTGTCTCGGGCCCGTTTTGACAACAATGACGGTTCCCTCGACGGCCCGGTCTCTGCTCGGCGGGAGGTCTTTGCCCTCCCGCCAGCGCACCTCCTCGCCGTCACGGTGGTACTGCTGCTGCCATGCCAGGCCAGGACCTGGACCGCGGGGATCTCGCGCAGCCACGCGGGCGCTGCGCTGGCGGCGATCGCGTCCAGGATCGGGTAGCCGTCCCGGCCGACCTGTTCAGCCCAGCGGGTACGCACGTCGTCGCCCTTGGGGAACCGGTAGGAGTCGACACGGGCGCCGTAGCGTTCGACCCAGCCGGCGTCGATCAGCGGCGTCAGCCACGCCGGTACGGTTGCGGCCAGGACCTCCAGGGCCGCCCGCAGGGTCTCCCCGACGAACTCCATCCGGTTCAGCGTGCGCACCGCCGCGAGGACATGCGTGGAGTCCGTCCGCTGTCGACCGCCAGCGCGCAGCAGTCCCTACCGCGCGCACCGGTCCAGGACCACATCCAGTATTTTCTCCTCGATGCCGTGCTTGATCAGCCGGGCACGGAAGTCGCTGAGCACCGTGAAGTCGAACCCGGGATCGTCGAGTTCCAGGCCGAGCAGATACTTCCAGTCCATCCTCGCCCGGACCTGGTCGGCGGCCTGCCGGTCACTGAGCCCTTCGGCGTACTGCAGCACCGACACCAGCGCCAACGCCCCCGGCGACACCGCCGGACGGCCTCCCGCAGGGAACGCCTCCGCGAACATGTCATCGGTGAATACCGGGCCCAGCGCGTCACGGATCCGCGTCGTCACCCTGCCCGTAGCCTTCGGGGTCTCCGCAGCGGCCTGGGCCGTCGTCGGAATACACAGCCGGTCACCCTCCCCGCGACGCATCGGCCTGCACCTGCTTCTCACCGTGCCACTGTTGATCGTCGGGATTCTCATCACGCCCGGCACGGTCTTTGCCGCACTTGCCCTGTCCCGGCTCGCGCTCTTCCCGATGGAGTACGGGCGAGCGTACGACGGCATCACCTACCTGCCCGGCGCGATCGCCGTCGGGCTGCTGCTCGGGTACGTTGCCGCCACCCGCCTCGACCGCGCCGGGTCGGCACCGGCAACCGCGCCGGACACCCACGACAGCCTGGCACCCGCTCAGCATCCGTCGGCCTGAACCGGGCGCTGATGCCACAGGTGCATTTTGACGCACCTGTGGCATCAGACCTGCGGAGACACCTTGGGTTCCCGAGCCGTGTGCCCGGCGCGGCGCCACTCAGGCGGGGGCGTCGCCGTCCACGACGGTGATCACGACGTTGCCGACCTTGTGTCCGCTGTCGACGTACCGGTGGGCCTCGACGATCTCGGCCAACGGGTAGCTGCGGTCGATGACGACCCGGAGCCGGCCGTCGCCGAGCAGGTCCCGCAGCGCGGCCAGGGCGGTGTGCTTGCGTACCGACATCCCGGTCCGGACCCGCCGGCCGCGGGTGACAGCTGTGCCGGCCGCCAGCAGGCTGTTCGTCATCAGGCCGGTCGTCGGCAGGTAGCAGCCGCGCCGGGCGAGCACCGGCCGGCACTGGGCGAACGAGCTGCGACCGACGGTGTCGAAGACCACGTCGTAGCGTTCGCCGCTGGCGGTGAAATCCTCGGCGGTGTAGTCGAACACCCGGTGTGCGCCGAGCGAGCCGACCAACTCGACGTTGCGGCCGCTGCACACGCCGTGCACCTCGGCGCCGAGGTGCTTCGCAAGCTGGACGGCGTACGTGCCGATGCTGCCGGAGGCTCCGACGACCAGCACCTTCTGGCCGGGTCGCAGGCCGGCCAGGTCATGCAGGAAGTGCCAGGCGGTGGTGAATCCGTCGACGGTCGCGGCAGCCTGCGGGTACGTCACATTCGCCGGCATCGTTGCCATCGACGCCCGCTCCGACAGGCACTTGTACTCGGCGTTCGCCCCGACACCGAAGCCGGTGAAGCCGAAGACCCGGTCGCCGACCCGGAACCGGCTAACCGCCGGCCCGGTCGCGGTGACCTCGCCGGCGAACTCCAGCCCGAGCACCCGGATCCCGTTGCGCGGGCGACGCAGACCGATGATCGCCCGGCCCCACCGGGGCTCACCCCGGCGCATCCCGCACTCGGCGGAGGTCACCGTGGTGGCGTGCACCCGGACCAGCACCCGATCGCCACTGGGTACGGGTGTCGGCAGATCGACCTGGCTGAGCACGTCGGGCGGGCCGTACGCGTCGAACATCACCGCTCGCATGCCGGCGATGATGCTGCAGACACGCTGTGAGCGTGCTGAGAGGAGCGCGGAACCCGTCTTCGATCACCGGAACCAGCAGTGGTACCTGGCTGTTGGTGCCAAGGTGTCATCTCATGACTACTCCTGCTGCCGCGGCACGCGGCTCCGTTGCAGACGGCGCATCCGACAAGTTCCTCCGACTCGCGTTGAAGCTGGATGCCGTGGTTACCGGCATGAACGGACTGGCGTACCTTGTGGCGGCCAGCATGCTCGGCGATCTCTTCGACCTGTCCACGGGATTTCTCCGGGGCGGGGTCTTCCTGCTCGTCTTCGGTGTCGTTGTCTGGCTCGTCGGCGGCCGCTCGACGATCAGCGCCAGCGCCGCAGCTACGGTGGTGGACGTCAATGTGATCTGGGTGTCGGCAAGTCTGGTGGTGGCGGCTGCCGGGATCGGTGATCCTTCCACAATCGCCCGAGTCTGGATCGTCATGCAGGCAGCGGTCGTCGGCCTGTTCGCCCTGCTGCAGGTCATCGGGCTGCGTAGACAGTCCTGACCGACCGCGACGTCGGCCCGGCGCCTGAGCCACGAGGTCTCCGCTCCACGCATCGCCGGGGTGTCCACGCAGGCACCCGACGCCGACCTGTCGATCACGCGGTTGGCTGCACGGTTGGCTGTTCGTGCCGAGGTGTCCATCCGTTCGGCCAACCCACGAACCGCTGGTGTCCGATCGCCGTACTTCGAGTTGCGACAGGTGCGGGATAGCCTATTGACCTGCGTAAACGTTCCTGTCGCGACGAGGGAGGACATCAGGATCGTGACAGGACAGACAGCATCGACGGCGACCTACCGGTCGCCGCGCGGGCGGCGGCGCCGTCCGGTCGACCGTCCGCGCTGGCTCCGGCTGCGGAACCTCTTCGTCGGCGGCGCGGCGGCGGCGGCGATCTCCGCCGGCGTCGTACTAGCGCCGACCGCGCAGGCGGCGGAGAGCCCGTTCGAGCGGGGACCGGCGCCGTCGGCGGCCAGCATCGCGGCGGCCAACGGTCCGTTCGACATCGACGATACGGTGGTACGCCGTTCCCAGGCCTCGGGATTCGGGGGTGGGACCATCTTCTTCCCGACGTCGACCACGGAGGGCACCTTCGGCGGTGTGGTGATCGCACCCGGCTTCACCGCCAGGCAGTCGTCGATGGCGTGGCTGGCGCCGAGGCTGGCGTCGCAGGGCTTCGTGGTGTTCAACATCGACACGAACCGGACGACCGACCAGCCGGCCAGTCGGGGCCGGCAGATGCTCGCCGCGCTGGACTTCCTCACTCAGGAAAGTCCGGTGCGGGACCGGGTCGACGCTGACCGGTTGGCGGTGATCGGACACTCGATGGGTGGGGGAGGAGCCCTGGAAGCGGCGGACGCCCGGCCGGAACTGCGGGCAGCCATCCCGTTGACCCCGTGGAACCTGACCAAGAACTGGTCCGACCTGCAGGTGCCGACGATGATCATCGGAGCAGAGCGGGACGGCATCGCTTCGGTACGGCGCCACTCGGAACAGTTCCACGCGAGCTTCCCGGCCGACCTCGAGTCGGCGTACCTGGAGCTGCGGGGTGCCAGCCACTTCGCGCCCAACATCCCGAACGCCACAATCGCCTCGTCCAGTGTCGCCTGGTTGAAGCGGTTCGTCGACGACGACCTGCGGTACGAGCAGTTCCTCTGCCCACCGCCGGCCGACGACCGCGCCTTCTCCGAGTACATCGACAGCTGCCCGCTGCTTTGAGGGGGTAGGACGTGCCGGACCCGGGGGCGGCCGGGCGTGGCACGGTGCGCGAGGATGAGCAGGTGGAAGCTTTCAGACTCGTCCTGCTCTATGCCCACCTGATCGGGTTCGCATTGCTGCTCGGTGGCGCCACCGTCCAGTGGTTCAGCGGCCGCATCCGGATCAACCCGGCGATGCTCTGGGGCGCGGTGATCCAGGTCGTCACCGGGATCGGGTTGTCCGCGCCGCTGCGCGACGGCGACGAACCGGCCCCGGCGAAACTCGTTACCAAACTGGTGCTCGGGCTCGCCATCCTGGCGATGGTCTTCTTCTCCCATAAGCGCGAATCGGTCAACAAGGGGCATTTCCTGGCGATCATCGTGCTGACGTTGGTCAACGCCGCCGTCGCCGTCTTCTGGCGCTGACATCACGCCACCGTACGGCGACCGACCGTGCCGTCACCTGCCCAGGTCACGACCGGGTGAACCGCCGGCGACCCGCTGCCGCCCCTTATAGGGTCGGCGGCGGGAGCGATCCTGCGGATCCGCAGGTGATCTCCCGCGCGGGAGAGTTACGCGAGGGTAACGGCGGCTCAACAGTCGTGCACGATTGTCGGCCGGTGGACGGGACCGCGCGTACGCTCCCGTCCAAAGTATGTCCGGTCCGACCGGCCGGGTGGGGACTCGATGCCGCGACAGTCTGCGGTGTGCAATGGAAGGAGACCGTCTTGCGCGCTACGCGTGGGATGCGGATCGTCTCGATGTTCGCGGCGGGTGGGCTGGCGCTCACCGCTGCCGCGTGTGGCGAGGCACCCGATAACGAAGGCACGGACGGCACCGGGGGCGAGGCCACCGAGGCGTACAAGGCGTGCATGGTGACCGACGTCGGCGGAATCGACGACCGGTCCTTCAACGCCTCGGCCTGGGCCGGCATCGAGGCGGCGCAGAGCGAGAACGACGCGGTCGACGGGGACTACGTCGCCTCCAGCGCCGAGGCCGACTACGAGCCGAACCTGACCGGCTACGTCACCGGGGACTGCGACTTCATCCTCGCCGTCGGCGGCCTGATGCGCGACGCGACCATCGCGGTCGCCGACGCCAACCCGGACCAGCAGTTCGGCATCGTCGACGCCACGACCGACCTGGCCAACGTCTACCCGATGCAGTTCGACACCGCCCAGGCCGCGTTCCTCGCCGGCTACCTGGCGGCCGGCTTCTCCGAGAGCGGCATCGTCGGCACCTACGGCGGCCTGCCGATCCCGCCGGTGACCATCTTCATGGACGGCTTCGTCGACGGCGTCGCCCACTACAACCAGGCCAAGAGCGCCGACGTGCAGGTGCTCGGCTGGGACAAGGCGACCCAGAACGGCTCGTTCACCAACGACTTCGTCAAGCAGGACGAGGGCAAGAAGGTCGGCGACAGCCTGGTCGCCCAGGGCGCCGACGTGATCATGCCGGTCGCCGGTGGCGCCGGGCTGGGTACCGCCGCCGCCGCGCAGGCCGCCGGTGGCGCGTACAGCGTGATCTGGGTCGACGTCGACGGCTGCGAGAGCGCCGAGCAGTACTGCGACACCTTCCTGACCACCGTGGTCAAGAACATCCCGGACGCGGTGAAGCAGGCCGTGCTGGCCGGCGCGAACGGCGACGAGCTCAGCGCCGACCCGGGCTACCTGGGGAACCTGGAGAACAACGGCGTCTCGCTGGCCCCGTACAACGAGTTCGACGACCGCGTCTCCGACGAGCTGAAGGCCGAGGTCGAGCAGCTCAAAGCGGACATCATCGCCGGCACCATCGAGGTCACCTCCGACGCGCAGCCGGAGTAACCGGCGGCCGGCGTGCGCGGGGCTGCCCCGGCACGCCCCGCGAGCGACACCCCGCCCCTGTCACCGGGGTCCGTAGACCCCGGTGACAGGGGCGGCTCAGCCATCGACCCTCCGGGCACCCGCCGGTGGCCCGGAGTCTCCCCGGGAGGCTCCGCTGAGACTCGAACTGCGCGGCATCACCAAACGCTTCGGCGACCTGGTCGCCAACGACCACATCGACCTGACCGTCGAGCCCGGCGAGATCCACGCCCTGCTGGGCGAGAACGGCGCCGGCAAGTCGACCCTGATGAACGTCCTCTACGGGCTGCTGCAACCGGACGAGGGCGAGATCCTGGTGGACGGCACCCCGATCAAGATCCGCAGCCCACGGGACGCCATCACCGCCGGCATCGGCATGGTGCACCAGCATTTCATGCTGGTGCCGGTGCTCACCGTGGCGGAGAACGTCATGCTCGGCGCCGAACGCACCCGGGGCGGGCTGCTCGGCTTCCTCGACCAGCGCCGGGCCCGCGCCGAGGTGGTCGACGTCTCCAACCGGTACGGCCTGGCGGTCGAGCCGGACGCGGTGATCGAGGACCTGCCGGTCGGCATCCAGCAGCGGGTGGAGATCGTCAAGGCGCTGACCCGCGACGTCGACCTGCTGATCCTCGACGAGCCGACCGCCGTGCTCACCCCACAGGAGACCGAGGAACTGCTCACCGTCATGCGGTCGCTGAAGGCAGCCGGCAAGTCGATCGTCTTCATCACCCACAAGCTCGGCGAGGTGAAGGCGATCGCCGACCGGATCACGGTGATCCGGCGAGGCCGTACCGTCGCCACCGCCGAACCGACCGCCAGCCGCGACGAGTTGGCCGCGCTGATGGTCGGCCGCAGCGTCAGCCTCACCGTGGACAAGACCCCGGCGCAGCCGGGGGAGCCGGTGCTCGAAGTGGCCGGCCTGGTCGTCGACGACGAGCGCGGCGTACGGGTGGTCGACGGGGTCGACCTGACCGTACGGGCCGGCGAGGTGCTCGGCATCGCCGGAGTGCAGGGCAACGGCCAGACCGAACTCGTCGAGGCGATCATGGGTCTGCTGCCGACCGCGGCCGGCACGGTCACCCTCAACGGCGAGCGGATCGACGGCTGGAGCGCCAAACGGGTGCTCCGTGCCGGAGTCGGCTATGTGCCGGAGGACCGCAGCGTCGACGGCGTGGTCAAAGAGTTCTCCGTCGCCGAGAACCTGGTGCTCGACCTGTACGACCAGCCGCCGTTCGGCTCCGGTCTGGTGCTGCGGCCGGCAGCCATCGCCGCCTCCGCGACCGAGCGGATCGCCCAGTTCGACATCCGTACGTCGTCCGGTCAGGCGGCGGTCGGCACCCTGTCCGGCGGCAACCAGCAGAAAGTGATCGTGGCCCGGGAGCTGAGCCGGCCGCTGAAGCTGTTCATCGCCGCCCAGCCGACCCGGGGCGTCGACGTCGGCTCCATCGAGTTCATCCACGGCCGGATCATCGACGAACGCGACGCCGGCACCGGCGTCCTGGTCGTCTCCAGCGAGTTGGACGAGGTGATCGGGCTGGCCGACCGGATCGCGGTGATGTACAGCGGCCGGATCATCGCCGTGGTCGGACCGGACACCCCACGGGAACAGATCGGCCTGCTGATGGCCGGGGTCACCGGCGGGACCGAGCAAGAAGGGACGCAATGAGCAGCGACAACGGCTCGTCGGCCGGTTCGCCGGACAAGCCGCCCGCCGAAGCCGAGCCGGCGGCCGCCGCGCACGCCGCCGCGCAGGCCGAGGCCGAGCCGTCCGCCGGCACCGGCCCGCCCGCCCCCGACGGCGACTCCCTCGGCCAGCGCTTCCTGCACAATCTGTGGGCCGCCAACACCGTCACCGTGACGGTGCTCGCGCTGCTGCTGGCCGTCGTCATCGGCGGGGTACTGATGATCGTCTCCGACCCGGAGGTGCTCGCCACCTACACCTACTTCTTCGCCCGCCCGGGCGACGCGCTGTCCGCCAGCTGGACCCTGGTCAGCGAGGCGTACGCCAACCTGTTCAAGGGCTCGGTGATCGACCCTTCGGCGGTGCGGTCCTTCGTCGCCGGCGACACCGAGTGGCCGACGGTGTTCCGGCCGATCTCCGAGACGCTGACCTACACCGCGCCGCTGGTCTTCACCGGGCTGTCGGTGGCGTTGGCGTTCCGGGGCGGCCTGTTCAACATCGGCGCCCAGGGGCAGGCGATCATCGGCGTCGTGGTGGCCGCGCTGGCCGGCTTCCTGCTGCCGCTGCCGCTGGTGCTGCACGTGGTCGTCGCGGTGCTGGCCGGGGCGCTCGGCGGCGCGCTGTGGGGCTTCTTCCCCGGCTTTCTCAAGGCCCGCACCGGCGCCCACGAGGTGATCACCACGATCATGCTCAACTACGTGGCGCTGTACTTCCTCACCTGGATCATCGTGCAGCCCGGGGTGCAGAACCCGGACCGGCCGGACGCGATCAGCCGGCCGGTGGACACCACCGCCCAACTGCCCCGGCTGCTCGGCGACGGGCTGCGGGTGCACGCCGGCATCCTGCTGGCAGTCGCCGTCACCGCCGCCGTCGCCTGGCTGCTCAACCGGTCCGCGTTCGGCTTCGAACTGCGCGCCGTCGGCGCCAACCCGGATGCCGCGAGGACCGCCGGGATCAGTGTCACCGGCACCTACGTACTGCTGATGGTGGTCGCCGGCGGGCTGGCCGGGCTGGGTGGCGCCAACATGGTGCTGGGCTCCACGGCGAACGCGTTGACTCCGCTGGTCGCGGCCCAGATCGGCTTCGACGGCATCCTGGTCGCCCTGCTCGGCCGGGTCAAACCGTGGGGTGTCGCGCTGGCGGCGTTGCTGTTCGGGGCGCTGCGGGCCGGCGGCAACGCGATGCAGTCGGGTTCCGGCATCTCACTGGAACTGGTCACCGTGCTCCAGGCGTTGATCGTCATCTTCATCGCCGCCCCCGCCCTGGTGAAGGCGATCTTCCAGCTCCGGGCGGCCCGGTCCGCCCGGTTGCAGACCAGCATGGCGAAGGGCTGGTGACCGCGTTGTCCACCATGATCGCAACTGACGCCCCGGTGGCGGTGACGCAACGGTTCTGGAGCCGTACCCGGATCAGCGGTGCCGTCCTGGTCGCCGCCGGCGTGGTCGCGGCCGCCGTCTTCGGCTCGCTCGCCGCCGAGCAGCAGGCCCGGTTCACGCTCAGCGAGACCGCCGGCGGGGCCGCGCTGCGGATCCCCGGCAACCTGGGCGCGGTGCTGTTCGGCCTGGCGACCCTCGCCGCCGGCGCGCTGCTGCTCAGCCCGTACGGTGCCCGCTGGTTCCGGTGGCTGCTCGGCGTCGGCATCGTCGGCTTCGTGGTCAGCTTCCTCTGCTGGCAGATCTCCACCGCGCCGACCGGGCAGAACTTCATGCCGATGGTCAACATCGTCCGGGGCACCTTCCTGCTGGCGTTGCCGCTGATCTTCGGCTCGTTGGCCGGGGTGCTCTGCGAACGCTCCGGGGTGGTCAACGTGGCCATTGAAGGCCAGCTGCTGATGGGTGCGTTCGCCGGTGCGCTGATCGGCACCATGTCCGGCAACGTCTGGGTCGGGCTGATCGCCGCAGCCCTCGGCGGGGCGTTCATCTCGCTGCTGCTGGCCCTGTTCGCCATCCGCTACCTGGTCGACCAGGTGGTCATCGGCATCGTGCTGAACCTGTTCGCGATCGGTCTGACCGGTTTCCTCTACGAGCGGCTGATGCAGACCGACCAGCCGGCCTACAACCAGCCGCCGCACTTCGGCACCTGGGAGATCCCGCTGCTGTCCGACATCCCGGTGCTCGGGCCGGCGCTGTTCCGCGGCAGCATCTTCCTCTACCTGGCGCTGATCCTGGTCGTGGTGATCAACGTGGCGCTGTTCCGGACCCGGTGGGGGCTGCGGACCCGGTCGGTCGGCGAACACCCGATCGCGGCGGACACCCTCGGCGTACGGGTGCTGGGGCTGCGTTACCGCAACGTGCTGCTGGCCGGCATGGTGGCCGGGATCGGCGGCGGGTCGTACACCCTGCTGCTCTACTCGTTCACCAAGAACATGATCGGCGGCAAGGGCTTCATCGCCCTCGCCGCGATGATCTTCGGCCGGTGGAGCCCGACCGGGGCGCTGCTGGCGTCGCTGTTCTTCGGCTTCGCCGACCAGCTCGGTGCCTACCTGGGGGCGATCAGCAGCGCCATCCCGAGCCAGTTCCTGGCGATGCTGCCGTACCTGGCGACGATCCTGGCGGTAGCCGGACTGGTCGGCCGGGTACGTGCGCCGGCCGCCGACGGCAAGCCCTACATCAAAGCCTGATCAACGCCGGTTACCGTTTACTACTGGCCGGTCAGGTCCGGTCGTACGAACCGGGCCGACCGGCCGGTGGCGGTGGCCGGTGCAGGTGAGGAGGGCAGTCGTGGAGATCGACTGGGTGGAGCTGCGGCGGGCCGCGACCGAGGCGATGCGGCACGCGTACGCGCCGTACTCGAACTTCCCGGTCGGCGCGGCCGGGCTGGTCGACGACGGCCGGGTGGTCGTCGGCTGCAACGTCGAGAACGCCGCGTACGGCGTGGTGCTCTGCGCCGAGTGTGGCGTCGTCTCGTCGCTGCACAGCACCGGCGGTGGCCGGCTGGTGGCGTTGTCCTGCGTTGGCGGGGATGGCCAGCCGCTGATGCCGTGCGGGCGCTGCCGCCAGCTGCTGTGGGAGCACGGTGGGCCGGAGTGCCAGGTCGAGGCGCTGCCGGCGCCGTTGACCGTGGCGGAGCTGCTGCCGCACGCGTTTGGCCCGGCGGACCTCGCGGCCGCCGCGCTCGCCCCAGGCGGCGGCGTCGGCCGGGGCGCCGGTCGTGGCGCGGCGGAGCGGGACCGGGTCGGCCCCGAGCACGTCGGGCGGGCCGACGCCGCCGGGCGCCCGGTGGTGGCGCCGGACACCGCGGTGCCGGCCCGGCTGGCCAAGTGGCGGGGCCGGGGCACCGTCTTCGTACACCCCGATTCGGCCGGCGGCGAGCTGGTCTGGACCGGCTACTGGGAACGGTCCGAATCCACCGGCGAGGCGGCCGGCTCGGGCATCCTGGAGGAGGCGCCGAGCTGGCCGTCTGCCGAGTCGGTGGTGGCCTGGGGCCGGGCGCGCACCCACCGGGTGGTGGTGGTCGACGCCGACGGCGGGGTCTCCTGGGCCGGCGAAGGCGACCCGCCGACCGAGGTGAGCACCCGCTGGACCGGCTGATCGAGCGCGGTAGCACCGCAAGCACCCGGCAGCCGATTTCCTACCCCGCCCTCTCCGGCGTCGCCCGCGACCCTGGAACCATCGTGAAGGTATGACCGATTTGTCTAGTTACAGCACCAAGATGGCCGGCGTCGTCGACGTGATCCGCACCAAACGCGACGGCGGCCGGCTCAGCGACGCCCAGATCGACTGGACCATCGCCGCGTACACCCGCGGTGAGATCGCCGACGAGCAGATGTCGGCGCTGGCCATGGCGATCCTGCTACGCGGCATGGACACCGCGGAGATCGCCCGGTGGACCGCCGCCATGATCGCCAGCGGCGAGCGGCTCGACCTGTCCGGCGTACCTCGGCCCACCGTCGACAAGCACTCCACCGGCGGCGTCGGCGACAAGATCACCCTGCCGTTGACCCCGCTGGTCGCCGCCTGCGGTGCCGCCGTACCGCAGCTGTCCGGCCGAGGGCTCGGCCACACCGGCGGCACCCTGGACAAGCTGGAGTCGATCCCCGGCTGGCGGGCGGACCTGGCCAACGACCGCTTCGTCGACCAGCTGCGCGACGTCGGCGCGGTCATCTGCGCGGCCGGTGACGGCCTCGCCCCGGCCGACCGCAAGCTGTACGCGCTGCGCGACGTCACCGGCACCGTCGAAGCGATCCCGCTGATCGCCAGCTCGATCATGAGCAAGAAGATCGCCGAAGGCACCGGCGCACTGGTCCTCGACGTCAAGGTGGGCAGCGGAGCCTTCATGGCGTCGGTCGCCGACGCCCGGCAGCTCGCCCGCACCATGGTCGACCTGGGTGCCGCACACGGCGTCCGTACTGTCGCCCTGCTTACCGACATGTCCACCCCGCTCGGCCGGGCGGTCGGCAACGCGGTCGAGGTGACCGAGGCGGTCGAGGTGCTCGCCGGCGGTGGGCCGGCCGACGTCGTGGAACTCACCCTCGCGCTGGCCCGCGAAATGCTCGACGCCGCCGGCCTGCCCGACGCCGACCCGGCCGCCGCGCTGCGCGACGGCCGGGCGATGGACACCTGGCGGGCGATGATCGCCGCCCAGGGCGGGAACCCGCACGCCCCGCTACCGGTCGCCGCCGAAACCGAACTGGTCCGCGCCGACCGGGACGGTTACGTCGCCGCGGTCGACGCCCGCGCGATCGGGGTGGCCGCCTGGCGGCTCGGTGCCGGCCGGGCCCGCAAGGAGGATCCGGTCAGCGCCGCTGCCGGGGTGATCCTGCACCGCCGGCCGGGGGAGCCGGTCCGGGCCGGTGACCCCCTCGTCGAGCTGCGCGCCGACGCCCCTGACCGGATCGCCGACGTGCTGCCGGCCCTCTCCGGTGGGTTCGGCCCGACGGATCCCGTTCAGCTCACCGACGCGCCATCGACGACCACCCAGCTGGTCGTCGACCGGATCGCCTGATCCGCTACGACCGGCGTACCGATACCCCTTGTCGTGGTACCCGTGACACAGAGCGGATATCCTGCCTCGCCGGGGGTCCGTTCAGGAGAGAAGCCGACGCCGACTAGCAGGGAACGAAGGCTGTGACCGTACTCGCTCCTGACCCCCGGGCCATTCGCGCGGAGAGTCTCGACGAGCTGCGCCGGCTCCGCCTACCGTTGCCTCCGGCCGGCTTTCCGCTGGTCTGGGAGCCGGGCGACGGGGTCGAGCTGCGGCCCACCCCGGAGATCGAGGCCCGCACCGCGATCCTGCATCTGGTGCTGGCCCGCTGCTTCGGGATGCCACCGCAGGCGGCGATGAGCTGGCTGCTCAACTCGCATCTGGTCGAGCTGGTCACCCCGCCGGAGTGGCAGTTCGTCATCGGGGGGCGCGGCGACCACCGCTCGTTCGTCCTGCACCACGACGCGATCTTCGCGTTGGCCTGGGTGCTGGGGCTGACCCGGCATCTCGACCCGGTCGCGGTCTCCGACGACCGGCTGATGGCGTTGCTGCCGAACCTGGCGGCCGGCGAGACCTTCGCCCAATGGCGCTCCCGGACCCTCGTCGCCCCCCGCGACGCGGCCGAGGCCGCTGTACTGCTCGACTTCTACTACTGCCTGGACTGGGGCTACCTGGAAGCGGAACGGCGGGGCGACCCGTTGCCCGGGGTGGTGGACGCCAACGCCATCGGGCAACGGCGGTGGGCCCTGGAATGGGCGGTCGTTCTCCGTGGCCCGTACCACGACGCACCGCCCGGCTGGGAAGAGGTCGACCTGTCGACCTGACCGGTCCTCAGTCAGCTGCCCGGCCGGCAGCGGTAGATCGCCAGTTGGACGGCGGCGGTGACGGTGACCGGTTCTGGCAGCGCGGCGATCGCCGAGGCCAGGTCGGCCGGGTCGGTGTGCCGGGCGCTCGGTCCCATCCGTACCAGCGCGGTGACGTCGCGGTGCGACAAGCGCAGCCGTCGGCGCAGGACGTGCAGCGCGACCCGGTCGAAGTGGTGCCGTAGCGCCGCGCCGGTACGGTCGTCCTTCGCCGGGTCCACCCGGAGCAACCCGAGGGGGCCGATCACCTCGGCGAGATGGTCGGGCAGCGGGGTGACCACGACCAGCGCGCCGCGTGGCCGCAGGATCCGGGCGAACTCCCCGCCGTTGCGCGGAGCGAACACGTTCAGCACCAGGTCGGCGCAGGCGTCGGCGACGGGCAACGGTCGCCAGGTGTCGCAGCGGACCGCGGCGGCCGACGGATGGGCGCGGGCGGCCCGGCGTACCGCCGCCTTGGACAGGTCCAGGGCGAGTCCGACGGCGCCGGGCAGCGCGTCGAGCACCGCCGCGAGGTAGGCCCCGGTCCCGGCGCCGGCATCGACCACGATCGGCCCGGCCCGGTCGTCCGGAGTCGGCCTGCCCGCGCCCCGGTTGTCGGGGGCTCGGTTGTCGGGGGCCGGGCTGCCCACCGCCTCGACCAGCCCCGTGGCGACCACGTCGAAATGTCCGGTTTGAAGGAACTCGTCGCGGGCGGCGACCATCTCGGCGGAGTCGCCGGCGTGCCGGGCCCGGCCGGTCACCAGGTCCACGTAGCCCTGCCGGGCCACGTCGAAGCTGTGTCCAGCCGGGCAGCGCAGCGCCCGGACAGCGCCGTCGGCGTTGCCGTTGGTGCCGCCCGCGCGGGGGACGCCGCCGTCATGGGCGGCGAGCGGCGCGCGGCAGACCGGGCAACGCAGGTACGGCAGTACGTCGGTGAGCATCGTAGACATCCTGCCTGGCTGGTGACCGGCACCCGCGCCGGCATCGGCAATACCCGTGTCCCGTGCCGGAGTGCGACGTTGAAACCTACTACCCTCCACCCATGGTGGCTGTTTCGTTGGCGGAGATCGTTCGGGCGCCGAAGGTGCTGCTGCATGACCAT